>JBCAYL010000001.1:1800000-2100000 GCA_038533575.1 Pseudomonadota bacterium | reverse complement strand
CGTTCACCGTGGGATGCGCCTGCCCGTAGCCACGTTGCGCCGCATAGCCCAAGGCCAGCACGCCGCCCGTCTCCGCCCGCGCGAGGCTTTGCAGCGTGTGGGCGCGTTTGGATGGGAAAAGCAGCGGCTCGCGGGTGAGGTCGGGGATATCGTTGCCTTTGGTCTCATCGTCCTCAGGGAGGTCGATGAGGTCATTCTCCGCCTGCCAGGCGCTGACGGCAGGCTGGTGGGCGGGCGCAGAGTGCGCCGCGGGCTCCACGGGCTCCGGCGCGTAGGTGCCGCCTTCCAGCACCTCCGTTGCCAGGATGCGGTGCGCGTAGTCTAGCGTCGGGCCGAGCACCTGCCCGCCCGGGATGTCCTTGAACGCCGCCGAGATGCGGCGATGAGTGAAGAGGCCGTCCTGCTCCACCGGTGCCGCCACAGTGAGGCGCGGTTGGGTCGTGCGCCACGCGCGTAGCAAAAGGACCGCCTCGTAGAGCTCGCCCCCTGTCTGCGCGAGCGCGAGGGCGGCGAGGTCTTCGTCGTAGAGCGACGCCTCGCCCATCACTCGGTCGATCAGGTAGGGCAGCGAACGCTTCACCTCGTCCACACGGGCCTGATCGAAGGCGCCCATCTCCTCCCGGAAGAGGCGTTCGGATTGCTCGATGGCGCGCTCGCCACCTCTCGTCGCGACGTAGGCCATCAAAGCACCTCCACGTGGGTCGAGCGCGGGATGCCGATGATCCGCGCGCCATCCTGGATGAAAAGATCAAAGCCCATCGGGTAGCGCGACCGCGTCGCGCGGGCCTTCCAAAAGCCGTCCGCGAGGCCTTCAACGCGAATGTCGATGTCCCCGTCAACGCCCGGCCCGGTCAGTCGCAGAGGCTGCCCTTCGCAGATGGTGGCCGCAACGACCACAGTCGCGCCCTCGTCAGGATAAAGATCGCTGCCCACAGCGACGCGCGCGAGCATCTCCGGCGCAGCAGCTGAACCGAGGAAAACGTGATCGGCCACGCCGATATCCGCGATCTCCGCCCCCGTGCGCATGATGCGCGGTACCAGGAGCGGGTCCGCTGCATAGACCCGGCATTCGCGATCAAGGAGCGCCTCGATGATCGGGTCGGGACCCGAGGCGGGCAGGTCACGCACCTGGCCGGGGCGGCTGAGCGCCCAGAGCAGAGCTTCGAAGGCGGCGTTCTCACGTGTCTCGGAGGCGCTGGGCTGAAGCGTGGCTGGCATCAGAATGTCTCCATGTTCACGCGCGTGGCCTCGACCCGACGCAGGACGTCCGTGTCGGCATCTGCCAGCGCCTGCGCCTCTTGGGCACAAAAGGCCTCGCAGGCCGCCTGCTCAACGCCCTCCGCCATGGCGAGGTCCACCAGGGCCATCGCCATCGACGCCTCAAGATCATGGCCCCGCCGCATCCCGTATCCTTGGCTGTCACTCCGGCGGATATGCGCCTCGCTCATCAACACTTCGCCAAGGTGAAACGCGACGCCCTGCGCGGTGTCGCGCATCGGCAGCATCACGAGCCCGCTGCGGGATTGGACGACTTCCACATCGCCAAGCGCAGGGATCAACGTCTCCGCGAAGGCCTTCAGCCGCGCGCCATCCGCCCGCGCGAGCGTGCTCAGCGTCTCATCCATCGGGATCCTCCATGGTGAATGTCACGCGCCCGGCGGACCAGATCACGCGGGCATAGGAAATCGGGCTGCCGTCGGGTGTGGCGTCCACCGCCGTCACAACGAGGACTGGTACATCCGGATGCTGCTTGAGCGTTCTGGCCTCGTCGGGCTTCGCCGAGCGGGAATAGATCGCCGTGTGTTTGCGGATGTAATCCGTGATCCCGAAGGAGCGGAACGTCTCCGTCGTTGAGCCAAGCACGTCGCGGCGTTCGGCAAAGTCAGGGAACCGCGTCACGCAGTGATAGGAGGACCCAAAGGCCACGGGCGTATCGTTGGCCAGGGTGATCCGGTCACTCTTGGTGACCTTTGCTTTGGGATCGAGCAACAGGGCCTCGGCCACCTCGCGAGGCGCGTTTATTCGCTCGGCCCCGATCAGCGTGCTCGTGACTATGACGCCCTGAGGGATCAGATTGCGCCTGAGCCGCGTGCGCTTGCCAATCTGGTAGGTCAGCCGCGGCGCATCGGCCACAAAGGTCCCACGCCCTTGTTCGATGCTGACTTTACCTTCGCGGGCGAGTGCCTCAAGAGCGCGGCGCACGGAATGGCGCCCTGCCTCAAACCGCGCGGCAAGCTGCGTCTCTGTCGGAAGCTGGTCCCCCGCCGACAGCCGCCCGGAAGCGATGTCGCGCAAGATCTGCTCTTTGATTATGGTCCAAGTGGTCTGCGTCATGCCTTATTCATCCGAATGAATTTGTGCTAGACGCACTGCGTGACAGCCGCGTGACACGTAGGCAAGGGCTTAAGCATTTTACGCTAGTCGTCCTGGCCGGTAGGCGTGGCGCCGTCTGAAGCGCCAAAATTGTCCGGTTTGAAAGGGGCGTGCGGCGCTGCAGAGAAGCCGAAGCATTCTGCGGAAATCGAAAGTCTCACTTCGATATCTTCAGGTGCCAAACGCGAATGCAGCGAATGTCTGCTATCGGCCCAAAGCCGACATTCAGTGGGTTTCCTGAATTCTGCGGTAGCAGGCTGAATAGATGGCGTTTGCCTCGGCCGCTAGATTTCAGTCTAAGCCGAGGTCTGTAGTGCGGTGACTTTCAATGCGGGCGGTCGCCTCCATAGCACCGTGCTCTCGGAATTGACGTACCAACTCAGAGGTCTGCCGCTGAGGCTAGGAAGCGCGGCAAGCATAGTAACATGCGGAGAGCTCGCCGCCCTGCACAGCGCCCATGGAAGGTTGAGTTTAGCGTGTGAACAGGGCCCTATTTCAATCGTTCCTCATGTCGCGCGAAGGCTCAAGCCGTGATTATCGAACTCAAACTGATCGCTCACAGCGACGTCCACCCCACCTAGCCGCAAAACTGCATAACCCGACGCGATGGGTTCCCGCGATCCAAAAGCAGCCGCGGAGGCGCCGGTCAGAATGTTGGAACGCTCTAACGTGGCCCCGTTGAAGGTCAGGACACAGCCACTCTCTTTAGACGTGACAACCGTCCGCTGCCCGTAGCTTGCAACGGACGACACGTAGCCGTCCAGAAGTACGCCGTCCTCCAACGCGTCTACCGCACCTCCCGCGACGTGCCAGAGTACGTTCTGCGCGGAGCCACGTGCGGCGTCGACAAGCTGGCCGCCAACCATCATGCGGCCTTCGCCGGTGACGCTGAGGTGGCGCAGAGAAACACCTTCGGTCCCGCTCCAGAACCCCATGGGGCTGATCGCACCGGTGTCATGCTCCAGAACAACAATTTGGCTTCGAAAGTCGCCAAGGTTCAAAGGCGTGCGGCCATAGGCGGGGTGGGTCTGGAGGCCGCCCAAGGCGACGTAAAAGATATCGCGCTGGGGATCGCGCACGATCTCATGGGGTCCCGAGCCCGGCAGCACGACCTGCCCAACCCGACGAAAGCCGCCCTTGGCCTCGTAGATACCGATGCCACCGGCAAGCGTCTCAAGGTCGTTTTCCGTGACGAGGAGGTGTTTTCCGTCTCGCGTGAACGCGCCATGACCGTAGAAGTGTTTGTCCTGTGGCGCGCTCACATGGGCGACAATCTCCAGGGTGGTTCCGTCCATCACGGCAAAGCGGTTTCCGGGCCTGCGCGGGAACACGACGATCCTGTCGCCGTCCTCGCACAAACCGTGGGCGCGGAAATCGAGCGGGGCGGTGGCGACGCTCGCGCCCGTGGCCGAGAAGAAACGCGCCTGGCTGAGGCCGGTATGGGCGGAGGTCTCGATGGCGGCATAAACCGCACGCTCCGCCGGTTGGGCAAAGAGCCGCCCACCCCCGCAAGCGGCGACGCCGAGGCCGAGGGCCAGGCGCGCGAGGAGGGTCCGCCTAGTCTCCATCGGCGGAGGTGAACCCGGCGGTGAGCCCTATGGACGACAGGAAGCCCGTCTTGAGGAACCGCTCCTGGAAAAGAACCGCGTCCGCCATGCGCCGCAGGTCCTGCGCGTGTTGGCCATCCTCGCGGGCGATGTCGGTGAGGCTGGCGTCCATCAGAGTGACGTCGGTGGCGAGCGAGACGGCCGTTTGCGATAGGACGATGTACTCGAGAGAGCCGCCGATCTCCGGAGCCATGTCGAAGAGACCAAAGGGTGTGTCGTAGAGATCGGCAAGCGCCGCGAAGGCCGTTGCGATGCTTTCCCGGCCCAGCCCGCTGGCGGCGGCTTCCGTCCGCTCGGCGCGGGCTTCACCAGGTGCACTGCCCATGCCACGGAGCAACTTGAACTTCCGAAGACGGTCCACGTAGACCACCGCGCCCGCCAAAAGATCGCGCACTTGATCGTCAACCGACGCGTATCTTGGGTTTTCTACTCCGGGATCGTCGAAGAGCGCGCGGTAGTCGCTACCTGGCGTCCATGCAGAGACGAGACCGATCGCAAGGTCTGCCTGGAATCCCGCAATCGCGACGGTCAGATCGCAGCCGAAGCTGCCCGGAGCTACGGGCTCATGGATCAATCCTTCCAGCGCCGTGAGGTTGGTGAGGGCGATCGACCTGCCATCGAGGCCGCCGGGAGCCAGCAGGCTCGGATCCGCGCTGGCGCTGGCGGCCCGCGTTGCCCGGGCGGAGAAGCCCTTCGGGTCAGGCCAGAGCTGCACGCGCATGGGGCCCTCTGCCTCGGCAATGGGTCCGAGACCCACGATGCTGCTCCGCTGCCAGGCGAGGAACAGGTCCGCGAAGCTGGTGTGAACCGGGTCGAGCGGGGCCTCGGACGCGCAATAGGCCCCGAGCGCCGTGACGAGCTCGTCAGCGGCCTCTGACTGCGCCTCGTAGGCTGGCAGGATGAAGGTGTCGGCTGTTGTCACCAGCGCTTCCTGCAAGAGCGCGGCGTCCTGCGGGGCGAGGCGCGTCTCGGCCGCGGCTGCGCCGGGCAGGCAGGTCAGAAGGATGAAGAAGGCTGCGCGCATCACAGGCTTTCCAGGAAAGTGATAAGCGCTTGCCTATCATCCGAAGGCAGTGCCGCGAAGCTCTTGCGCGCGGCAGCCGCCTCGCCGCCGTGCCAGAGGATCGCCTCCTCCAGCGACCGCGCCCGCCCGTCATGGAGGAAATAGGTGTGGCCATTGACAGCTTCTGTCAGCCCGATCCCCCAGAGCGGCGCCGTGCGCCACTCTGCGCCCGGCCTGTCTCCCGTCGGGTTGGCATCGGCGAGGTCGGGGCCGAGGTCATGCAGGAGGAAGTCGCTGTAGGGCCAGATGAGCTGGTTGCGCTGCTCGGGCGCAGCCCCGGCGGATGTGGCGAATTTGGGCACGTGGCAGCCGGTGCAGCCCACCTCGTAGAAGAGTTCCTTCCCGGAGAGAACTTCTGGCGTGTCGATGTTGCGGCGGGCCGGGACGGCGAGATTGGCGGAGTAGAACGTCACGAGCTCGAGCAAAGCCTCCGCGATCTCGGGGCCGGTCTCGTTATCGCCGTGGAAAGCGTCGCGGCAGGCATCCTGAAACTCCGTGCAATCGCCCCAAGGCGCGGGCTTGAGCGTGGTCGAGAGCCCCATATCGTGGCTGAAGGCTTGCGCGGATTGCGTCCGCACGGTGGCGGCGGTCGCTTTCCAGCCGAAGCGGCCCACTGCGTCGCCAACCATGGCGAGCCGCCCGGAAATGCCGTCACCGTCCCGGTCGTCCGGGTCTGCACGGGCGGCGAGGGCCTCCTCCGGGATCGCCTCGATCAGGCCCAGCCCGATCATGGGAGGGGCGATGCGTGGGTTGAGGGAGGTGCCATCGGCCAAGCCAGCATCCGTCTCATAGACAGGTCTGCGGAGCACCACTTGCGTCCCGTCGGAGTAGACGAACGGCGCGTCTTCGTAGGTGACCGTCACGCGGCCCTCGCTTGCAAAGCCGGGAATAGCCTGGTCCTGCAACTGTTGCCCGAGCACGGGATCGGGCGCGCCGCCCGGGCCGCTCAGCCCGAAGAGCATGGAGACCATATTGATCTCGCCCGGTTCCGGCGGATGCCCGCGACCGTCCTTGATATGACAGCCCTGGCAGGACCGCGCGTTGTAATAGGGGCCGAGCCCGTCGGAGCCGATGGTCGAGGACGGTGCCGCCACCCAGGGCCGGTCGAAGACGCCATTGCCGACGAAGAAATCAGAGCGTTGCTTGAAGCTCAGCGCCGCCGACGGCAGCGAGAAGGCGTTGCTATCGAACCGCTCGCGGTTAGAGCCGGAGCCGCCTTGCAGCGCCTCGAAGGGCTCAGCAGCGGTGAAATCGACTGTCGGAGCGAGGATGCGCGCTTTCCGTTCGGCCGGCGTCTCCGAGAAGACGGGCACTGCAACCATGGCCGCGAGGCCCGCGACGGTGAGCGCTTTGCGGATATGCGGCATAAAGGTCCCCAAAAGGTGGCGCCCGGCGTGTAGCCCGCCGGGCGCGTCAGGCGCGATTACTGGAAGACCGCTGTCGGATCGTCCAAGCTGTCTGAGCCCTCGACGCTGATATCGGAGGCGTCGAGCACCGCGACGAGTTGCTCGATGGTAGCGGTCTGGTCGACGAGTGTGTCGATCGCGGCCTGTACCACGGCGTTGCCCTCTTCGTTGCCGAACCCGATCATCTGGTCGTAGTTCTCGACGCCGTCATCGGCGCGAGCCTTGAGAACGCCCATCGCCTCCATGGTCGCCGCGAACTTCGCGGTCATCTCGGCATCGAGCGCCGGGTCCACCTCGGCTAGCAGGGCGGAGAGGGACGGCACCTCGATGACCGTGCCATCCGCGCTCACATATCGCCCGAGATAGACGTTCTGCATGCCCTGCGCGTTGTAGAAGTGCGAGTTGTGGGTGTTGTCGGCGAAGCAATCATGCTCCTCCTCGGGATCGTGCAGGATCAGGCCGAGTTTCATGCGCTCGCCCGCCAATTCGCCATAGGAGAGCGAGCCCAGCCCCGTCAGGATGGAGGAGATCCCCTGCGCGTCTGACTGCCCCGCAAGATCTGCTCGCGCTGCCCCATCCGCGCTCCATGCCGCGACGATCTCCTCGAGGTCGGCGATCAGGAGGACCGAGGCAGCGGATAGATAGGCTGCGCGGCGGTTGCAGTGGTCGTTGGTGCAATTGGCCGGGTCGAAATCGGTGTAGCTGCGCGCGCCCGCACCCGCGTCCGTGCCGTTGAGGTCCTGACCCCAGAGCAGGAATTCGATGGCGTGGTAGCCCGTGGCCACGTTCGCCTCGATGCCGTCAACCTCGTGAAGCTCTTGTAGCAGCGCTGGCGTGATCTCCGTCGCGTCGAGGTCGATGCCACCCACCGTGACGCGCGGGTTGGCGACGATGTTGGCGGTGTAGAAACCGTTCTCCTCGCTCGTCTCGCCATAAAGCGCGGTGTCCACGTAGTCGATCAGCCCTTCGTCGAGCGGCCAGGCGTTCACCTTGCCTTCCCACTCATCGACCACCGCGTTCCCGAAGCGGTATGCCTCCGTCTGCTGGTAAGGCACCCGCGCGGCAAGCCAGGCGGCCTGCGCGGCGGCGTGGGTTTCCGCGGAGGGGGCGGCGATGAGGGCGTCGATGGCTTCCTGCATCGTGCGCGCGGCCGCGAGGCTGTCGCTGTACTTGGCCAAGGCCAGGTCAGCGTAGCCGTCGATGACGTCGCGAGAGGTCTGGGCGAACGCAGGTGTGGTGAGGAGGGTCGCACCCAAAATCAGCGGGAAAAGTGGTTTGGTCATCTGTCATTCATCCTTTCAGAAAACCGGAATGGTGATTCCTGACCGTTTTAATAAGAAACAAAGTCTGGGCTGGCTACATCTTTGTCCGGACCGTTTTCGTAACGGTGTTACGCCGCTGTCATGTCGGTTCTGTAACACCGCGTGGAACAGTTTCCCGAAAGGACCGACCATGCGCGTGCTGCTGACCTCCGCCTTCATCGCCCTTCTTCCAATGACGAGCCTCGCTCAGGACGGCTCCATCAAGCTGCCGGAGGGCAATTTCGGCAATTACGACCCGACGCTCAGCGCCAAGGAAGCCGTTCTGGCCAACTGGGAAATGGCGGCGTCGGGCATCCGCGCGGGCGCGGTCCTCGGCGGGCAGGTGGTCGACCTCGCCGACAAGGGTGCATCCTACCAGAAGCTGTCTGGCCAGGCGGAATTCGCGCTGAAAACGATGGTGTCGCGCTACAATGCCGCGGGGTGGCTCTTCCATCACACGCCCGAGGCCACATTGCTCGACGACGCGACGCTCACATCGCTCGTCGCGGTCAGCGCGGCCAAGTGCGCGGAGGCCTGCGAAGGGCCGGCGCAGGACATTCGGGAGACGTTCGCGGACGCGACACTCCAGCTTTCCGACGCCACGGAGGCCGCGCGGGCAGAGATCCTGTCGCGCCAAGAGGGCCGCGATGCCGATCTGCTGGCCGAACAGTTGGGCATGATCGCGGGCTACCTCGAAAGCGGGGCCTGGGCCGAGGACCTCGTTCTTACGGAATACGGTATGGACGCCGCCGTCGTCGCGGACCGCCTCGTGGGCGCGCTGTCGATGTGGCGCAATATCGAGCCCTATGTCGGCCTTACCGACCCCGAGGTCGACAACGCGATCAACGCGGCCTCGACGAACCTTTTGCGCACGCTGCGCCGGGACACGCGCGGTCTCGAGAGCCTGCCGGCGGACAGCCCTGTTCTCGCCGACCTCAACGTCGCCGCCGCCACCCTCGGCGCAGAGTTTCGGCGCGCTTCAGCGCTGTTTGTCTCCTAAGTGCGACGCGCGCTCGCTCTTTCGCTGGCCTTCCTCGGTAGCGCGGCGTGGGCTGAGCCACCCGGAGACGGCACCAACCTCGTCGCGCAATGCGTCTCCTGCCATCTGACACCGGATGGCGGGATCGACATCGTCGGGCTCGCTGCATTGAAAGGCTTACCAGAGGAATGGCCCTTCCTCTTCGAAGATGCCTACGACCTCGACGATGACGGCATCGCCGGGCGGATGCGCTTCGTGAGCGGCAAGGAGGGGCCGAGTGTCGGGATCTTCGGTAGCGCTTTGTCCGCCGGGCGCTTCGAGGATTTCGCGTCCATCGCCGCAGGCGCGCATGGGATCACCATTCGTGGCGAGGCGGAGATGCGCCGGCTCAACGCGGCCTTCGAGGTTCTATCGCCGAGTCCGGGCCTGCCCTTTGCGACGGACGATGATCAGGCGCGTTTTGAAGAACGGGGCTGCGCGTCCTGCCATGTCACGCGGACCTTCGAGCATGCGGGCGAGACGTACATGCCGCTGAGTGACTTTCTGCTACATGACGTCGGAGACGGTCCACGGCGGACCGCGCCGCTCTGGGGCTGCCCGTCTTGCCTAAAATCACAGGGGCATGAGGGGCTGGATATGTGGTCGGTTCAGTAGCGATTAGGGCTCGAACGTCCGCCACGCCACCTGCCAGCGCCCGTCCTGCGCCGTGAGAATCGCGATGCTGCCGTAGCGTGTGGGCGAGGCCCCGCCGAGGTCGAGCGCCTCCCACAAGTCGACCAGGTTGCCGACATTTCCGATCCAGATCACTGCTGATCTCTCGGCGGCGTTGACGAGCCGAGTCGAGAGCGTCTCATCGGGCTCCAGAACCTGCGGCGTGAGCCCCAGCGCTGACGCCAGTGGCGCGGCGGTATCCGCGTTGCGGAGAAAATCCGCGTGGTAGATGGCATCAAGAGGCAGGTCCGCGAGCGCATCGGGCAAGACGGCGGCCCGGGCCTGGCCCGTGTCGTTGAGGTCTGTCTCGCCCTGGTTGCGGTCTGCGTGCCGCACGAGGATGAGCATTCCGGTCTCTGGCGGCGCCACCCTTTCCATGAAGGGCGGCGCGTCGTTCGTATGATCGGCTGCGTGCGCTGCCCCAGCGATGAGGAGCAAGACGCCGAGAGCGTGGAAGATGGGCAGCAGGGGCATATTTGAGTTCCGAGAGTACTCTGCACGAAAAAGGGCCGCGAAATGCTCGCGGCCCCCTCTAGAGCGATATGGAGGCGCTTACTCCGACAGCATGCCGACGTCGTAGGCCTGCTCCGGCAGGTTGAGCTGGAACATGAAGACCTGGCCGCCACGGTCCGCTTCCACGGACATGACCTGACCGCCAGACTTCGTGCGGTGCTGGACCACGCCCATCAGGAGCTGTTCGTTCATCGGCACGGAGCCGATGATCTCCTGACGGCCCGTGCCCGCGATCTCATCCATCGTGTAGAAGCTGCCGTCACCCTTCTGGGACAGAAGCGCCGTCAGCGTCCAGGAGCCCGAGAACTCCGAGGTGCGCGGGCGGTCAATGGCCCCGGCAAGAGCGGTGGCACCGGCCTGCGCGCGCGGGCTTTCCGTGCCGCCGGCCATGGCGAGGAAGTAGCCCTTGCCCGGCTCGTTCAGCTGCATGGTCTCGGGGTCGAGCACGAGAGCATACTTGCGCTCGCCGAAGGCGTTGCCGCTGTCTTCGTCAACGATCAGAACGTCGCCGTCGGAACCCTTGACCCAGAGCAGACCGTCGGGGTCGTTGGACTTGGCGAGGCCGTTCTCGTCGGTGGCGTGGGTGCCCATGCCGCCGTGCTTGATGCCCTTATCGCCCACTTCCACCGTCAGCGTGCCGTCGAAGGATGGCAGCGTCCGGATGCTGATGCCCGTAAGCATCTCTGGTAGCGCACCATCGGCGGCCTCAAGTTCAGCGGCCAGGTTCGTCAGCTCAAACGACAGGTAGCCGCCATATTCCGACATAGACTGGACCCAGCGGGTCTTCGTTATGTCGGGGTCCACGGCGGGGTGCTCGGTCTTTGTGTTGCCGTTGAAGAAGAGGTGCCCCTCGGGCTGCTCCTCGTCCTCGGACCACTTGAAGATCTCGGTCGCACCCACGGCCACCGGATTGTCCCAGCCACCCCATTGGTAAGACGTCGGCACGAAGGCCACGTCGAACTGCGTTGGCGCGTCGGGGTTGGCCATGTACTGGTCGGCCAGCTCTTCCTGCGCGGTGGGGTTCTCGAAACCAAGCTCGGCGAGCGTCTCCATGGACGCCGCCACGCCGTAGATCTTGCCGTGCAACAGGCCATTGCGCGCCAGGAACTGGTCACGCTCGTTGGCATCGGCGGCGAGCGGGGTGCCGTCCGCATCCGCGCCCTTGAGGCCGACATAAATCTTGAGCGGCGCGACCGACATGTTCTGGTTGTAGCCAGCGAGCACCATCACGACGTAGTCGGGGTGCTGGGAGTTGATCGGCATGATCTTCTCGTAGCCGGACTGGCCGAGCGCGGGCACTGTGTAGGCCGTCTCATTGGCGATATCGATGGCGATGGACGCCAGCCCCATGCCCATGTTGGTGTCCCAGACGCTGGATACGACATCGCCGTCGTCGTTGCGCAGGTCGAACATGCGCTGGATGTTCCATTCTTCCGCGTTGAACCAGACGTCGTCCGCCGTGCCGATGCCCTCGCCGTACTTGTTGGCGGGCTCGTAGTAGGAGCCGCAGAATGACTGGAAGAAGAAGTCCGCCTTCTGCAACACGAAGTCGGGCGCGAACTCCACAAGCTGACCGTCGGGGCGCGCCTGGTTGCCCCAGACGCCGCCCTCGGCGCGCGGGATGACCTCGTCGCCGAACACGTTGTAGATCGTGCTGAAGAGGTGGCCGGAGCCTTCGAGAATCTCGGAGGCGGCGCTGTCATTGTTCAGGAAATCGGCGAGGCCCGCGCGCTGGTAGTCGAGGTAATGGATGTGCGAGCCGGTGAAGGTCACGCCGGAATTCATCTCCCACGGATAGGTCTCCGTGGACATCGTGGCGTAGGATTCGGACTGGTAGGCCACGCGCACGGTGTCCTCGTCGCGCAGCCACGCGGCGTTGCCATCGGGCCAGCCCGTGAGCGCCATGCCGGTCTGGGCGTCGACCTCACCCACGGTCGCGAGCGCCTTCATGCGGCTCACGAAGGGGAAGTCGATGTCGGCGGACGCGCCGTCCACGATCTCGAACCCATCGCCCGGGGTGCTGGCTTCTGCGACGAGAGCGGTCGTCTCGCCGATTTTGACGAGGTCGTCCTGGGTTTGTGCGACGGCAGTCAGCGCCGTAGTCATGAGCAGTGCCGATGCGAGCGGCAGCGCTTTGGTCATCAATTGTTTGGCAAGGGCCATGGGAATCCTCCAGATAGGCAGATTAAGCGTAGGCCCCGTTTTCTTCAGATTGATGACAGCGCGACAATTTTAGTGAGCACGAAACGAAGCAGCCTCTGACACGCGCAGCGGCTGGCTCATGGGTCGGGCCAGGCTCCAAAGAACTCTCGGCTTCAGCTTGCGTGAGATATCGTGCCCGACCAATCGATCGTCCGAATCCAAAATGATTCTACGCAGCTCAATTGTGCCCCGTCTGCCGAAGATGACTGCAAGGAACTCGTCGACTCATGAGGCGGAAGACAGATGCCTCTACTTTTACGGGGAATCTGAAATGTTTCCTTGAAACGCTACTGCTCTCTGAAGGTCTGCCTTCAGAGAGTTGGTACTGGTATCTCGCACTCGCAGCGGATGTCCGCTTCCCGCCCAGTGCGGGTCTTCCTGTATTTTTCGGCGATCGTACATTTCTCATCGTCGAAGCGGTCCCGCGTGCAGCCGCTGTGGCAGCGCCTCAGCCCTTCTACCTGAAAATCTTGCGGGCGGGAAAAGCGATAGCCTTCCGCAAATTCGGCGCTGATACTCTGCTGCGGATGCACCTCAATTTCGGAAGCAAGACAGCAAAAACTCTTCCTCGAAAGCGCTGTTTGTTCTTTCCAATACAGAACCAAGCCGTGCTGGCGGAGTGGCCAAGATCCTGCCTTAGAGTAGCTTTGCCGGAGGGTGGTATAGTGTAAGGTATGATCCCTCATCATTGGTGAATAATATTCATTACATCAATGAGTTAAGGTATTGACATGTCGGACTTCGTCTCCGCCATAAACTCCATCACAAGGCAACCAAAGCGCACTGCTGCGCCGCCCCCAAAAAGGTGCGCATTGTCGCGTGATTTCGGACGCAGCACCGGTTCTTGCCAGTCTTTTCCGCCATGCACGTACATCCGTGCGCGCTTTGGTGCTTTGCGGCCCCAAGGATAAGGTTCCCAGGTGTTTAAAGAGCCATTGTGCGAGGGACAATTTCTGGGCGGAGGATCCAGGCGCTATGCGGCGCCCCTTGTGGGCTTCGACAAGTACTTCGTCCGGTATCTCGTCAAGTGGTCGGGAGAGAAGTCGATAACTCGCGGCACGGACTTCTGCCGGATGCAGGCGTTCGTAACCTGGCTCGCTGGGCAACCGGATCTCAAATCGCCGGTGAGCACTGCCCGCGCCGCTTGGTGGGACGTAATACTGAAGGACGACCGTTTGGAGATGCGACACCAAGCCCTCCTCGCCTTCTTTAATCTAGCGGGCGCCCGCGCTGGAGCAGCGGGGCAACTCCCCCGGTACATGGCTCACATCTTCCGCAAGACCTTGGCGTGCCGCGGCAAGGATTTCTGCATAAAGATGACGGACCTCGAGGCCTGGTCGATGACCCTCGGCCAAAAACATCTCGCAACCAAGATAGGCTTATGTTTCCCGGAATGACGCGAACTGTATGAGGTGCTGATTGGAAAGCTCTCGCGGACTTGATCCGGGAACGGGACTCATGAAGCCGAGGCAGGGCGTTCATTCTATGCACAGTGTCACAGTCTAGCCCAAGCTGCCGCTAGCCTGACAACCTGATCGTTGCGTGTGCAACCGCAATGTTAGCCTCGCCCAATAAAACGCGGCCTTTTCGATTTCTTATTTACTCCGGACCCGGTGATCGCATGGATCAACGGGCTGGACCTTAGATTTGACATGATCTGGTGCGAGGGACGGAGGGCTTCGCGGTCTTGGCGCAAACGCCAACCCGCTGAACCGTCGGCGAAACGGAGAGTGTTGAGCAAGGGCAGATGATCACAGTCACGAATTTCACCAAGCAGTACAAAGGCTTCACGGCCGTCAAGAACCTCAGCTTCTCGGTCGAACCGGGGCAAATCCTAGGATTGCTCGGGCCCAATGGGGCTGGCAAGACAACCACCCTTCGGACGTTGTCCGGCATTATCCCGCCCAGTTCGGGGCAACTCTTGGTTGCTGGCCACGACGTGGCCCTTGCGCCCATCGAGGCCAAGAAAAACCTTGGCTATATTCCGGATGACCCACGGCTCTTTGACACCATGACGGTTTGGGAGCACCTGGCGTTCACGGCGGCGGCTTACAAAATCGCAGACTTTGAAACGGAAGCCGAAGCGCTTCTTGCGTCGTTTGAGCTCGCACACAAGCGCGATACGCTCGTGCACAACCTCTCCCGGGGGATGCGCCAGAAGGTGGCGATCGCCTGTGCCTTCTTGCACGACCCGAAAGTGATCCTTTTCGATGAACCGCTGACGGGCCTTGATCCTCAAGGGATCCGGGGCATCCAGGAGGCCATCCGTGACCGCGCGCGGGCTGGCGCGGCCATCATTATCAGCTCGCACCTTTTGAGCCTGTTCGAGAATTTGTGCACCCATATCATGGTGCTGAACCTTGGCGAGTGCCGCCGATTTGGCACGATGGAAGACCTGCTGGCCGAGGTTGGCCATACCGACAGCACCTCTGCTCTTGAGGAGGTCTATTTCTCGATCACGCAGGCGTCTGCGCAAAGCCCAGAGACGGCGGTGCTCTAGGTCATGGATGCTGCGCTTTCCCAACTTCTGATATTACGGCTGCGGGGCGGCCTGCGCCAGCGCGTCCTCCAGCTCGCAAGCCTGCGCGGCCTGCTGTTCTCCCTCGCGTTCGGGGGGATCATCTGGTTCTTGATCGCCTCAAACAGTGCCTCGGATGCGGGGCTCTTCGGAACAGGGGCGCTGGACCGGCACGCCATGGGCGCGCAGATCCTGACGTTCATGCCGCTCACCATGCTTGGCCTGTCGCTTCTCACCGTGGTGATGACGACCGGCCCGACGTTCCATTTTTCACCGAATGAGATCAACTTTCTCTTCACCGGGCCGTTTCGCCGAAGGGATCTGATCCATTACAAGTTTGCGGCCTATCTCGCGGGTGTCGCCTTGAGCAGCGTGTTCGTCACGGCCCTCGTGCAGCCGGAGCTGGCATCGATCGTGCCCGTGTTTATCGCCACGCTTCTGACGCTCGTGTTCGTTCAGTTGAACAGCGCCGTGATCAGCATGGTCGGGCATGCGTTCGATGGCAGCCCTTACGCGAAAATAAAATGGTCCGTCCTGGCGGGTCTTGTGGCCATCGGCGCCGCCGGCGCGCTTTATGCCGGGATGTCGCCCGACCTCGGGATTCTCGATCTTCTCGCCGAGTTCAGGCATTCGTGGATCGGGACGATCATCCTGATCCCCTACATCGTGTTTGCCGAGCTTTTCGTGGCGTCCTCGCTGTCCGGCATGGCGCTTTGGGCGCTTGCCGCGATCCTCATCAACGCGGCGCTCTTGCGGGCCGTCATCGTGCTCGACGCGCGCACGACCGATCGCTCCCTCGCCGAGAATGCCCGGCTCAGCAGCCGATGGGAGCGCATCAAGCAAGGCGGATCCTTCTGGGCAACGGAGCGGACCGAGGTGCGCTCCCTGCGTCAGGCGCCCGTACTCGGCGGTATGGGGCCCATCGCCATGCGCCAAGCACTCAACGCCCTGCGGAACGCGCTCAAGCCCATCCTTGTCTTTGCCGGTCTTGCTGCCGCTATCGCGCCTGTGTCTGCGGCATTTGGCACCCCAGTGACGCAAGAACAGACGATGATGATCATCTACATATTCATTGCCTTCATCCTGCCGCGCAATCTGGTGTGTGATTTTCGCGGCGACCTCAGCCGGATGGAAATCTACAAGACTCTGCCCATCGCGCCCTGGCGCATCTGCGCCGGACAGCTCGTCGTCCAGACGCTGCTGGCCTATGGCATCACACTGGTGCTGATCGCGAGTGCGATGGTCTTCGAGGCGCGCATCACCCCGAGCGTTGCCCTGGTCTTGGCGGCCTTCGCGCTTCCGTTGACGTTTCTCATCAATGCGGTCGAGAACACCGTGCATCTTCTCTTCCCGACCAAGCTCGTTGCGATGGGGCGGGCTGACTTCGAATTTCTTGGCCGATCCATTGTCGAGTTCATCGCGAAAACCGTCTTCATCTTCGCCGCGATCGTGGCGTCGCTTGCCGTGGGGCTCGTGGTGTTCAGAATGTTCGGCACCACGTTGATATTGCCAGGATTGGCGAGTTGGCTGACATTGACGGTGCTCGGACTTCTGACACTGGTGGCGATGCAATATGCGTTCCGCCGCTTCGCGGTGGCAGAAACCATCGACTGATGAAGAGTGAGCAACTCCAAGCGAGACGATTTGGCGGATCTTTGAAGTCAAAGCTCGTCATCACGATTGGAGGACGCGGCTTGCCAGCTGGAAGGATGGCGCAGGGATGTGGAACGTCGTCGTGGAATAGCTTCGCGGTATGTTCGCCGAAGGCGCTTGCGCGAGCCTTTGCGTCGGAGGGCGCGTTTGTGCGCGCGGTTCTCGTTTTGCCGGAATACGATGAGGACAAGATCAAGGACATGGTTACCGATCTGGCCAGTCGCGCCTCGTGAGTGACATGGCAGGACATCGCGCTAAAGCTCTCGCGCCACCTGGCGTGGGAATATGATGATTATCATCAATACTGAGCGTGTCGGTGCTGTGCCTGACTTTTATGACGAACAACGTCATGCGTGTGTTTGATAGGGAAGGGAGTGTTTCACCCGTATCAGCGAGACATCTGCAGATTAATCTCCGGGAGGTGCGACCGCATCGCCGGTCAAAGTCTCCGGGGAGCATAAGCTTGTGAACGCATCACCGGTGAAGGTTAGCGCCTTAGCGCTCACTGCGTCTGTGGCAGAGGAGCTGTCTGCCGCGGGCTGGACCTATGTCCCGACGGGACGGAAGTTCCGCGCCGTGCCTTGTGAAGGTGTCAGTGTGATCCTGTCCGTCGGATGGACGTTCAAGGGGTGGTACTGCTATCCGCAGCCGAGCGTCGCAATAGAGAGCAAGACGCTTCGCTCGGCGTTCAGGATCGTTTTTGGACGCAAGGCTGACTATCCGCCCGTGCGCTATCGCTACCAACAGCTGTGGCAGCGAACCAGGCGCGGGATATACCGACCGACCTTCTGGGAGGATGTCACACCCGGGGGGCATCCGGACGAGATGGGACTAGCGGCGATCCCGTCATTCATTCGCGAGCTTGTGGCGGATTATTCCGAGCACATCGCACCGCGACATGACTTCGAGGACGAGGTCAGTTTCCTACGCTCCCTTCCGGACACATTCACGCAGAATGGCTTCCCGATGCAGGCCCCCCTGATGTTCTGCGTGTCTCGGATGGTGTTGGGGGACATGGCTGCAGTCGAGCGCCTGCGCGATGGTGATAAGGTCCCGCCAAACGTTTCCCAGGCTGTCGCGGCGGAATATGACCGAATGGTGAGGCATGCCGAGCGTGTTGCACTGGATCGCCCATGAGGGAAACGGGCGCGGAAGTCCGCGTTCGGTAATTTCCTGCATGGCGCCACGGCCTTCCGCGCCAGCAGCGGCGGGCATTGTAGGCTTCTGAAATCTTGTGGCGGTGCGGGTGGCTGAGCGGCCCGCAATCGAGGGGCGGGTTCGGTGCCGTCGCTGGCCTCGAAAAAAATGAGGCGGATTGCTCCGCCCCAAGGTCACGCGGGAATTCGTGTGTTTAGTTGAACGAGTACACCAGGGAGACACCGAACGTGTTGTCGGTATTCCGCGCGGGCGCGCTCACGTCCGAGGTGTATTCGGTCAGGAGGCTCGTCCGCAGTGCGAGGCTCTCGGTCATCGAGACGTTGATCGCGAGATCGTTGATTAGCTGCTCGTTCGTTTCAGACCAGATGAAGTCCGTGTCGTTGGTGAGAAACACCGTGTCATTCAGCCGTTGTGCGAAGTCTGACGACACACCGAAGGCGCCCTCGCTCACGTCTGCCGAGCCGATGTCGTTGAAATCTGCGAACCGGTAGCCGGGACCAGCCTGAAGCGACCACTGGCGATCGGCTTCGTTGAAGACGCGGTAGCCCGCGCCGAAGGACAGGAATGTGTCGGTCTGGAATTCCGCGTCGGTGGCGTCGTCAAAGGAGCCCTGGAGCTTTGCAAAGCCGAAGGCCACCGGGCTGAAGTCGCGTGAGTACTCGAGGTTGTAGAACAGGCTCTCATCGGCTTCCGAGTCATCATCGTCGGAATAGGCATAGTTGAGCTGAAGCTCGATGCCGTTGGGGCCGGAGACGAAGTTCAGGTCCGTACCGATGCCGATGTTCACGCTTTCGGTGTTGCCGCTTTCGGCGATACCGCGCAGCGCGAAGGAGCCGGTGAAGCCCTGCGGACGGCCCTCGTTGCCGAAGCGATCAAGCTCGCGCTCCGCGTCTTCTTCGATGGCTTCCACAAGGTCTTCGTTCCGCTCGCCTGCCACGGAGTCGCGGCCCGTGAGCGTTTGAGCCGTAGCCGATGCAGCCGACAGCGCCGAAATAAGAGCAAGTACGCCCACACCGAGTTTGAGTTCTTTTTTCATGGGTCTTTCCTTTCCCAAAGAAGTCTGACCCGTCCTCTGAGGGCGGGAGCATTTCTGCTGAACCGGGAATTAGGAACAGTGGATGATCAAGAGAAATTCAAAATAATTAGGTATGACGCGATTTATTCTCATGTCATTCGAATTGGTCAACGTTACCAAGAACTTCCACGAGGTTGCCCGCGCTGATCTCGGCGAGATCAGCGATCACCGCGCTTTGCTCCGCGTCAATCTGTGTTTGGATTGCCACAAGGGACGCCTCCGCCGTCGCCCGCACGTCCGCATCGAGGTCATCGCGCCAGATCGACCAGACGGGATAGGGGAAGCGCGGTGCATCTGGCACGAGGTGAAGGCGGCCTTCGTCCAGGTAGCGCTTGATGTATCGCGCGGGCATATACGCCGCCGCTTGGCGCCGCACGACATACTCTGCGCCGAGTGCGCCGAGCGAGAGCGTCAGCCCCGGGTTCGTGAGCTCTGGCAAGGCGAGCGCATGGGCGTGCACGAATTCTGGCCCCCAATCGACGAAGACATAGTGCTCGGCAATCCCCGCGAGATCCGCCTCGAAGGACGCCGCAAGGACGAGCTCCTCGTCGAGCACCTTGCGGGCGCTCAGACCCGGTCGGAGCTGAGGGCTGTAGAGCAGGCCGATCTGCACCATGCCCTCCACCAGGAGCCGCGTCACGCGATCAGGCATGCCGAGCTCGGCGCGGATATTGAGCGTTGGCATGGCGCTCTGCATCTCATCAATCCACCTGAACCCGAGGCGCGGCCAAAGCGAGTATTGAGCCCCGATGGTCAGGGATTTCGTATAGCCTTCTGGCACACCGATCTGTTGCCGGGCCTCTTCCCAGATCTTCACGAGGGAAAGCGCGTAGCGCTCGAATTCCCGGCCGGCCGGCGTCAGATCCGCGCCCGTTTTCGAGCGCGTGAAGAGCTGCTTGCCGAGCGCATCCTCAAGCCGCTGCACCCTGAGACTGATGGCCGATTGTGTGACGAAGAGCCGTTCGCTCGCATTGACGAACGAGCCGGTGGCGGCGACTTCCAGAAAGGTTCGGATCAGGACGATATCCATGCCGTGCTCCCATGGGCGCTACTGCATTTGAATGCTTTTGATATGCGCACTGCCGGGGAAAAGAAATCGCCTGCCTGTCTCACTAGCGGCCAAAGCCGCTTCTCCGTCCGTGGCCTTAGGGCTGAGGAGGGCCAGTGAGCCGGCGGATGCAGGGTGCTGGCGTTGCTTTGCGCGACGAGACTTTCGAAAGCTCACGAGCTTGGCAGAATCGGGGCCATTGATTCGCGTTAAACGTGTGCGACTGCCGTCGAGGGAGCGCGGTATGCCATTGTATGCGTCAACTTGCCTCACGACACATTTTCAGGCGACGCGCCCAATCTGCATGCACTTGTATACCGAATTGACGCCACGGCACCTGCTAAGTGTCTAGAAAACCGGCGCGTTTGCAGTTTGTAAATCTTAAAATGTGGATTTGTGAATTTCCTTTCCGAACATGATCTAGATCAAGTCGGACGACGTCGAAAACGCCGATACCTCTGTATGCTTAGCCAAGGTCGCAAGTGGGCGGATGACCCATAACGCCCGCCGACCGCGTAGGAGGATACCCGATGGCACCCAAAGATATCAGCGCCCGCACCCCCCATGTGGGCCCCGCCGAATACACCCATAAGTATGCCTTGTCCGTCTCCGATCCCGATCGCTTTTGGGCCGGGGAGGCGCATCGGATCGACTGGATCAAGCCCTTCACCAAGGTGAAAAACGCATCCTTCGAGCCCGGCAACGTCGATATCCGCTGGTTCGAGGACGGCACGCTGAACGTCGCCGCGAACTGCATCGACCGTCACCTCTCCACCCGCGGCGATCAGACGGCCATCATCTGGGAGCCCGACGACCCTACGACGGACGCGCCGCTCCACATCACCTACCGTGACCTCCACGCCTCCGTCTGCCGCATGGCAAACGTGCTCAAGGGCTTGGGTGTCTCGAAGGGCGACCGGGTCATCCTCTACCTCCCGATGATCCCGGAAGCCGCCTATGCGATGCTCGCCTGCGCGCGCATCGGCGCGATCCATTCCATTGTGTTTGCTGGTTTCTCCCCGGACGCCCTCGCGGCGCGGGTCCAAGGCTGTGACGCCAAGCTCGTCATCACCGCGGATTTCGCGCCGCGGGGCGGACGAGAAACGCCGCTCAAGGCCAATGCTGACAAGGCGCTCGCCACCTGCGGCGACGATGTCCAGTGCCTCGTGGTCAAACGCACGGGGGGCGAGATCGTCTGGAACGACCGCGACCGCGACTACACCGCGCGCGCGGAGGAGGCCTCCGCCGAATGCGAGCCTGAGGAGATGAACGCAGAGGACCCGCTCTTCATCCTCTACACCTCTGGCTCCACGGGCCAGCCGAAGGGTGTGGTGCATACGACGGGGGGGTATCTCGTATATGCTTCGCTCACGCACGAGGTCGTCTTCGACTACCAGGAGGGCGACGTCTTCTGGTGCACCGCCGATGTCGGCTGGGTCACGGGCCACAGCTACATCGTCTATGGTCCCCTCGCGAATGGCGCGACGACCGTGATGTTCGAGGGCGTGCCGACCTACCCGGATGCGGGCCGCTTCTGGGAGGTCTGCGCCAAGCACCAGGTCAACCAATTCTATACCGCGCCCACGGCGATCCGCGCGCTCATGGGCCAGGGGACGGAGTGGGTCGAGAAGCACGATCTCTCCTCGCTTCGCGTGTTGGGCACGGTGGGCGAGCCCATCAATCCGGAGGCGTGGAACTGGTACAACGATGTCGTGGGCCAAGGCCGCTGCCCCATCGTCGATACGTTC
Organism: Pseudomonadota bacterium; assembly: GCA_038533575.1. Taxonomy (NCBI): domain Bacteria; kingdom Pseudomonadati; phylum Pseudomonadota; species Pseudomonadota bacterium. Next base: position 2,078,645 of record JBCAYL010000001.1, on the reverse strand, counting down.
TGGCAGACGGAGACAGGCGGGCACATGCTCACGCCGCTCCCCTATGCCACGACACTCAAGCCCGGCGCGGCGCAGCAGCCCTTCTTCGGCGTGCAGCCTGTCGTGCTCGAGCCGACCTCCGGCGAGGTGATCGAGGGCAACGGCGTCCAAGGCGTCCTTTGCATGAAGGACAGCTGGCCCGGGCAGATGCGCACCGTCTGGGGCGATCACGCGCGCTTCGAGAAGACGTATTTCAGCGACTACAAAGGCTACTACTTCTCGGGCGACGGCTGCCGCCGCGACGAGGATGGCGATTACTGGATCACGGGGCGCGTCGATGACGTCATCAACGTCTCCGGCCACCGCATGGGCACGGCGGAGGTTGAATCCGCGCTCGTGGCCCATGCCAAGGTCGCCGAGGCGGCCGTCGTCGGCTACCCCCATGATGTGAAGGGGCAGGGGATCTACGCCTATGTCACCCTCATGGGCGGGGAAGAGCCGTCGGACGCGCTCCGCAAGGAGCTCGAGACCTGGGTCCGCGCCGAGATCGGCCCGATCGCCAAGCCCGATCTCATCCAGTGGGCGCCGGGCCTGCCTAAAACGCGCTCCGGCAAGATCATGCGCCGCATCCTGCGCAAGATCGCCGAGGACGATTTCGGCGCGCTGGGCGACACGTCCACGCTCGCCGATCCGTCGGTCGTCGACGATCTCATCGCCAACCGCATGAACCGGGTGTAGGGCCATGGACGGAACGACCACCCCTTCGCGCACAGTCAACCTCATCCTTCTCGGGCCTCCGGGCGCCGGGAAGGGAACGCAGGCCGAGCGCCTCGTGGAGGCTCATGGCATGGTGCAGCTTTCCACCGGCGAGATGCTTCGCGAGGCCAAGGCCTCGGGCACGGACATGGGCCGCAAGGTGGCGGAGGTCATGGATTCAGGCGGCCTCGTCACCGACGAGATCGTCATCGGCCTCATCGAGGAGAAGCTCACGACCGTAGAGGCCAAAGGCTTCATCTTCGACGGCTTCCCGCGCACGCTCGCCCAGGCCGACGCTTTGGGCGCTCTTCTCGACCGCACGGGCCAGACACTCGATGCCGTCATCGAGCTACAGGTCGACGATGATGCTCTCGTGGGCCGCATCGTGGGCCGCGCGGAAGAGGCGCGCGCCGCGGGCAAGCCCGTGCGCGCGGACGACAACGAGGAGAGCCTGAAGCTCCGCCTCATGGAGTACTACAAGAAGACCGCGCCCCTCATCGGCTACTACCATGCCAAGGGGCTTTTGCGCGGCGTCGACGGCATGGGGGCCATCGACGAGATCGCCGACGCTCTCTCAGACATCACGACATCCGTCGCGGCCTGACCCGGGCCGCGACACTACGCATGGCGCACGCGTGCGCCCAACAAGACAACCTAGGAGGATCGCCCCATGGCGGAACAATCAACATCAACAACCGATGTGGGACAGGAGGCCAGAGGATACTGGGCCACGAACCTGCGCATCATCACAGTGTGCCTGGTGATCTGGGCGCTTGTTTCGTTCGGGTTCGGCATCGTGCTGCGCCCGCTTCTGGCGGGCATCCCCGTGGGGGGCACGGATCTCGGCTTTTGGTTCGCCCAGCAAGGCTCCATCCTCGTCTTTCTGGCGCTGATCTTCTTCTACGCCTGGCGGATGAACCGGCTCGACCGTGAACACGGCGTGGACGAGGAGTAATCGCCATGGATCAGTTTACACTCAACCTTCTCTTTGTGGGCGCGTCGTTTGCGCTCTACATCGGGATCGCCGTCTGGGCCCGCGCGGGCTCGACGTCTGAATTCTATGCTGCGGGCCGGGGCGTTCACCCCGTCACCAACGGCATGGCCACCGCGGCGGACTGGATGTCCGCGGCGTCCTTCATCTCCATGGCCGGCCTCATCGCCTTCACGGGCTATGACAACTCGTCCTTCCTCATGGGCTGGACGGGCGGTTACGTGCTTCTCGCACTCCTGCTGGCGCCCTACCTGCGCAAGTTCGGCAAGTTCACGGTGTCCGAGTTCATCGGCGACCGGTTCTATTCGAAGACCGCGCGCATGGTGGCGGTGATCTGTCTGCTCGTGGCCTCCATCACCTACGTGATCGGCCAGATGCAGGGCGTGGGCATCGCCTTTGGCCGCTTCCTCGAGATCGATGCCTTCTGGGGTCTGATGATCGGCGCCGTGGTGGTGTTCGCCTACGCGGTGTTCGGCGGCATGAAGGGCGTGACCTACACGCAGGTCGCACAGTATTGCGTGCTCATCACGGCCTACACGATCCCGGCCGTCTTCATCTCGCTCCAGCTCACGGGCAACCCGATCCCGGCGCTCGGTCTCTTCGGCACGACGGAAGGCGGCGAGCCGCTTCTCGCCACGCTCGACCAGATCGTCACCGATCTGGGCTTCCGCGAATACACGGCGGCCCATGGCTCCACGATCAACATGGTGCTCTTCACGCTGTCGCTCATGATCGGCACGGCGGGTCTGCCCCACGTGATCATGCGCTTCTTCACGGTGCCCAAGGTGTCTGACGCGCGCTGGTCTGCTGGCTGGACGCTTGTCTTCATCGCGCTTCTCTACCTGACGGCCCCGGCCGTGGGAGCCATGGCGCGCCTCAACATCTCCGAACTGATGTGGCCCAATGGCACGGATGCCGCGGCGGTGAGCGTCGAGCAGATCGAGACAGATCCGGAATATGCGTGGATGGCCACGTGGCAGAAGACCGGGCTTCTCGACTGGGAAGACAAGAACGGCGACGGCCTCATCCAGTACTACAACGACGGCAATGCCGATCTTCAGGCGCGGGCCGAGGCGAACGGTTGGGCGGGCAACGAGCTCACCAACTTCAACCGTGACATCCTCGTGCTGGCCAACCCGGAGATCGCCAACCTGCCTGGTTGGGTGATCGGCCTCGTGGCAGCGGGCGGCCTTGCGGCGGCACTCTCCACCGCGGCTGGCCTCCTGCTCGCCATCTCCTCGGCGGTGTCCCATGACCTTCTCAAGGGTCAGCTGACGCCGAACATGTCCGAGAAGAACGAGCTTCTGGCGGCGCGCATCTCGATGGCGGCAGCCATCGTGGTGGCGGTGCTTCTGGGCCTCAACCCGCCGGGCTTTGCTGCGCAGACCGTGGCACTTGCCTTCGGCCTCGCCGCGGCGTCCATCTTCCCGGCACTGATGATGGGGATCTTCTCGACCCGCATCAACAATACCGGTGCGGTTGCGGGCATGCTCGCGGGCCTCGTGGTGACGCTCGTCTACATCTTCCTGCACAAGGGCTGGTTCTTCATCCCGGACACCAACACCTTCACCGACGCTGATCCGCTTCTCGGGCCGGTCAAGTCCACCTCCTTCGGTGCCATCGGCGCGCTGGTCAACTTCTCGGTGGCCTACATCGTTGCCGGCATGACCAAGGAGACCCCGCAGGAGATCAAGGATCTCGTCGAGAGCGTGCGTATCCCGCGCGGCGCCGGCGCGGCCGTGGACGGCCACTAATCGGCCGATGCGGCCCTGAGGCTGCATATCGACACTGTCCTGCCCGGGTTTCCCTCGGGCAGGACGTTTCAATTCAAGGGGCCCGCGCCATGGCGCTATCCGCCGACCTCACCCATTTCCTCGCCTCCGTGCATCCCTATGACAGCTTGCCCGAGGCGGCGCTGAAATCGCTCTCCGAGATGTGCGAGGCGCGCGATTTCGCGGCGGGGGAGGCGGTCTTCTCCCTGGGAGACGATGTGCCCGGGCTCTTTGTCATCGCCGAGGGCGAAGTCGAGGTCACCGACGAGACGGATGTCCAGCTGTCGCTCCTCGGCCCCCGGAATTCCTTTGGCGAGCGCGCGCTTCTGCGCGGCGATGCCGCCACCCGCACCGCGACGGCCACGCGGCCCGCGCGGACGATCATGGTCCCCTCCGCGGCCTTCTTCGCGCTCATCGAGGACCACGGGCAGGTCCGCAAGTTCTTCAACCGCCGTCGGCCAAAGCGCGCAGAGGCCACTGATCTGGGCACGATGCCCGTGGAGCGGCTCATGACGCGGGAGGTCATCGCCTGCACGCCCGAGACGCCCATCCGGGAGGCCGCGCGGCTCATGGACGAGCGCCGGATCTCCGCGATCTGCGTGCAGGATGCGGCGGGCTTTTCGGGGATCATGACGCTACGTGATCTCAACAGCCGCGTCGTCGTGGCCGGGGAGAGCCCGGAGGCGCCGGTGTCCTCGATCATGACGGAAAACCCCCTCGCGCTCGGGCCCAATGCCCTCGTAACAGACGTCCTGCATCTCATGGTCGAAAAGCGCATCGGGCATATCCCGATCGTGGACGGCGGGAAGCTCCTCGGCATCGTCACGCAGACGGATCTGACGCGGGCGCAGGCGCTTTCCTCCGCCGATCTCGTGGGACGCATTGCAAAGGCCGCGGATGCGGGCGAAATGGCGCTTGCCACCGCCGAGATTCCGCAGCTTCTCGTGCAACTCGTGGAAGCGGGCAACCGACACGAGGTCGTCACCCGCCTCATCACCGACATCGCCGATACCGCCACGCGGCGCCTTCTGGCGCTGGCGGAAGAGACGCTCGGCCCACCGCCCTGCGCCTATCTCTGGCTCGCCTGCGGCTCCCAAGGCCGACAGGAGCAGACGGGCATCTCGGACCAGGACAATTGCCTGATCCTGAGCGACGACGTGCAGCCCGAGAACATGGACTATTTCAAGCGCCTCGCCGAATTCGTCTCCCAAGGGCTCGACCGCTGCGGATATTTCTTCTGCCCGGGCGACATGATGGCCACGAACCCGCGCTGGTGCCAGCCTTTGCGCGTGTGGCGGGAGTATTTCATGGGCTGGATCGCCAAGCCCAACCCGGAGGCGCAGATGCTCGCCTCCGTCATGTTCGATCTGCGGCCCATCGGCGGGGAGGAGAGCCTTTTCGACGGGCTGCGCAAGGCGACGCTGGAAGCCGCCTCGAAGAACTCGATCTTCACCGCGCACATGGTCGCCAATTCGCTCAAGCACCAACCGCCGCTGGGGCTCCTGCGCGGGCTGGCCACCATCCGTTCGGGCGAGCACCGCAATGCGCTCGATCTCAAGCACAGCGGGGTTGTCCCCGTCGTGGATCTCGGCCGCATCTATGCGCTTCAGGGGCAACTGACGGCGGCGAATACACGCGCGCGGCTCGACGCGGCCATCGCGGCGGGGACGGTTTCGAAATCCGGCGGGGCGGACCTCCTCGACGCCTATGACCACATCGCCACCACACGCCTCGAACACCAGGCCGCGCAGGTAAAGGCGGGCGGGAAACCCACGAACTACCTCGATCCATCCGCGCTGTCGGATTTCGAAAGGAGCCACCTGCGCGACGCCTTCGTCGTTGTCAAAACCATGCAGTCCGCGGCAGGCTCGGGCAAAGGGACGCTAGGATAAGCCATGTTCATCGAACTCATCGCCACGATCTTTGCAGGCATCGCCTGTGCCGGGATCGCCATGGTCCTCAACATCCTGACGGGCAAACGCCTGCCGCGCTGGATCATGCCCGTGGCCGCCGGGGCAGGGATGCTCGGGATGACGATCTCGAACGAATACACGTGGTACGAGCGGACGGCGGCCCAGCTCCCCGAGGGTGTGAGCGTCGCGCAGACCGTGGAAGAGCAGAGCTGGGTCCGCCCGTGGACACAGATCTGGCCCTACACGAAGCGCTTCGTGGCCGTCGACGTGGGCACGCGGCGCACCAACGAGAACCTGCCCGATCAGGCGCTTGCGGATCTCTACTTCTTCGGGCGATGGTCTCCGGTAAACCAGGCGCCCATGCTCTTTGATTGCGCAGCAGGGCGCTCGGCCCTTCTCATCGATGGGGCGACATTCTCGGATACAGGCGAGATCACCGATGCCACCTGGCAGGACCTGCCCGCAGGCGATCCGATCCTGACTTTGGCTTGCGAGGCATGACATGGCCGAGCGTCTCGGCCTCCGCATAAGGGTCTTCCTCTTCTTCGGCCTCCTCGCCGGGGGCGGGGCCGCCCTTGCGGCGGGTGCGCTCGCCTTCGGCTGGTCGCGCGCGGGGCCGGAGGCTGCCTCCGCCCCTTTCGTCACCGCCTTTCTGCTCTTCGCATTCCTGAATACCGGGCTCATCGTCGGTATCTGGCTCCTCTTCGACGAGAACGTGGCCAAGCCCATCGACAAGCTCTCCGCCAAGCTTCGCCTCCGCGCGCTATCGGGCGAAAGCGCGGAAATCGGCGCCGGTGACGCGCCCTATCTGGGCGATCTCGCTCCGGCGGCCGGGGCGCTTTCCGAGAATGCCCAAAGCTCTCTCGAAGACACCGCGCGGCGCGTGGCCCGCGAGACGGAGAAACTCACCTCCGAGAGCGAACGGCTCACGGCGCTTCTCACCGAAATCCCCATCGCGACGATCCTCCTCAATCCCGCGCGGGAGATCGTGCTCTACGACGGGCAGGCAGCGGAGGTCTTGTCCGGCATCGGCACACCCCGGCTCAAGGCTCCGATCCACGATTACTTCGAACCGGAGAGCCTCGATGAGGCGATCGCCGCATTGTCCGACGAGCTCTCGGAAGTCCCTTTCGAGCTCAAAGCCGAGACCACGACCCTTAAGGCGCGGCTCAAGGCGCTCGGCACCGACGGGCACCTGATCTTCATCGATGCCCCGCCGGAACCCGTGGCCGCCATCGCAGCCCGGCCCCTCGTCTTTGACTTCGATCTCATGAAGACGGCGTCCGCGCCCCTCGACATGCAGAACCGCCCCCTGCGCGATCTCTGCTTCGTCGTCGTCGATCTCGAGACGACGGGGCTTTCCGTAAAGGACGATGCCATCATCCAGATGGCCGCGGTGCGTATCGTGGGGGGAGAAATCGTACCGGGCGAGGAATTCGCCACCTATGTCGATCCGGGGCGCACAATCCCACCCGCCTCCACGCGCATTCACAAGATCTCGGACAAGGACGTGGCCGGCGCGCCGCTGATCTGCGACGCCGGGCGCAGGCTACATCATTTCGCGCGGGATGCCGTATTAGTGGCCCACAATGCGCCGTTCGATCTCGGACTGCTGAAGCGGCACGAAGCGGAGATCGGCGCGCGCTGGGATCACCCGGTGCTCGATACCGTGCTCCTGTCGGCTGTGGCCTTCGGCACGACGGAGGAACATTCCCTCGACGGACTGTGCGAGCGGCTCGCCATCACCATTCCGCCTGAAGACCGGCACAGCGCGCTCGGGGATGCAAAAGCCACCGCGCACGCGCTCGTTAAGCTGCTCAAGATGCTCGAGGCACGGGGGCTCGAAGACTTCGCCCGCCTCCAGCCCGAGATCGACAGGCAGGCCCGGCGCTTCTACAGCCGTGCCGAGGCGGCGACCGGGTAACGTCGCACGCCCTCAGTCGCGCCGGCGAATGATGGATTTTCGGTCATGCTCCGCCCGGACCCGCGCCGCATAGCGCCGGTCCCGCTGGGCCTGGCCCACGACGATCCAGGCGATGAAGAGCATGAAGTTGACGATGGACAAAACCGTGATGAGGAAATCCATAGCCTTGTCTCCTTTGTGCCTGCCACAAGCGGGAGATAGCGCGAAGAGGATTTATGGCTCGTTGATTTTCAGTGATGGGCGCGAGGCGGCGCAGCCGCCACACGCAGAAAGCCCATCAATCCGTGCATCAAAGGGGGGCCAGCGCAGCAGTTTCCTGACGCGATTTCAGCGCTTTACTCGCGACGTCCGGGGCGGCGGATCGCGCCTGCGAAGGGAAGAGTCGCATTTCCAGATCCGCCATGCGCTTCGTGAGCTCAATCAGGGGACGCCTCAGGCCCCGAAGAGCGAACAAACTGCTTGAGGCCTAGCCGGCCTTGCAGAGATCGAGCGCGACGGCTTGCCGTATGAAATCGGCGATCGCCTCTTCAGGGTAGGTCTCGAGTTTCGACACTCTGACAGTCCTCGACCGTTTTCCCGACCCGGTGAGCGTTCCGTGCCGGTCTTCAAAGCTCGCACCATAGGTGAACGAAAAGGTGATACCTGTTTTGGTAGGGCTGATCGCGACGATGTCTCGCTTCACGGTGTAGACAGGCACCGAGTAGTATTTCTCAGAGCCACCACGCATCCGGCGCGGCGCTTGGGGCCCGACTTCGGACATCTGCTCACAAAACCGCTCCACGATTGCCCTGTGCTGAGGCTGTACGCGCGTTTGCAAGAATTCATCATAGTCCGTGTCCATGCCGTGAGCTTGCCAAGTTTTTCATCTGCAGTCGAACCCTGCCGACGTTGCATCGCAGGACACATTGCAGCCCTCGATCACCGCGCAGCATCATGCGGATTTGCTCGAGACTTCCCCGGAAGGACGGTCCCTTTCTTTCGAAGACTGCCTGACTTCTGAGGGGCAGTGGCGATTGACGAATGCCCGCCCGGTCGGATCCGAAGAATACGGAGTCTGGAGCGGCCACATGAGCTTGAAGGCGGGGACGTGTGAGCTCCCGCGTTTCGCGTTTCATTGTCTCGCGATCCTTCCTGGTGGGGATTTCAAGTTCGAGCTGCGAGGCGGCGAGGAGATCCGGGTCCCCGAGAAATGCGCGCCGGAAGACCTCCTGTTTTTCCCCGCGCACCACAGGTTGCGCGCCGTTCTGCCGGATCCAAGCACGCTCGCGGATATACCCACCAAGGGGCGGACCAGCGGCGCGGGTGGATCCTGCTTCCGGCTTCTTCTTCCCACCAAGCACCCCGAAACGGTGTCCATGGACTACCCGGAAGACGAACGCGAAAGCCTGATGAGAGCTTTCGTGGGGCGCCCCACCAAGAATTTCCGCCTTCTGGCACGCATGCTGCGGCTCGAGTTCGATCAAGACGCCAGCGGCGGCAGGCAGATGCTCGATGCGCTCACGGATGCGCTCTTGGTGGAGCTTTTGCGCCTCCCGCACAGCTCGCGACTGAGCAGTCTCCACTTTGCGTCGCTCACCGATGAGCAGATCTCGAAAGCGCTCAAACCCGTCCAATCCAGCGTGGACGGGTCGATCAGACTGGGCGACATCGCCGCGCAGCTCTCTCTCCCCCCTTCACGTTCACCCGCCGCGTCAAAGCGACCTTCGGGGTCACGCCATCCAAGCACCTGTTGGAGCTTCGCCTCGAGAGGGTCAAAGCACTGCTCGTGGACACCGATCTTTCCATTGCCCGGATTTCTTATGAGTGCGGGTTCTCCTCCCAGGCACATCTCACGACACGCTTCTCGGAGGCGTTTGGGCTGACGCCGGCAAAATACCGAAGGGCGCATCAAAGGCGGTAGTTCGCCTTGGGTCCCATGGGCTGAGGCAGGTCTTCTGATTTGGCGAGATGCCTTTCGGGGAGGGCATATGGCCAAGTTCCGCCCGAAAGGGCGAGGCGCCCGGCTCATTCTGGCCGGTATTTTGAGCGACCCGATCAGGATGACAGCTCACAGCAGAATATGGGCCATCGGCACCCTCGTGATCTTCTTGCCGCTTGGGGCGTTCGTTATGTTGGGTGGTATTCCGGGCGCGGGCTCTGAGCTCGAGGCCCTGCAGGGCGTGGCGGTGATCACCTCGTTCTTGGCCGCGAAGCATGGCGCCTTTCTTACGAGGATCTTCTACATGCTGGTCGGGTGCGTGCTGGCCGCTGTCTTCTTGGTCCATGGTGACTACCTGCGCCGCGCGGATGGTGACGGCAGTGGCGCTGTCGGCGATTGCGGCGGTGGAGGCGATTGACGGGCCTTGGGGGCCTGCCTGCCTGACAGCCTCGCCCGAGACTAACCTCTCTCTAGACGTATGCCATTGGGCGGCGAGCGGCCATCCGGACATGCGAAAGGCGGGCGCAAGGCCCGCCTTCCCGATCAGCAGCGCGTGGTCTCATGCGGTCGATGCGATGTTCTTGAGGCCGAGCTCGTAGGTCCGGCCGAGCATCCGGTCCATGAAAAGCCCGAAGACGCGGAAGATCGGATTGAAGCCCATGTCGGAGGTCACGGTCCAGGTCACGAGGGCGCCGGTCTCCGTCTCTTCGGCTTCGATCGTCTGAACGGGCTTGCCCATAGCGCCGAGGTCGATGAGGTGGGTGACGCGGGTGGCGGTCACATCGGTCACGGTCTGCGTGCCCTTGCCCTCCTTGCCGGCGAAGCTGAAGCCGGAGCCGACGCCCTTTGCCGGGCCGAACGGCGTGATCTTCAGGTCGGGATCGCTGGTGCGGTAGGGGTTGAAGGTTTGGAAGCCTTCCGTGCTCGAGGCCCGCGCGATGACATCTTCGGGGCGCATGGCGACATCTGCTTGACGGGAGACGACGACCCTGCGGGGCAGGAGGAGGGCGATCAGGGCGATGGCGGCGAGGATGGCTGCGATTGCGTAAACGATAGTCATGGGTCCGGTCCTTTTCTCTGTTGGGACGGGAGAGAATTTCTCCCCTTGTGTCCCCACGACGAAGCCGGCGCCCTCCAATCGACACCTCACGACATCTTTTTTCGCAGAGCGTCGAATTTTTTCTCGAGCCAGAGCCTGGACGGGCGGTCGCTGCACATGGAAATCGCCTTCGCATAGGCCTCGGCCGCGTCAGCGGTCTGGCCCAGTTCGGCGAGACACCGCGCGCGCACGGCATGGAAGGGCTGGTAGGCGTCCAATCGGTCGAACTCGATGACATCCAGCATCCTCAGGCCTTCGGCGGGGCCGGCATCCTCGGCCACGACGGCGGCGCGGCTCACGGCTCCGCCGATGGAGGGATAGGCGCGCATCAATCCGGCATACAGCTGTGAAAGGGCGCGCCAATCGGTGCGCCCGGTGACGGTTCGCGCGGCATGCACCGATTGAATGGCCGCCTCCAGCTCGAACCTGCCCGGGAGACTCCCGTGCGTGCGCTTGTGCGAGGCCGCCGTCAACATGCTCACCGAACGCTCGATGAGGGGCTGGTCCCAGAGTTCGACATCCTGTTCCGGGACGGGCACCAGCACGCCATCCGCGAGGCGCGCATCGCGGCGGGCTTCGATGAAGCCGATCAGCGCCGCGAGGCCAAGCGCCTCGGGGTTCTCAGGGGCTAGTTCGGCCAGGATGCTCGACAGAAAGAAGGCTTCGTGACTGAGATCGCCTTCTCCGTCCAGCCAATCGACGGCGTAGGCGCCGTAGACGGCTTCGAGCACGGCGACCATGCGCTCGGGGTACGCGTCCGGGTCGGGCACGACGAAGGGGATCCCGGCGGACTTGATCTTCTTTTTCGCCCGCACGAGGCGCTGCGCCATGGTGGCGGGGTTGAGCAGATAGGCCTGCGCGATCTGTTCGGCTTCGAGCCCCAGCACGGTCTGGAGCATGAGGGGCGTGCGAACCGCCGCGTCGATCGCGGGATGGGCGCAGACGAACATGAGCTTGAGCCGCTCATCGAGCTCGGTGCCCTCGGGTTCGGTCGCGTATGCGTCGGCCATGTCATTCGCCTCGTCTGTGATGACCAGACGGGCGTCACGGCGCGCCTGATCGATGCGTCTGTTCTTGGCCACTGTCAAAAGCCAGGCCTCGGGCCTGTCGGGAATGCCGCGGTCCGGCCAAGTCTTGAGGGCCGCGACGAAGGCATCGGCGAGGGCATCCTCGGCGGCGATGATGTCGCCCGTTCGGCTGGCCAGCATCGCGATCAGTTTGCCGTAAGCGGCGCGGGCGACGTCTTCCGCCCGCGCCTGTGCGTCCGTTCTGGTCACACGCTGCCCATCGCCGAGGCGCGGATTTCGAGCTTTCCATAATGAACATGGGGGCATTTCTCCGCCCATTTCATCGCTTCATCGAGATTGGGCACATCGATGGCGAAATAGCCGCCGAGCGTCTCTTTCGTTTCTGCGAAGGGGCCGTCCTGCACGCGCTTCTCGCCACCGGCCAAGGTGACTGTGGTGGCGGTGTCGGCGGGGTGAAGCCAGTCGGTCTCGATGAAGACACCGGCTTCCTGGAGGGCGCCGATATATTGGCCGTAGATTTCCTTGGACTTGGCCCAATCCTCTTCGGTCATGCCGGCGGCCATGGCGGGATCGGAATAAAGAAGAAAAGTATAACGCATTGTTTTGGGTTCCTTGCTGGACGTCAGATTAAGCCGCGGCGTCGGCGATGTTGGCAAGACCAAGCTCGAAGTTCGGGCCGATCATTCCATCCATGAAGAGGCCCATGACGCGGAAGAGGGGGTTCATGCCGAGATCCATGTCCATGGACCAGCGGACCTCGGTCACGCCGTCGATGGCCACCGCGGAGATCGCCTGTGTCGGCTGCCCCAGAGGGCCGAGATCGAGGTCGAAGACAACCTGATCTGCCGTGACAGAGGCCACCGTTTGCCGGCCCGCGCCGTCCTTGCTTTCGAAGGAAAAGCCCGAGCCCACGCCCGCTGCCGGGCCAAACATCTCCACCCGCAGGTCGGGGTCGAGGTCCTTGTAGGGATTGAAGGATTGGTAGCCGGTATTGGACGCAGCGAGCGCCAGCACGGCCTCAGGGTTGGCCTCGATGGTCGCGGTGCGTTCGATGCTCACATGGCGCGGAAGCGCGAAGGTGCTGACAGCGAGTGCCGCGATACCGCAGGCCGTGTAGGTCGCGAATGTCTTGAAGGTCATGAATGTCTCCTCTCTGTTGAGCGTGAGAAGGGCTTTTTGCCTCTTCACCCCCACGACGGACGGGACCTGCGCCAATCGACACCGCGGAGAAAAAAATTCTGAATCTTCTCGGGCAGCCTTGCGGCATTCCTGTCGGGCTTGGATCGCGTCCCCGACGCGCTTAGCCTGAAATCATGGGTCAGGTTACGTCTCTTTTTGCCCGCAAGGTTGTGGGCGTTGCAGGCACCGCCATCGAAGCCCGCGCCGTTCTCGCGTCCGTTGGCCTCGATGTGGACGGCGCCTGGGACCCAAAGCATATGCTCGACGAGGATGCCTATTACGGCATGATCGAGATGATGGCCGGGCAGATGGACATCACGCCCCTGCCGCTCATCGTCGGCGAGGCCATGCGGCCGGACGAGTACGGTGCTCTCGGCCTCGCCTGGAAATCGGCCCCCGATCTCCTCGGCTCGTTCTCGCGCGTGGCGCGGTACTGGCGCCTTTGGACCAGTTTTTCGCTCTACGAACTAAGAGACACGCCCCAAGGCATGCTTTTCATCGAACACCGGGAGGGGCCGCGTCGCCTTGGCATGCGCATTTCCATCGAGGCGGATCTTGCGAGCGGCGTGGCGCTCAGCCGCCAGGTCTCACGACGACCGTTTGCGCCGGTCGAGGTGTATTTCCGGCATGCAGCACCCAAAACCATTGCGCACCACGAGGCGTATTTTGACTGTCCCGTCCATTTCGGCGCGGACATGGACGCCATGCTTCTCTCCCATAACGCGTTGGCCGAGCCGAACCTGCTTGGTGACGAGGGCATCACGCAGTTCCTCGTCTCGCATCTTGACCGGGAACTCGCGCAGATCGACGACAAGCCAGCCTTGGCGGCGCAGACCAAAAGCGAGATCGCCCGCGCACTCAGCGAAGGGCTGCCCAAGATGGCGGACATCGCACGGAGAATGGGACTGAGCGCCCGATCCTTTCATCGGCGCCTTGCCGAACAGGGGCTGAGCTTCCAGACGCTCACGGAACAGACGCGCGCCGAGATCGCCTTGAGCATGCTCCGGCAGGATCGCTTCGCCTTGGCGGAGATCGCGTTTCTCACCGGCTACTCGGAGCAGAGCGCCTTCAACCGCGCTTTCAAGAGATGGACGGGCATGACACCCGCGGCCTATCGCAAGGCGCTGGACTGACGCCCGACTGGCGGGGGCTGTCAAAAACTTGGCCTCGCGTGTCAATCCGCACCGCCAGCGACATCCTAGGCTGCCGATGCAAGTGACACATCGGTTAAAGGAGAAAGAAAATGACCGCGCTTATCGTTGCACGCTTCGACGTCAAGAATGCCGAGAAAATGGACGCCTACGCCTCCGCGGCTGGGCCCACGGTTCTGGCGCATGGGGGCGAGTTCGTCGCCATGGGCGAGAAAGTCAGCGCGCTTGTGGGGACGGATGAAAAGAGCTCTGTCGCCATGGTCCGCTTCCCGGATGTCGAAGCGGCCGAGGCCTGGTTTGCCTCGCCGGAATATACGGCCTGCAAGCCCCTGCGCGAGGTCGCGGCAGAGATGCAATTCACGCTCTACGAGACGGCATAGTCGACGGGCAAATCGAGACTGAAAGGGGCGGCGCTGGGCAATCCAGCGCCGCTTTTTTTGCGGCGTACGGGGAAGGCGCGTTGGCAGCGGATGTCAAAACCCTGGCATGCGCGGTCAATACCGGCACCGGCCCGACTTCCTAACCTTGGTCATCAACTTGATCCAAGGAGTGGAAAATGACTGACCAACCGATCCTCGTCGTCGGCGCAACCGGGAAGACCGGCTCTCGCGTCGCGAGCAAACTCGAAGCCAAGGGTCTCATCGTCCGGCGCGGCGCGCGGCGCTCCGAGACGCCTTTCGATTGGGACGACCCGGGCATCTGGGCCCCCGTTCTGAGCGGCGTCTCGAAGGCCTATGTCACCTATTTCCCGGACTTGGCCTTCCCGGGCGCGGTCGAAAAGCTGGAGGCCTTCACCAAGGTCGCCAAGGACACCGGGCTCCGTCACATCGTGCTGCTGTCAGGCCGCGGTGAGCACTTCGCGAGCCAGGGCGAAGACATCGTGCGCGCCTCCGGACTGCCCTTCACCATCGTGCGCGCGGCATGGCTCGCGCAGAACTTTAGCGAGGGCTACCTGCGGGATCCGATCCTCGGTGGCGTGCTGCCGATGCCGGGGGGCGACATCAGGGAGCCGATCATCGATATCGACGATATCCCTGACGTGGTGGTCGCAGCGCTGACAGAAGATGGCCATATCGGGGAGCGCTACGAGGTCACCGGCCCGCAGCTGCTGACATTCGCCGAGATGGCCGAGGTCCTCTCCGCGACGTTGCAGCGCCGCATCCAGCATATCCCGATCACGTTCGAGGATTTTCACGCCAACGTGGCGGCCTCCGGCGGCCATTTCGTGGCCGACGTCTTCACGCAGATCGCACGCGAGACGCTCGATGGCCGCAATGCCCATACCTCCGACGGGGTGGAGCGCGCGCTCGGACGCAAACCGCGCGACTTCGCACAGTTCGCACAGACGGCCATGGGCTCCGGCGCATGGACGGCGGCCGCCTGATCCTCACAACCCGCGGCGGGACGCAAAGCTGTCCCGCCGCACGTCATCCAAGAGGTCCTGACAATGTCGACTGCTTTCTTTTTTCTCATCCAGTTCACAATTCTGGCCTACGCGCTCGTGGGCGGTGTTTTCCTCGCCTTTTCTGATTTCATCATGCGGTCTCTCGCGTTGACCGGTGGCTACGGCGGTGTGGAAGCCATGCAGATCATCAACCGCGAGGTCTTCCGCTGGGTCTTCATGGCCCTGTTTCTGGGGATGGCCGCGGCCTCGGTCGCCATCGCCGCCTATGGCGCGGTCAGCCTCTCGGGAGCGGCGGGCACAGTCATCATGATGGCCGGGCTCGTCTATCTCGTCGGGTGTTTCGGGGTGACTGTGGCCTTCAATGTCCCCATGAACGAAGCGCTCGCGGGCATGGATCTGTCGTCGGACAGCACACGCGCCTATTGGCTGCAGACCTATGTCCCGCGCTGGACGTTCTGGAACTCGGTCCGAACCCTCGCCTGTGCACTCTCCGCGGCACTGCTTCTCTTTGGGCTGCTCTGGTTGATCCAGGGCCAGACACAGCCAACGTGACGCTGGCCCGGGGCCCGGCGGTGCGTGCTCGTTACGCTCCGCCGCGCGGTCTCGGGCGACGCGTCGCGGCATTCACAATCAGGGAACACGGCCATGACGATCCTCGAAAAGGTCAACATCCTCATCTTGCTGCTCACCGTTTCCTACGTCATGGCGCTGAGCAATCTGCTCTCCGGCATCGATGATATTCAGCCGCCCATCGCCTGGCTCACCACGTTCCTCACGAGCATCGGCCTCTTCCGCTTGCTTGTGCTGCTCGCCTACCGGCTGATCAATCGCTCGGATGCGTTGCTGGCGCTCTACCACCGGAACAGGTTCGTGAAGGGCCTTTGGACCTACAGCTACGAGGCGCACGGCAAACGTGACTTTGGCATTTGGCGCATCTCCCAAGACGTCGCAGCGCTGACCATCACGGGCTACGGCCTCGATGAACACGGCAAGATGGACTCGTACTTCCGGAGCATCAGCCAGCCCTTTGAAAACCGCGGGGTGGACGAGATCATGTTTGCTCGGACCGATATCGCCAGCGGCGAGGAGCACTACTCCAAGACGACGCTCTACATCGATCCCATCAGCCGTCACTCATGGTTCTCCGGGCCCAGTGACATCTGGGCGCAGTCGGTTCTTTACGGCTACGAGGAAGACGGGGTGCGGCACGCGGAACTGGCGCTGCAGCGCGCGGACAAGGGGCTGAGCGAGCGCAGGATTGCTGAAAAGCTGGGCACTGCTAGCGCGCCATCCGCGCCATTGTCGAGTACCGCAGGCTCCTGACACGTATACTGGTTGCGCATTGTACGTTTGCGGGTGACCGGAGGTGGCGCGGTTCCGGCTCTGTGTTTCAGACGCGGATCAGGTGGTTGTCCCAGGCAACGGGCAGGTCCCGGTGCGTGCCGTCGGAGAGGGGCTCGAGCGCGGCGGAGGCGACGGGCAGGGCCGACATATCGGCGGCAATGACGTACCAATCCACGTCCGCCTCGATCTTCGGCGCGCCGGGTCCGGCAAAGCCGCAGAACTGTCCGGGCCGCGCTTTCGTGGCCCACGCGGGGCGGGACCCTCATCCCCGTGGTCAACGAAATCGACATCTATCTCCGCAGCCCCCGGCCGGGCATGGCGGATGGTGTAGGTGCGCGCGGAGGGGCGGGGACCTTCGATGAGCTGGGTGTCGAAGTCTACTGCCGTCTGCCCCGCGGCGGGGAGGAAGAGCTTGAAGTGCCCGCCTGCGCACCCTGCCGGGATCTCCTTCAGTCGGGGGCCGGAGAGCGTCACCCGGATCATGTTGGGCGTCACGTGCCGCGCGGAGACCACGTGGAGAAGGTGCATCTTGCGTTCCTTGGCGTCTGGCATGGCTGCTCACGAATGATGATAGGAAGAGGTGGCAATTGCCGAGTAAACAAGTCAAGATTTCGGGCAAAGGCAAGGTTCCGCCAGGTCCACAGCTCAGGACGCTGCTGAAAGGAACCCATAGATGCCCGACGATCCCTGCTGCGGGAGGCCGTTATCGCGCAAAGAAACAACCCGGCATGAGGCGGGCCTCGATGAGCTCGACTTCGACGTCCTGACCATCTCGCGCTTCTATTGGCAGCAATTCGCCATGCCCATGAGCCAGTCTTGGCTCTATGCACTGCGCGAAGCGGAAGCCGCCTTTCCAGGACGCGAGGCCGCGACCATCGCCTTCGCCATTCTCGCCGCGGTGCAGGCCAACCGCTGTTCGCGCGTCTCGACGTTTCACTTCAACAATCCCGGCTGCGGCGCCTGCCGCAATGTCATCTCCGAGCATGAGCGACAATTCATGAGCGTCTTTCGGGCTGTCCGCGCCGGCAGGGTTGGGGCGGCTCGGACCCATGCGATGCTCTTGTGCGAGGGCAACGATACGACAGACTTCATCGAGGAGATGCAGGCGCTCGTCGCCCTGCTTGATGCAGTGCAGGCGATGCCTCTCACGGTGACGGTCGGGCTGCCCCACGCGCCGGTCTGAGGGAAAAGACGGCGTCGGCCGGGTCTCCTTGCACGCGCCGTCGCCAAACGAAAGGCCTGGGTGGCTGTCTGTCGTGGGCTCTATGAGTGCGCTGATCGGCGCCGAGCGGGCCTGAAATGCGGGATCCGGCGCTCAGCCCGCCGGGTGCGCGCGGTAAGCGGCGCGACCGGCCACCCAGGTGCCTAGAATCGCGGGGGTGTGGGCCTCGGGCCAGTCGACAAGCACGAGGTCGGCGCGCTTGCCCACCTCGATCGTGCCACGGTCGTCGAGCCCCATTGCCCGCGCGGGTCCAGTGGAGACAAGCGACCAGAGCGAGGACCTGTCCGCGCGTTTCTCCCGGTCGAGCCGGTCCGCGGCCGCCAGCATGGATGGGTAGTAATAGTCGGAGGCGAGCAGGTCGCAGAGCCCCGCCTCTACCATCTCGGCGGCACCGAGGGAGCCGATATGGCTGCCGCCGCGCACGGCATTGGGGGCGCCGAAAATGATCGCATCGCCATGGGCGCGCGCGTCCTCCGTGGGTCTCATGGCCATCGGGAACTCGGACGTCGTCGCCCCGAGGGCGCGATAGAAGGCGCGCGTCTCGGACTGCGTGTCGTCGTGGCTGAGCATGGGGATGCCCTTCGCGCGGGCTTTCGCGGCCACCCGCTCGAGCATGGGCACCACGTCCGGTCGCCGCTCCCATACCTCGAAGACCAGCGTCCTGTACGCGTCGAGGTCGAGCCCCGCGCGCTGGGCATGGCTCCGGTGCCGTTTCTCAAAGAGTGCGCCATCGTTCAGGTCCATGACGGCGAATGCGGGATCGTGTTCGAAGAGCCGTTCCTGGATCGGGGTGGCGGCGCTGCGCATCGCCATGGAGAGGTGGTCGTTGAAGGCCAGCGCGGGCGTGAGCGGCGCATCGAAGGCCCAGTCAAGCGTTTCGAGCGCCTCGAAGGCAAAGGTCTCCCACCTGAGCTGCACGCGGTTTTCCACCAGAAGCCGCGGCGCCAGCGCGCGCAGGGCCTCCATCATCTCCCGCGCGCGCGGCACACTCCGCAGGCCGGGCTCGAAGCCGAGCGTGATGGAATGATACGTCGTGGCGATGCCATTGGCTGCGAGCTGGCGGTCTGTCTCGAGCACGGCTGTTTCCATGGGAAAGAACACGCCGGGCCGCGGCATGAGCTGGCGCTCGAAGGCATCGCCGTGCACGTCGATGAGGGCAGGGGCGAGGATGCGGCCTGCAGCCGCGATCTCTACTCCGCGTACGGGGCCACCGATATCTGCGATGGTGCCATCCTCGACGGTGACGGTGGTCTCGGTGATGCCGTCCGGCAGGAAGACATGCGCGCCTGTGAACGTGATCAAGCTGGCCTCTCGAGGATCAGGTGCCGGGGGCCACACGCGCGGCGGCCCGGCGCGGCGCGTTGGCGTTCAGGCCGAGGCATACCTTAAGGGGATTATCTGCGCCACACGTCTCGCTGGAGCTGCCTTGGGCCGCCCTTTTCCGCCCGGGTGCAGGGTAGAGAAGGCCGTAGGAGTTTCACTCATCCGGGGGGAAGAAGACGACCTGCACTGTCTTGCAGTCAAAGCTGCCGGCCACGCCATCCGAGATCGCGGATTGCGGGTAGTATTCCGGCAGGCTGTCATCGGAGCATCCCGCGCGGAAGCTCGTGAGCATCTCGTCGGCGATGGCGGGGTCGAGCGGCCCGTGATTGTGCACCGGCAGGTGGTACTCCGCGATCTCGGGGCTGTGAAAGCTCGTCTCGAAGAAATTCCCCTCGACCTCGCCTTTCGGCAGATAGCTGGCCAGCGAGATCGTCCCGTCCTCGGCCACGACACCTCCCGCCGCCAGCGTCACCACGGCGTCGCTCGCCGCGCCGTCGGACATCGTCTCCACCGGCGTGCAGGGGCTTTCGGCGCAGACGGACGGGTTCTGGATCACCACCCACCACACCGTCACGACCTCCCCGGGCGTGAGCCCGGAGGATTTGAGCGCCATGGCCGCGCCAAACGCGCCCTTTTCGAGGACGACCGAGGTCCCCTCGATGGGGCCGGGTGTGAGGCCGCTTCCCGGGGTCCAGTTCATCGGCTTGGTGATGGCTTCGCCCGAGGCGGATACGGCACAGATGCTCAGGACCGCGGCACAAAGGGCGCTAGCACGGAGGAAACGGGGCAGGGACAGGATCATGGGCATGTCTCCTCGACGCGGGACGGCGCAGACTTCGGCAATCTTCCCTAAATCTGCCAGCCGGTTAGTCTGACAGTGGGCCTTGCCGCCGTGGGCGTCCTGAAAAACGGATGAAATCTTATGAAATCTCGAGATTTGCAGCTGGGGACGCTCCGCATCAATCCTATCACAGGGGCCTTGAGCGACAAAGACGGGCAGCCGCTCGGGCTCCGGAACAAGTCGAGGGCGGTCTTGACCTTCCTGCTCGAGCGCCCGAACCGGACCGTGGCCAAGGCAGAGATCCTCGACCATGTCTGGACCGATGTGCTGGCCTCCGACGAGAGCCTCGTGCAGTGCATCGCCGATATTCGCAGGCTCCTTGGTCCCGACGCACGCAGAATCCTCGAGACGATCCCGCGCGAGGGCTACAGGCTCAATCTCGCGCCCGTTCACACCACGCCAGCGCCGCGGCCCTGGCGCGGGGCCACCCTCTTGGCCGTGTCCACCATAGCGGCTGGCCTTTTCGGGATCGCGGTGGCCCTCGGCCTCTTCTCGCCCGCGACCGAGCCCGGTCCCGTGGCGGTGTCTGATGGAGCGTCCCAAGCTGTGTCGTCGCCGGTGATCTCAAGCGCCCCGCCGGGCACGCAGAGCACGGAGGCCTATCTCGAGGTGCTGCAAGGCCGGGTCTCCGCCAGCCGGTACGGGCGCGACGAGAGCCTTGCTGCGGAGCGCCATTTCCGCCGTGCCATCGCCCTTGATCCGAACTACGCGCGAGCGCACGCCGAGCTCGGCACGGTGCTGGCGGTGCGCTTCGAAAACGACTGGAACATCCTCGATGATGCCGACCGGGACAAGGCCCTGTTTTACGCGGAGCGGGCGCTGGAACTCGATCCCGATCTCTGGCTGGCGCATTACGCGCTCGGGCGGCTCCACAGCCTATTGGAGGATTTCGAGACCGCCGAGGCGCATCTGAACACGGCCATGTCGCTCCAGCCGGAAAACGAGGATGCGCGGGCCTATCTCGCCGTCGTGCAGATCTTTCGGGGCCGGCCGGAGGCGGCTGTCGAGATCCTTGAGGCGGTCATCCCGGCCCATCCGGACCCACCATTCTGGTATCACTTTTCACTCGGGCACGCGCTCTACAATGCAGGGCGCTACGAGGAGGCCGAGGGGCCGCTCCTTGCCTGCCTCGAGGAGGCGGGGACCTCTCCCTACTGCTTGCGATACCTGATCGCCACCTATGGGCAGCTCGACCGTCCCGGGCAGGCGATGGAGGCGCGCCGCGCCTATGCGGCCCTCGGGCTCGAAAGCGGCATTGGGCCGATGCTTTCGCTCGTGCAGTTTCACCATCCCGAGGATCTCGCGCGTCTGAGAGACGGCCTGCGCCGGGCCGGCGTGCCCGAGTAGCGCGGCCTTTCGCGCGGCGGTCGCTCTAGGGACGGGGCCGCTTTCACGGGATTTCACCTTTCTTCATTCCGCGAAATCAGGGTGACTGCGCTTCACTCCTCTCCATCGCAACGGTCGGCTGCGCAGCTGTGGACCGGCCCCCAAGGAGAGTGAACGCAATGAAAAGACTTGCAAGACTGACCGCCATCGCCGCGCTCGCGGCAGCGACCAACGCCGGGGCTGAGACGCGGTCCCTGCCCCTGTCCTGGACACCGCCGAGCGGAGAGACGCCGGGGCCCGTGGCGGGCTCTCGGGCGCTGCTCGTCACGGGCCCGGGCGGGGCATCCATGCACCTGACCTCGCGCGGGCTTACGCCGGGCAACGCGGTCACCGTCTGGTTCGTGGCCCTGCAGAACCCCCATCTGTGTCAGAAGAATCCCTGCACGCCGTTCGAGGCCATGGGCATGGCGGAGATGGAAACCGTGGCCGTGAATGGCGGCGGCACGGTGGTGGCCGCCGATGGCACCGTGGAGGTCTCCGCGCATCTTCCCGCAGGGGAGGTGCCCACGAACCTCTTCGAGACCGACTTCGTCGCGCCGGAAAGCGCGGAATACCACCTCGTCATCCATGACCACGGTCCGCTTATCCCGGAGCTCGCAGCTGACATGCTTTCGAGCTTCCGCGGCGGCTGCACTCTGGAAAGCGTGCCGCCGCACTATCCGGACAGCGCCCGACGCGACGGGGCGGGTGGCCCCAATGCGTGCGTCTCGCGCCAGGTGGCGCTCTTCGTGCCCGCGACGCTCTCGAATTGAGGCAGAAGCCGGGCCGGACGCGCATATGGCGGTCGGCCCGGCGTCGGCGAGGCGCGCCCGGGGCCGCACTTGGGCGGCAGTCGCGCAGGCCGATCGCGCCCGAGAGCATCGCCGCAGGGCATCTTTTCTCTCGGATGGGGTTGCGCCGCGGGCCAGAGCGACGGTTCATTGCAGCACCGACTGATCTGGGAGGACTGCAATGACCATCAAGACGACACTTTCGACCCTCGCCCTGGCCGCCGCCGCGGCAGGCGCCGCCCATGCCAATTGTTCGGAGGTCGTCTTCTCCGACGTGGGCTGGACCGACATCACCGCGACGACCGCCGCCACCACGGCCGTGCTCGAAGCCATAGACTACGAGACCGATACCAAGGTCCTTTCGGTCCCGGTGACCTACGTGTCGCTGTCCTCCGGCGACGTGGATGTCTTCCTCGGCAACTGGATGCCCACGATGGAAGCCGACATCGCCCCCTACCGCGAGGACGGCTCCGTGGAGACGGTGCGCGCCAATCTCGAGGGGGCCAAGTACACGCTCGCCACCAACGCCGCCGGTGCCGCGCTCGGGATCACGAGCTTTGCCGCCATCGCCGAGAACGCCGAGGCGCTCGATGGCGAGATCTACGGCATCGAGCCCGGCAATGACGGCAACCGCCTGATCCAGGACATGATCGACAGCGACGCTTTCGGGCTCAACGGCTTCGAGGTCGTGGAAAGCTCCGAGCAGGGGATGCTGGCGCAGGTCGCTCGCGCTTCGCGCTCTGACGAGCCGATCGTCTTCCTCGGCTGGGAGCCGCATCCGATGAACGCAAATTTCGAGATGACCTACCTCACGGGCGGAGATGACTACTTCGGCCCGGATCTGGGCGGTGCGACGGTCTTCACCAACACGCGGGCGGGTCTCGGCGCCGATTGCCCGAACCTCGGCACGTTCTTCGGCAATCTGGAGTTCACGCTGGCCATGGAAAACGAGATCATGGGCGCGATCCTCAATGATGGAGCTGACCCGCGCGACGCGGCAGAGGCGTGGATCACGGCCAATGCGGTGGTGCTCGATACATGGCTCGCCGGTGTGACGACCGCCGATGGCGCCGAGGCGCTGCCGGCAGCGCGCGCGGCCCTCGGCCTCTGATCACGCGCCTCGAGCGAATACGGAAAGGGGCGGCCACTGCCGCCCTTTCATTTCGGCCTTCCTCACCGAAGTGCTGACACGAAGGGGGCGGGATGGACTGGCTGACCGAGAACAAGATCCCTGTGGGGCGCTGGGCAGGCGATTTCTTCGACTGGCTGCAGGATGATTTCGCCTGGGCCTTCAACGTGCTCGCCGACGCGATGGAGGTGCTGATCGACGCGATCCTCTGGGCGCTCGAAACCCCGCATCCCCTCATCATCGTGGCCCTGCTCACTGCGCTCACCTATGCGTTGCAGCGCAGCTGGAAGGCCGCCGCCATCACGCTCTTCGGCCTCCTCTTCATCCTCAACCAGGACTACTGGGAGGAAACTCTCGAAAGCCTCACGCTCGTGCTCTCGGCCTGCGTGGTCTGCATGGGGATCGGGATGCCGCTTGGTATTCTCGCCGCCCACAGGCCGCGGGTGTACACGGTGATGCGGCCAGTGCTCGACCTCATGCAGACACTGCCGCCCTTCGTCTACCTCATCCCGGCCATCGTCTTCTTCGGGATCGGGATGGTGCCGGGGCTGATCGCGACGGTGATCTTCGTCGTCCCCGCGCCGATCCGGCTCACCCATCTGGGGATATCATCGACGCCCGCGCCGCTCATCGAGGCGGCCACCGCGTTCGGCGCTACGCCGCGGCAGATCCTCTGGAAAATCGAGCTGCCCTCCGCCCTGCCGCAGATCATGGCCGGACTGAACCAAACGATCATGCTCTCGCTCTCCATGGTGGTGATCGCGGCGCTCGTGGGCGCGGACGGGCTCGGCGTCCCGGTGGTCCGCGCGCTCAATCAGGTCAACACATCGCTCGGCTTCGAAAGCGGGTTCATCATTGTCGTGGTGGCCATCATTCTCGATCGGATGCTGCGCGTGGAGCGCAAGGCATGAGCGAGATCGCCGTCGAGATCGAGGATGTCTCCATCGTTTTCGGCGGCAAGCCGGAGCTCGCGCTTCCGCTCATGGACGAGGGCCTCTCGCGGAGCGCCATCCAGGAGAAGACCGGGCAGGTGCTCGGCGTCCATGATTGCAGGCTCGAGGTGCGGCGCGGCGAGATCGTGGTGCTGATGGGGCTCTCGGGCTCCGGGAAATCGACATTGCTGCGCGCGGTCAACGGGCTCAACCCGGTCGCGCGCGGGCGCGTGCGCGTCCACAGCGGGGACTGGTCCTGCGAGGTGGGCAGCGCGAAGCGCGAGGCGCTGCGGCGGCTGCGCAGCGAATGCGTGGCGATGGTCTTTCAGCAGTTCGCTCTTTTGCCGTGGCGCACCGTGCGGGAGAATGTGGGCCTGGGCCTCGAACTCGCCGGACAGGGTCGGGCGCAGCGGCGCGCGCAGGTGGACCGGCAGCTCGAGCTGGTGGGCCTCGCGGATTGGTCCGAGCGAAAGGTGGGCGAGCTTTCAGGCGGCATGCAACAGCGTGTGGGCCTCGCGCGTGCCTTCGCGACCGAGGCGCCGATCCTTCTGATGGACGAGCCTTTTTCGGCCCTCGATCCGCTGATCCGCACCCGGCTCCAGGACGAGCTGCTCGAGCTTCAGCACCGTCTGCAGCGCACGATCATTTTCGTCAGTCACGATCTCGACGAGGCCTTCAAGATCGGGGACCGCATCGCGATCATGGAGGGGGGGCGGATCGTCCAATGCGGCACGCCGCAGGAGATCTACAGCGAGCCCGCCAACGGCTACGTGGCCGATTTCGTGGCCAACATGAACCCGCTCGGCGTGTTGCGCGCGCAGGACGTCATGGTAGAGGGCGCAGGAGAGGCTTTGGAGCAGGTTGTCCCTGCCGATGCCGACATCCGCGCGGTCATGGAGCAGGTGGGGGCGAGCGATGCGCCGATCGGCGTGGAACGCGAGGGGCGCATCATCGGCCAGATCACCCGCGGAGACGTCTTGCGCCGCTTGGCTGATCCGGGAGGCGGGGCGAAGTAGACGTCCTTGAAAGGGCTTCCCAGTTAGACATCAGAAAACTCGGCACTGCATCCCGTAGATCAATTGATCTCTTACCGCGCAGTGTATGCCTCGCGGCCCCTACCAATCGACGTCGAACGCCCGCACCACATGGGCGATCTGCGCGCTATCGAGCGCGCGGGTCTCGATGCCGCGCAGGAGGAGGGCAAGGCGCGCCGTCGCCTCGAGCTCCTCGATGGCATTGCAAGCCGCCTCCACCGACTTCCCCGCTACGACCGGCCCGTGATTGGCGAGCATGACGGCGGAGCGTTTTCCCGCGAGCCCGCGGATCGCGTCCCCCATGGCCGGATCTCCCGGCAGGAAGAAAGGCAAGAGCTTCACCCGCCCGAGCAGCATGGTCGCGTAGGGGGTGAGCGGCGGCAGAAAATTATCCTCGTCGGCGCCGGGGATCAGCGACAGGGCCACCGCGTGGCAGGAATGCAGATGCACCACTGCGCCTGCCGCGGCCCGGGTCTCGTAGAAGGCCGCGTGAAGAGGCATCTCCTTGGTGGGCTTGTCCCCCCCGATGAGCCGTCCTTCTGCGTCGAAGTGGCTGAGCCGGGCAGGATCAAGCCGCCCGAAGCTTGTCCCCGTGGGCGAAACGAGGAGGCCGCCGTCTTCCGTGCGGGCGGAAATGTTGCCGGTGGAGCCATGGGTCAGCCCCCGGTCGAAGAGCGAGGCGGCCAGGGTGCAGATGCTTTCGCGGAGTTTCGTGTCGCTCATCCGCCCAGAATCCCGGCTGCTTTCTCGAAAAAGTCCTCGCCGCCGAAATTGCCTGATTTCAGCGCGACGACAAGATGTTCACCTGCCCGGAGCGCGGGCACGCCGAGGTCGATTTCCGGGCCGATGGTGAGGCTGTCGAGGGCCAGCGCCTCCACGACGGCGCCCGAGGTCTCGCCTCCCGCGGTGATGAGACGCGTGAAGCCCGCGGCCACCGCGTGCTGGGCGAGTTCGGAGAAGAAGCCCTCGATGGCCGCGGCTGAACGGTCCCGCCCGTAGCGCCCTTGAACCTCGGCGACGACGGCCGGATCCGCGGAGCTGTAGACAAGCGGGAGCGGGCCGGACCCCTGCGCCCAGGCGAGAATGTCCGAGGGTGAGATGCGTGCCTCGAGGATCTCCCCGGCTCTCACCTCGCGCGTGGCGAAGCGGCTCTGATGATACGCCACCTGCGCACGCGTCGCCCGCGAGCATGAACCGGAGATCAGGAGCGCTGGGCCAGCCTGCGCGCGCCATTCTGGCGTGCCCGGCACACAGGAGAAATTGGCTGGCAATCCGAGTGCCACGCCGGAGCCGCCGGTCACGAGCTTGAGGTCCGCCGCCGCGGCACCGATGGCCATGAGATCTGCGTCTCGGATCGCGTCCACCACGATGTGCTTGCGTCCCGCGGCGTGCTCGGCATCGAGCGCGTCCCGGATCGCCGCTGCACCCTGGAAGACGGTGCCTGCCGGGACATGCCCCACGTCATGGCGCGTCTGCCGCGCGAGCCAGCGGCGCAGGTCCGGATCCGTCATCGGCGTGAGGGGATGGTTCTGCATGCCGCTTTCGTTCAGCAAGGCATCGTTCACGAAGAGATGGCCCTGGTAGACGGAGCGGCCCGTGCCGGGAAAGGCCGGGCAGACGATGACACGGTCCGCCGACAGGGCCTCTGCGAGGGCATCGGCCACCGGGCCGATATTGCCCTCCGGCGTGGAGTCGAAAGTCGAGCAGTACTTGAAGAAGAACTGCGTGCACCCTTGCGCCCGGAGCCACTCGAGCGCCGCCAGCGACTGGGCCACGGCGTCGTCCGGCGCGATCGACCGCGACTTCAGGGAGATGACACCCGCCTCGACCGAGGGATCCGCATCCGAGGCAGGAATGCCGGAATACTGCACCACGGCCATGCCCTGCTTGGCGAGTGTATTGGCAACATCGCTCGACCCGGTGAAGTCGTCGCCGATGCAGCCGAGCTTCATGTCTCGGCGTCCGGCAGCACGAGGCCCGCGTCGCGCGCATAGACCTTGGCCACGGCAGCGTCATCTGCGCCACCGAGCCCCATCTCCACCGCCTCTGCGTAGCGCGTCAGCGCCGCCTCGGTGATTGGCGCGTGAAAGCCTGCCGTCTGCGCGGCTTCGAGGACGATCCCAAGATCCTTTGGCCAGATATTGACCTGGCTCAGGGGCGTGTAGTCCCCGGCCACGATATGCGGCGCGCGGTTCTCCAGCATCCAGGAGGTGCCCGCGCATTTCGAGATGACATCGAGGAAGGTGGCGGGCGCGATCCCCTGCGTCATGCCGAAGGTCAAAGCCTCGGCCATCGCGGCGATGTGGACCCCGGCAAGGAGCTGGTTGACCGCCTTCATCGCCGAGCCCGCACCTGCCGTGTCACCGAGGCGGAAGACGGTCACCGCCGTCGCGTCAAGAACAGGGGCAGCGGCCTCGAAGGCCGCCGATGTGCCCGAGGCCATGATGCCCAGCGCGCCCTTCGCGGCCTTGGCCGCGCCGCCCGATATCGGCGCATCGAGGTAAAGCACGCCGTGCTCCGCGCATTGCGCTTCCATACCCTTGGCGAAGTGCGGCGCGACGGTGGCGCAGGCCATGACGACCGCGCCCGAGCGGAGCCCGGGGACGATGCCATCCGTGCCGAAAAGGACCGCCTCCACCTGCGCGGCATTCAGGACGACGAGCACAACGGCATCGAGTTCGGGGGCGATGTCGTGGACCTCGCCCTCCGCGCCGCCCTCGGCCACGAAGCGCGCCGCGCGGTCGGGGTCCACGTCGACACCATGGACGGTGAGCCCCGCGCGCAGGCACGAAAGCGCCATGCCATGGCCCATGGAGCCCAGACCAAAGAGAGCGAGCCTCGTCCCCATCGCGCCGTCCTTTCCCCGCTGCCGTGCGGCCGGGCAGGTTTGCCCCCAACCGCACCCCACGCGGTACACCTTGTCTGCCGACGTGACAAATGTCCTGGCATGACTGTCTGAGCCCCCCGTCCCAAATTCGGTCAATATCTTTGCGTAATCTCGCGTCATGAGCTTTTTCGCCGTCAACATGACCCTCCTCTACGCGACTGCGGGCGCGTTGCTGGTGCTCTCTTATATCGCTTTCAGCTTGGGGGTATTTCCGCCCGAGCAGGCAGCGCGTCGCGCGTCACAGGGCTTTTGGATGACCTTGGTGGGCGCGGCTGCCGTGTTCTTTGTGTTTGTCGCCGCGCGGGAGACGGTCCGCGCGCCCGCGGCTGGTATCGTGGTCCTTGGTGTCATGTATCTAGGGATTGGTTTGGCCATCGCTGGGTTCGGCCTCTTGCTGGGCGGTCTCGCCGCCGGGAGCAGACCGCCACTACGTAGGGTCCTTGCCATACTGCCTCTCGGGATCGCGGCGGCGGTCGTGTGGCAGGTGCAGACGTCGATCCGCGCGGAGCAAGATGCATTGGCATCTGCGCGGAGTGCCTTCCTCGATGGTACGATAGAAGCCACGTTGGCTGGCCGCGAGGTCACATTCCCGGTCGCACCGCATCTAGAGATCACGCACCCCTGCGCCACACGGTCTGGCAGGGTCTGCCGCTCGAATTTTCTGACAGGGATGACACTAAACGACGCGTCGCCAGCGCCGTTTGAAGTCTTCTCCCTGCGTCTCACGCGCGATTTCACAAACGTCGCCGCGGCGGCGGAGGCTTGGTGCGCGGCGCGCCCGGCGATCGCCGGGGCCATCTGGTGCGCGGATTTGGAGGACTATACTCTCGTCATCCGGCGCGCCGAAGGGATGGACAGGGAGCGTCTACGGGATACGCGGATGGCGATCGAGGACGCGTCGGAGAGCCCCACCCTCAGGTGGTAATATCACTTCGCCGGTCCCCATTGTCGGCTTCTGATCGGCGTCGCGACGGGTGTGATCGCCGAGTTGACGTTTACGGGCGAAACAGAGGATGCAGTGTTGGCCCGGGTCGAGGAGGGGCGTTCCCGCGCAGAGAGGATCTGGGCAGCGATTGCGTCGCCTTGATCATGAAACCGTGCCTGCCCGGTTGAGCCGTGTCTGCAACGACGACGCTTTGGTGTCCTAATCCTTTCCCATCTGACAGGGCGGTGGTGCCGAAGGCCATGCCGGTTTTCCTCCTAGGGGAGAATGGCCTGGCCCACGAGCGCGAGATACTGGTCCTCGTCGACCATCACCTTGGTCTGCTCGGCTTTCCCGTCGAGCCGGAGGAAGGAATGGCCGTGCACCGCGCACCAGAGCGCGTAGGCGCGGGCTGCCACCTCGGAATCCTCCATGTCGCGCCCGAGATGCTCGGCGACGACACGGATGACGATCCCGAATTTCTCCCGTCCCTCGGCTGACATTTCCTCGTCGGAGGAATGCTCCGCCGCGAGGCCAAATGTGAGCTGAAAGAGGCCCGGCTCGTCCTGTGCAAAGCTCGTGTAGGCCTTGCCCAAGGCGATGACCCGGCGCGGATCCCCGGCCGGGTAGGCATCGGCGGCGGCCTGCATGGCCGTG
This sequence comes from Pseudomonadota bacterium, assembly GCA_038533575.1. NCBI lineage: Bacteria > Pseudomonadati > Pseudomonadota > Pseudomonadota bacterium. Next base: position 2,049,083 of record JBCAYL010000001.1, on the reverse strand, counting down.
CCCATTCGCTCCATCCCCGCAAGGATCACCCCCCTCAGGATGTCCTGACGATCCTTGAAGTGCTTGTAGGGGGCGGCGGTGCTGACACCGGCGAGCCGGCAGGCCTCGGCGATGGAGAATCCCTCCGGCCCGTGCTGCTCGACGAGCTGGCGCACAGCCTCCAGAAGCTGACCCTTCAGGTCGCCGTGGTGATAGTTTTTCTTGCTTTTTATCAGAGATTTAGATTCTGACATACTGCTTCGCGTCTCATTTTTGTTTGACCAAGTTAGCGACGCTCACATATGTGAACAACACTAACTTCACAACAGAGAGCGAGGATTGCCCGATGCCAAAGACTGCCTCCGACCCAACCTCGACATCTCGCTGGCGCCGCGCCGTCGCCGTCACGGCGCGCGGGGTCGTCACGCTCGGCTTCTTCGGTTTGGCCGTTGCCGCCGGGGTGACGGCCTACGGCGCCCTGTCTGCGCGGGCGGCGCTGAGTGAGGCTCCCGAAGCCGCGCCCCCTACAACGGTCCGCCCCATCGCGCTGACCCTCGTCGATAGCGTGACAATCGAGCGTCGCTTCGCCGGGCAATTCGAGGCGCCGCAAGAAACGGTGCTGGGTTTCGAAGAGCCCGGGACGATCGCCGAGGTCCTTGTCCGCGAGGGAGACGTGCTTGAGGCGGGCGCGGTGATCGCGCGGCTCGATACGCGCCTCCTCGACGCGGAGCGCACGCGGCTCGAGGCGTCAGACGCGGCGCTGGCGGCGCAAGCGGAGTTGGCGCGTCGTACCAATGCCCGGCAGGAAGCGCTGCTGGCGGGCGGGCATGTGTCAGCCCAACGGGTGGATGAGACATCCCTTCTCCTGACGCAGCTCGAGGCGTCTCGTGCCGAGATCGCCGCCGCAGTAGCGGGGCTGGAGGTGCGGCGTGACAAATCCGTGCTGCGCGCGCCGTTTGCCGGGCGTGTGGCGGCGCGCGCGCTCGATACCGGCGCGATCGTCGGGCCCGGGACGGCCGTCATAACGCTCCTCGAAACCGGGCCGGCGCGGTTCCGGGCTGGCCTCGATCCCGCGCTGGCGGCGGGCCTTGCGCCGGGAACGCGCGTTGAGATCTCCGCCGGAGCCGAGACCTATCCTTCGATCCTGGCGGAGCTCGCGCCGGGCCTCGATGCCGCAACGCGGAGCCGCATCGCGTTCTTCGATCTCCCGGACGGCGCCGCGCCGCCGTCTGGGGCCGCTGGCGAGGTCCGGCTCGAGGAACGTGTGGAGGGCAACGGGGCCAAGGGCGCCTGGGTGCCGGTATCGGCCCTGCGCCAAGGTCCCCGCGGGACATGGCAGCTCTTGACAGTGGCACCGGGCGAGACGCCCGTGATCGGCACGGAGGCGGCTGAAATCCTTCACCTCGACGCTGACCGCGCCTTCATCCGCGGCAGCTTTACCGACGGTACGCTCGTCCTGCCCGCGGGAACCCACCGTGTTGTGCCGGGCGAGCGCGTGCGCATCGCGTCGGAGATGTCGTCATGAGCGGGGCGCTCACGACCCTCACCTGGCGCCAGCCGCGTGTCGTCGCGCTCATCCTGATGGTGATCCTCGCGGCGGGCGTCTCATCGCTTCTGTCCATCGGGCGGCAGGAAGATCCCACGATCACCAATCTCTTTGCCAGCGTCACCACGCCCTATCCCGGGGCGGAGCCCGCGCGGGTGGAGGCACTGGTGACGGCCGAGGTCGAGGAAGCCCTCCGCGAGATTGCCGAGGTCGATGTCATACAGTCGACATCATCGACCGGGGTCTCGATCGTACGGATCGACCTGATCGAGACCATCGCGGATGCGCGCATCGAGCAGGTCTGGTCCGAGATCCGGGACGCGCTGAGTGACGCTTCCCAGAACTTCCCTGCCGGGGTCGCCGAGCCGGAGCTCAATACCGACGGAGCAGGGGCCTACGGGGCGATTATCGCCCTCACGCCGGTGCATGCGAATGTCCCGCTGACCCTCACCGGGCGCTACGGCGAAGCCTTGGCCGATGCCCTGCGCAACGTGCCGGGCACCAAGATCGTCGATCTCTTCGGGCTGCCCGACGAAGAGATCACCGTGACGCTCGACGCGCCCCGCGCAGCGGCGCTTGGGCTCACGGCGGATCAGGTCGCCGCGGCCATCGCGCAGGCTGACGCGAAGGTGCGTGCCGGGGAAGTCACCGGCCCCGCCGACGAGATCGTCGTCGAGGTCTCTGGCGAGATCGAGACGCTCGCCCGGCTGCGCGATATCGTGCTGCGTGAAGGGGCGCTGGGGACAACACTGCGCCTGGGGGACGTCGCGCGCATTGACCGTGGGCCGAGCCAGCCCGCCGCCGAGGTCGCCTTGCAGGACGGACGTCCCGCGATCCTCGTCGCGGCTAAGCTCGAAGACGGTCTGCAGGTCGATCTCTGGGCAAGCGACATTCGCGCCGAGCTCGCGGACTTCGCAGAGCGGCTCCCCGGGGGAATGACCGCCTCCCTCGTCTTTGATCAATCCACCTACACGTTTGATCGCCTCGCCGAGGTGGGCACCAACATGGCGATCGGGGTCGCGCTGGTCGTCGGGGTGCTTCTCATTACGCTCGGCCTGCGCGCGGCTTTGATCGTGGCGATCATCCTGCCCATCGTGACGCTCGCGAGCGTGGCCACGATGAATGCCATCGCGCTGCCCATCCATCAGATGAGCGTGACCGGCCTCATCGTGGCGCTCGGGCTCCTGGTGGATGCGGGCATCGTCATGACCGACGAGATCGCGCGCAGGATCCGGGCGGGCGCCTCAAGAATGGCTGCGGTGGGGGCTTCCGTGCACCGATTGACGATGCCCCTTTTTGCCTCGACGGCGACGACGGCGCTCAGTTTCACGCCCATGATCCTCCTGCCCGGGCCCGCGGGAGATTTCGTGGGCTCCATCGCGCTCGCCGTGGTGATCATGTTGGCATGGTCTTTCGTGGTGGCGATCACCATCACCCCCGCGCTTGCTGGCTGGATCCTGCCGGACCGTGAGGCCGGGCGTCTTTCCGGCGGGATCCCCTCGGGCTGGGTCGGGAGCGCGTTCCGCTGGAGCCTGGCCTGGTCGGTCCGGAACCCGGTGCGCTCCATCGCGGTCGCGCTCGTCCTTCCCGTTCTCGGCTTTGCCAGCCTCCCGCTCCTGACCGCGCAGTTCTTTCCCGGGGTGGATCGCGACCAGTTTCACATAGAGGTGGACCTGCCGCCGGGCACGGCCCTTGTCCGCACCAGCGAGGTCGTGGCCCGGCTCGACGCCGTGCTGCGCGCCGAGCCCGAGATCGAAAGCGTGACATGGACGCTGGGCACCTCCGCGCCAGCCTTCTACTACAACATCACCGGCGGGCGCGACGCGGCCCCGGGCTATGCTCAGGCCCTCGTGCGGACGGCGTCGCCCGCTGCGACGGAGGATGTCGTTCCCCGGCTGCAGCGGGAGCTTCCGGCACGCGCGCCCGAGGCGCAGGTGCTTGTGCGCGGCCTCGTGCAGGGCCCGCCGGTCAACGCTCCGGTGGAGTTGCGCATCGTCGGCCCCGACATCGACGTGCTCCGTGCGGAGGGCGCGGCCCTGCGCCGGCTGGTCACGGGCGAAGCGGCGGTCACGCTCGCCCGTGCCTCCATCACCGAGGGCGCGCCCAAGCTCGCCATCGATGTCGACGAAGCCGAGGCGCGCCGCCTCGGGCTCAGCCTCAGCGATGTCGCGCGACAGATGGAGGGCGCTCTCGCCGGCATGACAGGAGGCTCCCTCGTGGAAGGAACTGAGGATCTGCCTGTCCGTGTCCGCCTCGGGGATGCGCTTCGCGCGGATCCGGCGGCCATCCGGGACATGGCGATCCTGCCGAGCGGGGCGGGGATCACCGCCGCCACCGGTGCGCATCCCGCCGTCCCCCTCTCGTCGATTGCAGACATCTCGCTCGTGCCGGGCGAAGGGACCATCACGCGACGGAATGGCGAGCGCGCAAACACCGTGCAGGCGTTTCTCCTTCGCGGTATTCTGCCGGAAGAGGCCTTGTCCGAGATCAGGGCCACCATTGCGGCGGAAGGCTACGCATTGCCGCCGGGCTACAGGCTCGAAATCGGGGGAGACAGCGACGCGCGCTCCTCCACGCTTAACAATCTCCTCGCGCCGCTCGGCCTCATCGTGACACTGTCGATCGCCGTCATCGTGCTCACCTTCGGCTCCTTCCGCCTCGCGGCCATCGCGCTTGTCGTGGGCGGGCTGTCGGCCGGACTTTCGATGCTGGCCTTGGCGATCTTTGACTACCCGTTCGGGATCAACGCGATCATCGGCCTCATCGGCTCCATTGGCGTCAGCATCAACGCGGCCCTGATCATCATGACGGCCCTGCAACAGGACGAGAACGCCGCGGCCGGTGATCTCGGCGCGATGGTCGAGGTGGTGATGAACTCCTCGCGGCACATCGTGTCGACCACGATCACGACGGTTGGAGGCTTCCTACCGCTCATCCTCGCCGGTGGCGGCTTCTGGCCGCCCTTTGCCATGGCCGTGGCGGGGGGCGTCCTTCTGTCGATGGTGGTGAGCTTCTACTTCACGCCCGCTGCGTTCCGGCTCGTCTCTCCCCGCAAGGTGCGTTCGACGGCCGAGCCGATCGTATCGGACCACGCGCCCGCGCTTCTCCACGCCGCAGAGTGACCGCGCCCGTAGGCGAGGTCAGCCCGCGCGCGTGGCCGATCACCAAGATGTAGCGCGGCATCTGCTTGCACTCGCCCCTGAAGTCGGGGAGGCTCCGCGCCGATCTTCATGGCAGGAGTGGGCGCAGGGAAATGGCACGCACCGTGACAATTGCAGTCTTGCTTTGCGGCGCCGCAGTGGCGGTGGCGGCAGCGGTGCTTTGGCCGGGTCGTGGCGCTGTCTCGGAGACCGATACCTTCGCGGCGCCCGGAATAGAGCCGCTCACCATCGCGGAGGCGCAGAACGAATTTTGGCGGCTGACACCGGCGCTTCTCCTCGTCGTCTACGAGGCCTTTGGCGAGACACAGGAAGACGCGATCTACGATACGCTCGCCGATGTCACCCACGGTGACGCGCTCGAGTATCTCTACCTCGAGCGGGTGGGTGCCATGGCAGGTGGCGGGCTCGATGAGGCGGACCAGACCATCCACGAGATCAAGCTTTTGAACACGCAAGTGTCGCGCGCCAGCGCGGCGCTGGAGATCGATGCCTCATGGCAGGTCATCGGGACCGTGGGCCATGCCGAGCACCTCCATGTCCGCGGCAATACCTACAGCGCCGATCTCACCGTGGCCCCGGTGGACGGGGCGTGGCGGATCACGGATTTCGAGCTCCTAGACGTGGATCGTGATGCCGCGGGAGAGACCTTCCTCGCGCCCGAGACCAATTGATGATCGAGATCGAGGATCTCGCATTCGGCTATGCGGGCGGAGGGTTCCGCCTCCGCGTGCCGTCTTTCTCTCTCGCCGCGGGCGAAAGGCTGGCCGTTGTGGGCCCGAGCGGGAGCGGGAAGACCACGCTTCTCAACCTTGTCGCAGGCATTCTCACGCCCGAGGCAGGGCGCATTCATGTGGCGGGCACCGAGGTCAGCGCACTGTCCGAGACCGGCCGCAGGCAGTTCCGTGCGAGCAAGATCGGCTTTGTCTTTCAGGACTTCGCGCTTCTCGATTACCTCTCGGCGCGGCAGAATATTCTCTACCCGTTTCGCATCACGCCGGCGCTCACCCTCGATGGGGAGGCCCGCGCGCGGGCCGAGGCGCTGGCCGTCGCGTGCGGGATCGGGGACAAGCTTGACCGACATCCAACCGCGCTCAGCCAAGGGGAGCAGCAGCGCGTGGCGATCTGCCGGGCGCTCGTGGCCCAGCCACGGCTCATCCTTTCCGACGAGGCCACCGGCAACCTCGACCCCGCGAGCAAGGCGCGCATTCTCGACCTGCTCTTTGAGCAAGCGGAGGAGGCGGGCGCGGCTGTCCTCGCGGTGACCCATGATCACGAGCTTCTGCCGCGCTTCGAGAGGGTGCTTGATTTCGCCGAGTTCAGGGAAGAGGCCGCCGCATGAACGCGCTCTTCCTCGCCTTTGCCTACCTGCGATATCACTGGGCGCGCAGCCTCGTGCTCGTCCTCGTCGCCGCGCTGATCATGTTCGTGCCGGTGGCCACGCAGACCCTCCTGTCCACGAGCGAGCGCGCGCTGCTGGCGCGGGGGGAGGCCACGCCGCTCCTCCTCGGAGCGCGGGGCTCGCAGCTCGATCTGACGATGGCCGCGCTCTACTTCTCCGAGGAACGGCCCGAGCCCGTGCCCATGCGGGAGGTCGAGTCCGTCTGGGAGAGTGGCCTCGCCACGCCCATTCCAGTCCATACCGCCTTTTCCTCCGGCGGCTTCCGGATCGTCGGCACCACGCTGGACTATTTCGATTTCCGGGATCTCACGCTGGAGAGCGGTCGCGGCCTCTCGATCCTGGGCGATGCCGTCATTGGCGCCGATGTGGCCCGGGAGCTCGACGTCGCCGCGGGCGATACGCTGGTCTCGGCCCCCGAGAACCTCTTCGATCTCGACGGGGTCTACCCGCTCGAGATGCCGATTGTCGGCGTGCTTGCGCGCACGAACACGCCCGATGACAGCGCGATCTTTGTCGACATCAAGACGGCTTGGGTCATCCAGGGCATCGGCCACGGGCACGAAGACGTCGTCACCGCGGCGGACATCGCCGCGGGCACCGACGCGCTCGCCAACGCGGCGGTGGTCCAATACCAGCGCATCACGCCGGACAATATCGAGAGCTTCCACTTTCACGGAAGTCAGGATGACTTCCCGGCCTCTGCGGTGATTGTCGTGCCCAACGACACGCGCGCGGGGACGATCCTCAAGGGCCGGTACCTCGATGGCGCGCTGCCCACGCAGCTCATCGAGCCGAGGGACGTCATCCAGAGCCTCGTGGACCGCATCTTCCGAATCAAGACGCTGCTCGACGTGGTGACGGCGATTATCGCCGTGGCGGCCTTGGCCGCGATTGGCCTCGCGGTCTTCCTCAGCTACCGCCTCCGTGCCCGCGAAATCGCCACGGCGGTGAAGCTCGGGGCCCGAAGAGGGATGGTTTTGCGGCTGTTGTCGGCCGAAACACTAACTTTACTTTTATTGTCGGGCGGGTTGGCTACGCTGGGCGCCATGGCCGTCTCGCGCAACGCGGAGGCTTGGGTCGGTTGGCTTCTGGCGCTCGGCGCCTAGACACACGTGCATAATCAACAGGGGTAAACATGAAACGTCATCTTCTTTCTGCATCGCTCGCCACGCTCATCGGCGCGGCTCCTGCCGTCGCGCATTACGGGATGATCATTCCCGACGATCCGATGGTGAGCCAGGAGGACGGGCGCAGCGTGGCGCTGACGATGTCGTTCTCGCATCCGTTCGAGCTCGATGGCATGATGCTTGAGCGTCCCGTGTCGTTTTCGGTGACCCATGAAGGGGAGACGACCGATCTCCTCGGTGGGCTCGCGGATGCGACGGTGATGGAAGAGCAGGGCTACACGCTCGACTTCGGTCTGGAGCGGCCCGGTACCTACATCTTCGCCATGGAGCCGCAGCCCTATTGGGAGCCTGCGGAGGATGCTTTCATCATTCACTACACGAAGACCTACGTGACAGCCTTCGGCGATGACGAGGGCTGGGATACCGAACTCGGGCTCAAGACCGAGATCGTCCCCCTGTCAAAGCCGTTCGGCCTTTGGGAGCACAATGTCTTTCAGGGCATCGTGAAGCTTGACGGCGAGGCCGTGCCCTATGCCGAGGTCGAGGTGGAATTCTACAATGAAGGGCTCGGTGCCACTGTGCCCGACGAGCTGATGATCACGCAGACCGTCAAGGCCGACGCCGACGGCGTCTTCACCTACGCACCGCCCACCGATGGCTGGTGGGGCTTTGCCGCGCTCAACACTGCCGATTACACGCTCACCGAGGCGAGCTCCGGCGAGGAAAAGGCCGTGGAACTCGGCGCCGTGATCTGGGTCCATTTCGAAGAGTGGACCGGACAGTGATCCGCGCGCTGGCGCCCCTCGCGCTGGCTGTCGCCGCACCCTCCGGTGCGGCGGCTCACCAGCTCGTCGTCTTTGCCTCGGTGGATTGCGAGGTCGTGACTGTGGAGGCGAAATTCTCCAATGGCCGCGTGGCGCAAGCCGGAGACGTGCGCGTGCTTGACGGCGACAACGAGCTTCAGACGACGCTCGAGCTCCAGAGCGACGGGACCGCGAGCGTCCCCCTGGCGGACGTGGATCACGCGGGCGGCCTTCTCATCGAGGTCGATACCGGCGGACACGACAATTACTGGATCGTCACCCCAGAGGACATCGCGCGCAAATGCGGAAGTTAAGCTTCGTTGGTCGGCCTAGCGCCCTTGTTGCGGGCCTTTTGCTCGCGGTCCTGAGCCACGGCGCGCTCGCCGAGGAGCGGCCTCGGATCGTCGCCGTCAACCACGCGCTCCAATACTTCGCGGAGCGGCTCGGCGGCGCGCATGTGGAGGTCGTCTTCCCGGTGCCCGAGGGCACCGATCCGTCCTTCTGGCGCCCAACCATTTCCGATATCAGTGCGATCCAGTCGGCGGACCTGATCTTGCTCAACGGGGCGGGCTTCGCCATGTGGATCGACCGCGTGTCGCTGCCGCGTTCGCGCGTGTTCAACACCTCCCGGGCGATCGAAGATCGATTTATCGTCACCGAGAGCATCACCCACAGCCACGGCGACGGGGGAGAGCACTCCCATGAAGGGCTGGCGTCCTATACGTGGCTCGACCCGACGCTTGCGGCCGCACAGGCCGGCGCCATTGCCGGGGCCATGGCTGCGCGTGACCTCGCGCCTCCGGACGAGGTCTTTGCCAATCTCGCTGCGCTTGAGGCCGATCTCGAGGCGCTCGACAAAGCCGCGCAAGCGGGGCTCGGTGCGGTCTCGGATATGCCGATGATCGCCACGCATCCGCGCTATCAGTATCTCGCGGCGCGCTACGGGCTTTCGATCACGTCGCTGGAATGGGAGGCGGGTGCGGCCCCCACCGCCGCCGAGATGGTTGAGCTCGAGGAACTCGCGAGCGAGACGGGCGCGCGGGTCTTCCTTTGGGAAGCGGCGCCACCGGACGACGCCATGGCGGCGACCGATGCGCTGGGCCTGACCAGCGTGGTCTTCGAGCCCATGGCACATGCACCTCAGGAAGGAGACTTCTTGGAGGCCTTCAACGCGGCCATCGCCGAACTTGCCGCGGCGGCCACGACGCCCCCCGGAAACTAGCCGGCTCCGGGCTGTCCCCGCCCAGGCCCTGGCAGCGCATGATCGCCCCACGGGCGGGCTGGGTCTTGCGAAGACGCGGTATGCACCGTCGAGGGGCAGGCGTGATTTCCGCTTTACTGTCCAGCCGTTCCCGGGGACCTTGCGAGGCAAGATCAAGAGGCCGCGTCGCGGTGCTGTGGATGCCGCGCGGCGCGTCTTGAGGGAGGCCATGTCATGCAGTTCTTTCCCGCAGGAGCACGCCAGGGCAGCCCAAACGTCGCTGCCTTCTACGAAGAGGTCACGGGCTCATGGCAATACATCGCCTGGTGTCCCGAGACCCGGAAGGCCGCCATCATCGACCCGGTGCTCGACTTCGATCCCGCCGCGGGCGCGACGTGGACCTACAGCGCCGACGAGATGCTTGAATACGCGCAGCAAGAAGGCCTCGAGGTCGCCTGGGTGCTCGACACGCATCCGCACGCGGATCATCTGTCCGCAGCCCACTACATCAAGGAGGCCCTCGCCGGCGCACCAAAACAAGCGATCGGTGCGCGCGTGCTCCGCGTGCAAGAGATCTGGTCGGATTTCTATGCCGATGACACCATGGCCGGACGCGCCGAGTATTGGGACCGGCTCTTCGAGCCCGGTGACAGCTTCGAGCTCGGCGGGTGCCGCGTGGAGGTGTCGCTGTCGACGGGACACACTCTGGCCTCGGTGAGCTACAGGATCGGCGACGCGATCTTTGCCCATGACACGCTCATGGTGCCGGACAGCGGCACCGCGCGCTGCGATTTCCCCGGCGGATCATCGGGAGAGCTCTGGGACAGCATCGAGGCGATCCTCGCCCTTCCGGATGAGACGCGGGTGTTCATCGGGCATGACTACCGCAAGGATGGCCGCGATGCGGCCTGCATGGCCACGGTCGCCGATCAGAAAGCGGGAAACATCCATGTCCAGGAGGGCGTGAGCCGCGCGGATTTCATCGCGACCCGGGACGCGCGGGATGCAACCTTGCCCCTGCCGGACCGGATGCTGTTCGCGCTGCAGGTCAATATCCGCGGGGGCCGGCTGCCGGAGCCCGATAGCAAAGGGCGGGTGGTGCTCTCGTTGCCGATGAACCGCTTTACTTCCAAGAAAGCGCGGGCCTTCACGGCCGAGGCGGACTGACCCCCGGCGAAGGCGAGGCAAAAGGCCCGAGCTCCCACCCGCCGAGGGAGGCCCAGAATTCCATCACTTCCTCCGTGGCATCCCTGTGGATGACGAGGGCTGTGAGTTCAGCCTCGCCCCGATGAAAACACGCGGCAAAGTCGGGGAGATCGTCCGGATAGATCGCGAGAAGGTGCTCGGCGTCCATGGGGCACTCGGGAGCGCTGAGCGCCTCGAAGAGCTCTGCCACCAAGGCGCGGGCCTGATGAACGGCCTCAAAGCTCGCATCTGGGATCTCCTCTCCCCCTTCAGCTCGAAAGATCGCGAGCGTCACATCCTGGGCGACCTCGATCAAAACACTCAGGCGGTCTGCGACGGAGAGCGGCGGCTGCGCCTGGCCGAAGGCCGCAAGAAGGACATCGCCCGGGATACCCACCTGGGACGTGCTTGGCCGGATGCTCGCGGGGGCCGCGGTGACTGACACGACCCCGCCCTCCCCAAAGGCGCGCCCGAGGAGCTCTGACAGGCTCTCGAGGTCTTCGGGGCGCAGGGGGCGCATATTGGCTCCGGCCGCCTCCTCTCCGACGGACAAGAGCGTGCCGCCCTTGGCATTCGCCCTTACCCGGAGGAGGTCGTCGCAGAAGAACGATAGGGTGCGCGGCAGGATGGTCCCGCGGACGGTTTCCGCAAAAAAGCGTGCGCCGTCGTCTGGATGGGCACAGGGCGCCTGCCGCACGGTCGGGACACCGGCAGCGGCGGCGCGCGCAAGAAGGGCCGCGAGCTGAGGAGGCGGGGGCAAGCTAGACATGCCGCCCCATGAAGCTCTCGTCCCTTAGAAAGCCGCGCACCCGCGCGTCCAGGTCCTCCGGCAGGGGATGTGGCCCGAAGAGAAGGCAAAGCGCCTCCGGCTGATCCGCGGCGGCGCGCGCAAAGACCTTGATCCCGAGCGGCCCGGAAAGGATGCAGGCGCCAAAGCCCGTGACGCCCTCAAGCTGGAGGAAATACGCGCCTTCGGTGCAGAGCCGCTCGAGCTGGTCCTGACTGGTCTGAAGCGCGCCCGCCGAGAGCAGGCAGGTCCGCGTGGGCAGGTCGATCAGAAGCGCGACCTCGCATCCCGCGAGGCTTTCGCGCAGTCGGGACAGGGCAGGCAGCGACACGGGCGGAGATCTCCTTTCGCACCGTATCGCGCCCGCGGATTAACATTGATCTAACATAGACCCGCCTCAGGCCGTGGGGCGCGCCGCCAACTGCCGGTTCTTGCGCACGATGCGCCGCGGGACGATGAGGCCGGGCGGCGCCGCGGTGGGCGGCGTTGCGACGGGCGTCGCGTCCGCGAGCGGCGGCGGTGCCGCGCCTGCCTCGACATGGGGCACGAAGGGCCCTCGGGAGGTATCTCCCACACGCTCGAGCATCCGGATGAGAAAACGGACCATGTCCGCCACGCCGCTGCGCTCCAGCGCGGTCTCGTCATGGGGGGCTGCAAGGGCCTCTGTCAGCGAGGCCGCGCTCACTTGGGCAAAGAGATGCCCCGCCTCGTTCGTCGCGCGCTGGAGGATGCGACGGCGGTCGTCTTCGGACAGGATCTTGTCGATCCGTGTGATGAGCAGGAGGCTCCGCTCCCTCAGCTCCTCTGGCACCGTCTCCCACAGCGCGGCCTCCGACTGTCGCCAGGCCTGATGCGCGGGCGTGCACCAGATCACGAGATCGACCTGGGTGATCAGCGTCTCCCAATATTGGGCGGGCAGGTTGGGGTCGCAGGTGCCGGGCACGTCGATGAGATCGGCTGCCTCGAGGACGTCGGCCTCGAGCTGGACCTCGATGAGCTGCGCTTCACCGAGACACACATCGCGCCAATGCGGCTTCTGGACGGGTTGGCGCGCGCCTTCCAGTGTCACCTGCTGCGGCGGGCTATCCCCGAAGCTGTACCAGACCGGCGGCAGCTGCGTGGCCGTGACCTGAACGGGCGAGTGCTCCTGCTCCAGGAGCAGGTTGGCGAGCGTGCTCTTCCCCGCGCTGAACTCCCCCATCAGGGCGATGCGGGGCTTGGCGGGCCGGGGAAAGTCGTTTGACTGAATGGTCATGGTCATCATCCCATTTTCAGAAGCTGTGCTATGTTCGAGGGGCCGGTGCTTAGCTCAAGGCAGCGCTGCCGAAGATATCGCGTTGGTCGGCGAGGAACTCCGCGAGGGCCCGGCGGAGCGTTTCGGCATAGGCGTCCACGCAGTCTTCGCGAAGGCTCAGGAGCATGTTGGCCGTCTCTTCCTCGATGAGCTTTGCGAAATCATCGGCGAAAGCCTCGAAGCCGCGCCGCTTGCGCCAGAAGCGCGTCCACCAGCTGCCCTTGAGATCCAGTGCGATCGTCTGCGCGAGCGTCACGGGCGCCTCGGCAGGGGGGACGGGAGGCGCAAACACTCGAGCAACGCTGTCATCGGCGCTGCCGCCCCCCTGCAAGAGTGCCGAGATTTCCTGCGCGGCAATATCGAGTTCATCCTTGGCCGCCTTCGCTGCGGCCGCCACGAAAACCTTGTAGGCCGTGCGCAGCAGCATGCGCAGTCCGGAGGGATCGTAGGACCAGACCTCGCCGTCGCCGTGCTTCGCAAGGTGCTTGAGGAGCTCAGCCGTCGCCCGGTCGAGGAACGTCCCGTAGGATTTCCGGGTCCGGTCATCGAAGGCGGCCGTGACGGCGGCGAGGCGTGCGGAGAGGCTTTCCGCGCACCTTCGCTCGATCTCCGCAAATGCAGCGGTGGTATCGCCGTTGACGGCCGGCGCCGTGTGACCCGCGCCTGTGCGAACCGGGGCAAGGGGTCGCCGATGCGCCGCGGCCTTCAGATTCATCAGCTCGGCCTGAACCTTTTCCACGAGGACCTTTGCCGCGCCGCCTGCGATGCGATTGGAGATCGCGCGCCCGAGGGCAGGGGCCCCCGAAAGACGCCAGATCAGCTCTTCGAGCGGCGCCTTGGCGAGGTCATCGTCGATCTGGTTTTCCGCCCAGTTGAGGAGGCTTTGCGAGCTGTCGACGCCGAGGGCGTCCATGGTGCCGGCGACCATGTGCTCCGCCCAGTAGGCACTGCCGAAAACGATGCCGGCATCCTCGGGACCGTTGAATTGTGCCAGCGTCGCGAGAATGCTCTCCCGGATCTTCGGGACGTCGCGCGCCGGGTTCTCGAGCTCGTCGATCCTGTTCACGAAGATCACAACGTCCCGCGACTTGATGTTGGAGATGAGCCGGATCAGTCCGAGATCCACGGAAGAAAGCGCTTGCTGGGCCGACAGGACCATGACGCAGAGCTTCGAGCCCCGCAGGCCGCGCAGCGTGATTTGCTCGCGGATCATGAAGGTGTCGTTCACGCCGGGCGTGTCCTGGATGCAGAGGCCAAGCGGCAGGTCCGGACCGGGGAACCACAGGTCCGCGGATTTCGTGATGTCGGCAAACTGCCCGTCGAGACGCCGGGCGCCCGCTTCTTCCCAGAAGTTGTCGCCGAGGGACACGTAGCGCTTCACGAGATCCGCGGTCAGCGTGTCGTAGGTATGGGTCTGGCCCAGCAGCATCTCGAAGCGCCGACCGAGACGTTGACGGGATTTTTCGCGCAGCGTGTCGAGCTGTTCTCGCACCTTGGAGACTTCGTCCGCGGCCCCTGCGCGGCTGGCGATCTCGCCGAGGCGCCCGCCATGGTGAATGAGGTTGTCCCATTCCTCGTTGGAGAAGAAGCGGAATGCGGCGTGATTGAAGCCTTTTCTCTGCGGCGGCGTGAGATGCACAGAGGTCACGACGGAGGTCCACGGGTTCACGTCTGCGGGTAGGAGCCCGGGCCAGCCGGTCATCGCGTTCACGAGCGTGGTCTTGCCCGCCTTGACCTGCCCGATGAAGGTCACGCCCGGCTCGAAGTCCTGGATCAGATCGCGGAGCTTGCGCGCCTTGCGCGCGAGGGCCGGATGCGGCGCCGACATGAGGCTCTCGGCCTCCTGTTCTAGCGCCCGCAGCTTTTCGGCCACGGGGAGAAGCCCGCCGAAGGCGGAATAGGCGCGCCTCGTCTCGAAGGCGTCTTCGGGGGTGTGGTCTTCGGCAAGCATCATCTCGGTTCCTCTGGGTGGCGGGCGACCGGGGCCGTCAGGCCGCCAGCTTTGCTTCGATGTCCCATCTGAGTTGCAACAGCATGCGGGCTGCGTCCTCGGCCTGGTCGTCCCCGCCTTCCATCTTCAGCAGGACGCAGAGATCGCGTGCCTCGGAAATGGCCTCGTCGACCTCGGGCCAGGTCTCGCCAAAGGCATGCAGATCCATCGCGTGGTCCGCGAGTTCCTCGAAGGCATGTTCAAGCGCGCTGAGGGTCCGGGCGCAGCTCCCTCCAGCAGCGCGCAGGCTTTCGGCGGAGCCGCGCAGATGGCGAAAGAGAAAGGTGAGTTGCGCCACGGCCGCCTCGTCCACCTCGCGCGGGGCCGGGCGCGTGTCGGGGGCGGCGGGAGCGGGGGCCGGCTCTTCCGCGAGAAAGCCCCCGTAGCGATGAAGCAAGGCCTCCGCCGCGAGGATGTCGGCGCGCCGGGCCTCTTCGATGACGCCGCGCACGTGATCGGCGAGGGCCGCGCAAGAGCTGGCCGCGTCGTCGGACGGGTCCATGCGAAACGCGGTGTCAAAGCCCTCGGGCACAGCCACGTCCGCCGCGAAAGGCGAGGCGAGGCAGAAGACCGCGTGGTCCTTCAGATGGTCCGGCACCTGCGCATAGACGCGGCGCTCGAGCCGCGTCCAATGCTCGGTGCACCAGATCGCGAGATCGATGCGCGTCGCTGCCCAGGAGAGGCCTGCGGACAGATCCTCGAACGTGTCGTCGCAGACCGTGAGAAGGAAAGATTGCCGAAGGTCGTCACAGGCCGGACTCGTCACGGAGAGAAACATGGGCTCGAGCGCAAGCAATTCCTCATCCGGGAAGCCCGGCATCTCGAGTGTTGCGCCATCTGCCAGCATGGCCGTCGTTTTTTCCTCACGGCCCGGCAGCACTTCGAGGGTAGGCAGCGACGCGCTTTCCATCGCCACGCGCGCGCCGAGCAGCGCGTTGAGAATGCGCTTCTTTCCGGAGCCGTTCAGCCCGAAGATGCCGATGCGCAATGGAGCATCGAATTTCTCGGCGAGCTCCTGGCAGCTGCGACGGGCTCCGCTGGGCAACTCATCAGCACTGGCTAGCACTTTCAATCCCTCAAGGCCCTGGATGTCCCGCATCGCTGGGCCGGTCATGCGCGCGCGCCCCGGTCTCGTCCCCAGCGCGGCCAATAGCTTGCGAGCGGCGAGGTGTGCGGGGCGACTTCGGGCGCCGGGCTCTCCTCGGGGCCGGAGATCTCGATGGCGATGACGGACGTGTTGTCCTGGTCCTCGGCGCCCGTCGTCTTGATGGCCTCGATCACGCCCGCGGCCACGTCTGCGCCCGCCTCCCAGAGCTGTGCGATGAGTTTTTCCAGCCGACGCTGTTTCAGCGCCTCGATCCCGTCGCTAGCCAGCAGAATGATGTCGCCGGCCTCGAGCGCGAGCGCCTGCTCGGGGCAGTCCACCTTCGGGATCGGTCCTCCGGTCACGGCCGACGTCAGGCAGTTGCGGTCCGGGTGGTCCTTGGCGTCCTCGGCGGGCAATTCGTCAGCGGCGGCCATCCTGTCGAGCTGCGCGCCGAGCGAGTGGATGTCGTTGAGAAGGCGCAGCTGCCCCTCGCGGAAGAGATAGAGCATGCTGTCGCCCACCGAGAGCCAGCGCAGCTCCCCGTTGTGAACACTCGTGCAGATGAGCGTGCCACCCGTCTCCTTGGAGATGAGGCTTTCCTCGATGCTCTCTTTCAGCCGCTGGTTGGCCGCGTTGAGCGCCGCGTCGAAGATGATGCCACTGCTCCGTGCAAAGGCCTTCGGGCGCGCGGCGGCGAGGTAGAGCTCGCCGAACACCTCACCGGTGATGATCCGGCTGGCAAGATCCCCGTCGGCGTGGCCTCCCATGCCGTCCGAGAGCACGGCAAGGGTCGGCTCGCCGCCCTCCGCGACGTGGAAGGCGACCGCATCCTCCTGGCGGGGGCGGTCGCCGATATGCTGGGCCTTCGCGATCCGCGCCGAGAGCTCACTCATCTGCATCCCCCGTCTTTTCATCCCACGAGAACGACGCATCGCAGAGCGCGATGAAGCGAAGCGTCGACTTGCCGATCTTGATCTCGTCCCGATCGCCGAGCGCCTCGGTCGTGAGCAGCGGCTTGCCGTTGAGCCTCACGATGTTCTGCTTGCCGCCATGGCCGATGAAGGTGCGGTTCTCTTCGCTGTCATAGGCGATGGCGATGTGCTGGCTCCGCGAGATGGCCGCGTCGCCGAAATCGAGCGAGATCGTCTGATCAGGGTCCCGGCCCACCGTCGAGAGCCCGGCATGGAGCGTGAAGGACGCGCCGCGCCCGGGACCATCGACGAGCACAAGCCAGCCAATGGGAAACGATCCGGTGCCCGCCGCTCCCGGAGATGCGTCGCTGGCGAAGATGTCCTTGGCCGGTTCACCGGCGTGGAACCCGAGGAGCCGGGTCTTGGCGCGGCTCGATTGCGGGCGCTTCGAGGCTGGGGGCGCCACATGCGCCATGGGCGCCTCTTGTGCTGCGGCGTTGGTCGGCGCCATGGACGTGCGCCGGGACCGGAGTTTTCCCGCGGAGGTTTCTGGTGGGGCGCTCTGAGGCCCTGGCGGGTCCACATCCCAGATCTTGCGCGCACGCACGGGCCGCGACTCTGGTCTTTCCTCCGGCGTGCTTTCGGTCGCCGGACGCGTGATGCGCCGACTCGAAAGCACCTTGTAGCCCTGCTGCACCGGGATCTCCGAGGAGGGGATGTGGTCCCGCGCGTCGATGGCCCGTGCGAGGAAATCGGCTTTCTCAAAGAGGGTGGACGCCTCCATGTCGGCGGGCTTCGGCGGCTCCACGGATTGGGGGCTGAGCACGGCCGGCGCGGTGCTCTCGATCGCGCGTGTGCCTTCGCGGCCTGCCGCGTGCTCCGTGGCGTCCGGCACGGCGGTCTCCTCGCCCCCTGATGCGGTGGGGCGGCGGCGCGCGATGAGATTCCTGATACCCTGCATAACGCTCTCCTATGAAGTTCCGGACATGGGGGCCGTCTGGAAGGCGCGATGTTTGCGCGCGCGTTCGACGCCCGGTGTGGTCAGCGCTTTCTGCTGGCGCTCGGCTTCCTCCCGTCGCTTGCGCTCCTCTTCCCGCCGCGCCTTCTCTTCGGCGTCCCGCGCCGCCTTTTCTGCGCGTTCGATCGCCTCCCGTTCGCGTCGTACCTCCGCAGCGATCTCCTCGGGGTCCTCGTTGAGGATGGCCCAGTAGGCACGCTGGGCGGCGCGGCGCTCTTCCTCGGGGTCGATCTTCTTCTTCTCTTCGACAGGAGCCTTGGCGCGGCGCTCGGCTTCCCGCGCGAGAGCCTCGTTGTTGCGTGCCACGAGCTCCGAAATCCGCTGCATCAGCTCGGGATTGGTGACCGGCGGCGGCTTGCCTGCGAGGGCGACCGTTCCCGTACCCGATATGGCATCTCGCCACTCCACCGCCGTTTGCAGGCGATCTCGCGCGAAGAGGCTCATGCACTGGTCCACGGCGGCGAGGAATTCCGGCCGGTAGCCCTCAATCCGGCCCGAAAGCGGCTGGAAGAGGTCGGGCTTTTTCTCGGAGATGGCCCCGAGCCGCACGGAGCTGTTGGGCGGGGCCTTCCCGGTGATCAGATGCACGACGGTCGCGGCGAGCGCGTAGAGATCGGAGGCCTGCGATTGGCCCTTGCCCTCGAAGTAGAACTCGTGGGGCGAGTAGCCGTCCTTCACGGTGTAGACCCGAGAGACGATCTTGCTGTGCTGACGCGAGCCCTGGCGAGCGGCACCGAAATCGATGAGCACGGGCGAGCCGTTAGCGTCGAGCAGGATATTATCCGGCGAGATGTCGCGATGGAGAATGCCGTGCTCGTGGACGTAGCTCAGCGCGTTGAGCAGCGTGGAGACGATCCCCTCGATCACGTCCGGTGTCAGGTATCCGGGATGGCGCGCCATCAGCTCGAAGAGGTCCATGCCGTTTACGAAATCGAGCGCCATGTAGGCCGTGTCGTTGGCCTCAAAGATGCCGTGGACCCCGACGATGCTGGGATGCTGCAGCCTCGCGAGGGCACGCGCCTCCTTCTGGAAAAGATCCACGGCCCGCGTGAATTCTTCCTCGAAGGCATTGGAACGTAGTCGAACCGATGCCCCGACACGGCAGCACATCGCGTTGGGGAAGCACTCCTTGATGACGACTTTCCGGTCCAGGCTGTCCCGCGCGAGGTAAGTGACGCCGAACCCGCCCGCGTTGAGGAACGTCTCGATCACGTACTGCCCGCCGCAGAGCTCGGTCCCCGGCGGCAGCTCGTCACCGACCGCGCTCGTGCCCTCTGGTTCAGATATCGAAGCCTGAAACGTCACCCGTTGCCTCCAACAGCCCGGCGCTCACAAGCGTTGAGCCTCACGCCTCTTAATGAAGGGCGCGAGGGGGCCGAATGCTGGCTTGATTGTGACGAGAAGGTGGTGAGCTTCGCGGAATTAGCTCAACCTCCGCGAGAATTTTAACGCTGATCTTAAGCCGCCATTGAGAATTGTCGCGGCGCAGGGAGGCTGCTCTGTTCTCCCGTCAGGCGTGTCATCCGCGATTGCCTTGCGGAAAATAAAGCGATTTCGCGCAAGGCGCTGCCTTATTGTCTGCTCTGCGCGCTTTGCGTCGAGGGACGCGCCTCAGGGGATGCGGGCGCGGCTGATGAACTGGCGCAACCCGAACCGCGAGCGCACGACGCGCAGCCCGGGCAGGCGCATGAGTTTTGTCTGCAGGAAGCTCTCGAATTCCTCCAGGCTCTCGACGGCGACCTCGAGGAGAAAGTCATTGGCGCCCGTCATGAGGGTGCCGGTGACGACCTCGTCGAAGAGCGCGACCTGACGCTGGAACTCGGCGACCTTCTCGGCGTCCTGCCGCTCGAGCTCCACGGAGACGAACGCGGTGATGGGGAAGCCCGCCGCCTTTCGGTCGATGCGGGCCGTGTAGCCCGCGATCACGCCCGATGCCTCGAGCCGGGCCAACCGGCGTTTGCAGGGCGTGGGCGACAGGCCCACGCGCTCCGAGAGCTGTACGAGGGCCATACGGCCATCCTCCTGCAGGGCGCGGATGATGGCGCGGTCAATCTTATCCGTGGTGAATCCCACTATGATTTACCTATTCTGTAGTGATTTCCGCTACTACGTGACCGAATACCAGACGACATCGAACTTATCTAGCTCCTCGCTTGGCAGTATCCTCGGTCGGGACTCGCGCACGTGCCGAAAGGAGCAGAGTGTGACTCTCGCCCTCACTGAAGAGACCCCGCCCGCTGGCTACGAGCGCCTGATCTTTGCCCAAGACGACGAGAGCGGGCTGGCCGCCTACATCTGTCTGCATTCCACTGTTTGCGGACCCGCCGCAGGGGGATGCCGCATGTGGGCCTATGGCTCCCGCGCGGAGGCGAGGCGGGATGTGTGCCGCCTGGCCAAGGGTATGACGGCGAAAAACGCGTTGGCTGGCCTCGGCCTCGGGGGCGGTAAATCGGTCATCATCGGCGACGCAGGGAGGGACAAGTCTCCCGCATTGCTGCGCGCCTTCGGCCGGGCGGTCCAAAGCCTCCGGGGGCATTACTATACCGCCGAGGACGTGGGCATGTCGCCCGCGGACATGGCCATCGTGGCGCAGGAGACGTCCTACGCCGTGGGGCTGGAGATCGGAGGTCATGGCAGCGGTGATCCCTCGCCGTTTACCGCCGAGGGGGTCTTCCAGTGCCAGAAGGTGGGTGCGCGGGAGGTTTTCGGCACCGCTGACCTCACAGGGCGCCGCGTGCTTGTGCAGGGCCTCGGCCATGTCGGCATGGCGCTGGCCCAGAAGCTTCACGCCGCCGGGGCACATCTCATCGTCTCCGACATCAAAGACGGGGCACTGCGCGAGGCGCAGGGGCGTTTCGACGCGGAGATCTGCGATCCGGATGCCCTCTTCGATGCCGAGATCGAAATTTTCGCGCCCTGCGCGCTGGGGGGCGTCCTGACGCGAGACAGCGTGGAGCGGCTGTCCGCGCGGCTCGTCTGCGGCGCGGCGAACAACCAACTGGCCGAGGACGGCGTCGCCGAGGCGCTCCATGCGCGCGGGATCAGCTACCTGCCCGACTACGTCGTGAATGCCGGCGGCATCATCAGCGTAGCGAGTGAAATTCACAAAGCGGGGGACAGCTACCGCCGGGCGCGGCTCAAGGACATCTCCGCGCGCGCAAAGGAAATCCTCAAATTGTCACGGACCACAGGGCGCACGACGACCGCCGTGGCGGATGCGCTTGTCGCGCGCATTCTCGCGGAAACACGGATCAACGGATGCGAGGTCACAGCATGAACACGCCCCTGCAGCCCCTCTCGCTCAACATTCCGGAGCCGGGCTGCAGGCCGGGTGACACGCCTGACTTCTCGGACTTCGAAATCCCCAAGGCGGGGGCGGTGCCCCAGCCGCCGGTGGACGTCGCCGCCGATGACATCCGCGACATGGCGTTTTCCATCGTCCGGGTTCTGAACAAGGAGGGCAAGGCCACTGGCGAATGGGCGGGGGCGCTCACACCGGAGGCCCTGCGCGACGGTCTGCGCCACATGATGACGCTGCGCGCGTTTGATGCCCGCATGCTCACGGCCCAGCGGCAGGGCAAGACGAGCTTTTACATGCAGCATCTGGGGGAGGAGGCGGTGAGCTGCGCCTTCGCCCGAGCGCTCGAACCGGGCGACATGAATTTCCCCACCTACCGGCAGGCGGGGCTTCTCATCGCGGCCGACTACCCGATGCTGACGATGATGAACCAGATCTACTCCAACGCCGACGATCCGCTGCACGGGCGGCAACTGCCGATCCTCTACACATCGAAAGCGCATGGCTTTTTCTCGATCTCCGGCAACCTCGGCACGCAGTTCGTGCAATCGGTGGGCTGGGCCATGGCATCCGCCATTTCGGGCGATACCAAGATCGCCGCTGGTTGGATCGGCGATGGCTCTACAGCAGAGAGCGATTTCCACGCCGCCATGGTGTTTGCGTCCACCTATCGCGCGCCGGTCGTGCTCAACATCGTCAACAACCAGTGGGCCATCTCCACCTTTCAGGGAATTGCCCGAGGCGGGGTGGGGACCTTCGCCGCGCGGGGCCACGGCTTCGGGATCGCGTCGATCCGCGTGGATGGCAACGATTACCTCGCTGTGCACGCCGTGGCCAAATGGGCAGCCGAACGCGCGCGCCTCGGCCATGGTCCGACTCTGATCGAGCATGTTACCTACCGCGCGGGCGGACATTCCTCGTCTGACGATCCATCCGCCTACCGGTCTGGCGAAGAGGCCGCGGCTTGGCCCCTCGGAGACCCGATCGAGCGCCTCAAGACGCACCTCATCACGCTCGGCGCATGGTCGGAGGAGCGCCACACACAGGCCGAGGCAGAGATCATGGACGGGGTGATCGCCGTGCAGAAGGAGGCGGAGGACGTGGGGACCCTACGCGACGGCAAGGCGCCCTCGCCGCGGGACATGTTCGAAGGGGTCTACGAGACGATGCCGCCCCATCTCGTGCGCCAGCGCCAGCAGGCGGGGTACTGACCATGCCTCTGATGACGATGATCGAAGCGATCCGAGAGGCCCACGACGTCGCCATGGCCGCGGACCCGTCCGTGGTGGTCTACGGTGAGGATGTGGGGTTTTTCGGCGGGGTCTTCCGCTGCACCGCGGGTCTCCAGCAGAAATACGGAAAATCCCGCTGCTTTGATGCGCCCATCAACGAGAGCGGGATCGTCGGCACGGCGATCGGCATGGCGGCCTACGGGCTCAAGCCCGTGATCGAGATCCAGTTTGCCGACTACGTGTACCCGGCCTTTGACCAGATCGTCTCGGAGGCCGCGCGTCTGCGTCATCGCTCCAACGGTGATTTCACCTGCCCCATCGTGATCCGGATGCCCACGGGCGGAGGCATCTTCGGGGGCCAGACCCACAGCCAGAGTCCCGAGGCGATCTTCACGCATGTGTCTGGGTTGAAGGTGGCGCTGCCCTCGAACCCCGCCGATGCCAAGGGGCTTTTGCTGGCGGCGATCGACGATCCGGATCCGGTGATCTTTCTGGAGCCGAAGCGGCTTTATAACGGCCCCTTCGACGGCCACCATGCCCGGCCCCTGACGACCTGGAAGAAGCATGCGCGCGGCGAGGTGCCCGAGGGGCACGGGATCGTCCCGCTCGGCAAGGCCAATATCACGCGGGCGGGCGCGGACGTCACCGTCCTGGCTTACGGGACGATGGTCTACGTGGCCGAAGCCGCCGCCGAGGAAACCGGGATCGACGCCGAGGTGATCGACCTGCGTTCGCTTTTGCCCCTCGATCTCGGGACGATCACCGCATCGGTGCGCAAGACCGGGCGTTGCGTCATCGTCCACGAGGCCACGCGCACCTGTGGCTACGGGGCAGAGCTATCGAGCCTCGTGCAGGAGGAGTGCTTCTACAGCCTCGAGGCTCCGATTATCCGCGTGACGGGGTGGGATACGCCCTATCCGCACGCGCAGGAATGGGAGTATTTCCCTGGTCCCGACAGGGTCGGCGCGGCCCTCCGGCAAGTGATGGAGGACTGAGCGATGGGCATGCATGTCATCCGCCTGCCCGACATCGGAGAGGGCATCGCCGAGGCCGAATTGACGGAGTGGCACGTGGCGCCCGGGGACGTGGTGAAGGAGGACGACATCCTCGCCACGGTCATGACCGACAAGGCCGCCGTCGAGGTGCCGTGTTCCGTGAACGGCACGGTGACGGAGCTTGGCGGCGAGATCGGAGAGCTCCTCGCCGTCGGCGCGACGCTTCTGCGTATCGAGGTCGATGGCGCCGGGAACGAAGCCCCGGGCACGGCGCCAGGCCGCCCCGAAGCAGCACCCGAAACACCTGAGCCCGAGACGGAGCCCATGCCGGAAAGCGAGGCTGCGCCGCGCCCGACAGCGGCGACCTCGGAGGCACCGCCGCCCAGAGCCCCCCGCGCCGCGGGCACAAAGCCGCTGGCGCCGCCCTCGGTGCGGGCGCGTGCCCGGCAAGAGGGCATCGACCTGCGCCAGGTGCCCGGCTCGGGGCCCGCCGGGCGCATCAGCCATGCCGATCTCGACGAATGGCTCGCCGCTGGCGGAATAAAGCAGGGTCGCGTCCAGCGTGGGCGCAACACGGGCGTCGAAGAGATCCGGGTGATCGGCATGCGCCGCCGCATCGCCGAGAAGATGCAGATCGCAAAGCGGCAGATCCCCCACATCACCATCGTCGAAGAGGTCGAGATGGAGGCGCTGGAAAGCCTCCGCGCGGCACTCAACGAAAAGCACGGGGAGACCCGCGCCAAGCTCACGCTCCTGCCTTTCCTCATGCGTGCCATCGTGGAGGCCGTCCGCGAACAGCCTGATCTGAATGCGCGCTACGACGATGAGGCGGGGGTGATCCATCGCCACGGTGGCGTCCATGTCGGCATCGCCACGCAGACGCCATGGGGGCTCAGCGTTCCGGTGATCCGGCACGCGGAGGGGGGCAGCCTCTGGGACAATGCCGCCGAGCTGAAGCGGCTCTCGACTGCGGCCCGCGAGGGCACCATCGGCCGGGAGGAGCTGCAGGACAGCACGATCACCATCACCTCGCTCGGACCACTGGGCGCGATCGCCACCACGCCCATCATCAACCACCCGGAGGTGGCCATCGTCGGCGTCAACAAGATGCAGATCCGCCCTGTCTGGGACGGCCAGCAGTTCCGCCCGCGGAGGATGATGAACCTCTCCTGCAGCTTCGATCATCGCGTGATCGATGGCTGGGATGCGGCGGTCTTCGTCCAGAAGCTCAAATCGCTGCTGGAGACCCCGGCCATGCTCTTCGTGGAGGGTTGAATGGCTGATCTGACATGCAAGTTGCTCATCGTCGGTGCCGGGCCCGGTGGCTATGTCTGCGCCATCCGCGCGGGTCAGCTTGGGATCGACACGATCATCGTCGATGAGGGCAAGCCGGGTGGCACCTGCCTCAATGTGGGCTGCATTCCTTCGAAGGCGCTGATCCACGCTGCCGACGAATTTCACCGCATCGCCGCCATCGGGCAGAGCCCTCTCGGGATCAAGTCGGCCGCGCCGGAGATCGATCTCGGCCAGACGGTCGCGTGGAAGGATGGCATCGTCGCGCGCCTCAATGCCGGGGTGTCGGGCCTCCTGCGGAAGGCCGGTGTCCGGTCTTTGACCGGGCGCGCGCGCTTCGTTGATGGCAAGACAGTGCGCGTGAGCAACGAAGACAGAACGCAAAGCGAGATCCGCGCGGAGCGCATTGTCATCGCGACGGGCTCGGCCCCCGTGGCGCTCCCCTCCCTGCCATTCGGGGGGGATGTGATCTCGTCGACGGAAGCGCTCTCGCTCACGGAGGTGCCGGCAAGCCTTGCTGTCGTCGGAGGGGGCTATATCGGCCTCGAGCTCGGTACGGCCTTTGCCAAGCTCGGCGCGCAGGTCACCGTGGTGGAGGCAGGAGCCCGCGTTTTGCCGAGCTATGACGAGGCCCTGACCCGCCCGGTATCGGAGAGGTTGGAGGCGTTGGGAGTCACCGTTATCACCGAGACCCGCGCGCAAGGCCATGCGGACGGCACGCTTTCGACAGATGGGGGAGACATCAGCGCCGAGAAGGTCCTCGTGACGGTCGGCCGCCGCCCCCGCACGAAGGGCATCAGCCTCGAGGAACTCTCGCTGACCATGGACGGGCCTTTCATCCGGATCGACCAGCACTGCACGACGTCCATGCGCGGCATCTATGCCGTCGGCGACGTGACGGGAGACCCGATGCTCGCCCATCGCGCGATGGCGCAGGGAGAGATGGTGGCAGAACACGTCGCGGGACACGCCGTGGCATGGGACAAGCGCGCCATCCCGGCCGTGTGTTTCACCGATCCGGAGATCGTCGCATGCGGGGCACTGCCGGGCGAGATCGAAGGCACCTCCGAAAGCGTGTTTCCTCTCGCGGCCAATGGCCGGGCGATGACGTGCGATGCCGAAGAAGGGTTCATCCGCGTCGTCTGGCGCGAGAGCGACGAGGCGATCGTCGGTCTACAGGGCGTGGGCGCGCACCTCTCGGAATTGTCGGCGGCGTTTTCGCTCGCCATCGAGATGGGCGCGCGGCTCGATGACATCGCCGCCACGATCCACGCCCATCCCACGCAGTCGGAGGCCATTCAGGAAGCTTGCCTCCGCGCGAAGGGACGCGCCCTCCACATCTGAGGCGGCGAGGCGTCAGAGAATGGTGAAACGCGCCCTGATCTCCGCGTCCTGGCCCGGTGTGAGGTAGTCGGGATGATGGCTGGCGAGGATCGAGGCCGCCTTCTCCCGTGCCCGGTCCCAGGCCTGCTGCGCCCCGCCCTCACCCCAGACCGAGGGCGCATCCCGGTCGGCAAGCTTCGGATAGACGAAATCCCGCTCCATGGCGGCGTGGGTCTGCGCGTGGCCCAGGAAGTGCCCCTCGCCGAGCACCGTCTCGCGAATGGCGTCGAAGCCGAGCGTCTCCTCGTTCACCTCGATTCCTCGGAGCGCGCGGAAGATCGAGCTGTGCATCTCGTTGTCGAGCACGAAGCCCTCGAAGCTCGCGCCCAGAAGCGAGGCCGTCATGCCCGAGCTCTCATAGATCAGGTTACCCCCGGCGAGCGCGGCGGCGAGGGCCGTGATGCCCTTCTCGGCACCGTATTGGGCATCAATGGCTTTTGCATCCGTCATGGAGGCCGCGACCCCGGATGCGAGCCCGAGCCAGTTCGAGATTTGCGCCGAGGCCCCATTCAGGACCGCCGTTTCCCCGCCGCCGCCCGCGAAGGCACCGGTGCGCAGGTCGATCACGAAGGGCCAATTGGCGAAGACCATGGGAAATCCGGGCCGAATGACGTGGACCATCGCGAGGCTGGCGAGCGTCTCCGCGAGCGATTGCGCCAGAAAACCAGCCATGGTCGCGGGCGCCGTGGCGCCCGATTGCGCGGCGGTGATGCAGGACATCGGTATGCCGTGATCGATGCAGCCATAGACCACCTCCACCGCGTCTTCCCCAAACCGCAGGGGCGAAATGACCGGGCTGATATGTGCCTTCAGGAAAGGCCGCTCGGAAAAGGCCCCGCGCCCGCCCGCCACGATGTCGAGCATTTCCACGATGGGCGGGATATGCTCGGCGAGCGTGAAAGAGGTGGCCACCGGCTTCGTCGTGTTGCGCACGAGGGCGTAGACGGTGTTCACGTCGAGATCGAAGTTGTCGGGGACATCGGTTGCCACGCAGCAGCGGGTGAACCAGGCGACGTTCTCCAGCACGTCTTGCAGGCGCGTGAAATCATGCAGATCGGCGAGGGTGGAGGGCCGGTAGAGGCCGGTGTCGAGATCGAGCGTCTGGACGGCGGCGCCGCCCGTCCCAAAGAACACCCGGTCGCCCCCGACCTCGATCGAGCGCGCCGGATCCCGCCCGTGGAGCATGAAGCGCTTCGGGGAGGCGGCGATGGCCTCCTTCACGAGGGCTTCGGGCAAAAGCACCCTGTCGTGGCGATCGAGGCGCGCTCCGGCCTTCAGGAAGTCAGCTTGCAGCCGCGGCGGCACCTCGCCCATGCCGACCTCCGCGAGGAGGCGGAGCGCGGTAGCGTAGATGGCGCGCATGGCGGCCTCGGACAGAGGGCGGTATTGCCCTCCGATCTGGCCCGGCGGCGCGGGATTGGCCGGGCCCGCGGCGCGCTTTTTCATGCGATCCCGCCGGCCTCCAGAGCGCCTGTTGGTGCCTGCTATCCTGCCCTCGCTGCCCATGGTTTCAGCAAATCCCATGCGCGGGCGTCTGGCAACCGCGATGCACCGTCCGCCATGCCACGCCGGGACGCGCAAGAAAGTGCTTGATCGGGGACGCGTCCATCCGCTCACATGGGCCGAGGGATCGGGAGACACTCCATGAAATCAAGCGCCAGGGTCGTGGTCATCGGCGGCGGCATCGCGGGCTGTTCTACGCTCTACCATCTCACGCAAGAAGGCTGGAGCGATGTCATGCTCCTCGAGCGTGACGAGCTGACGTCCGGCACCACGTGGCATTCCGCGGCGCAGGTCACGAATTTCGGAATGACGCAAACGATGGTGGGCCTGAAAAGCCATTCCATCGCGCTCTACTGCGAGCTGGCGGCAGATCCGGACTACCCCATAAATTATCACCACGGCGATGGCGGCATCCGGCTCGCCAACACGCCAGAGCAGATGGACGGGTATCGGCATTTCGCCTCCATGGCCCGGGGCATGGGGGTCGACTTCGAGGTGATCGACGCGGAGGAATGCGCCCGTCGTCACCCGCTCATCTCCACGGAAAATCTCCTCGGCGGCCTCTGGGATCCAAGTGATGGCGACATCGACCCTGCCCAGCTTTGCCAGGCGCTGGCGCGGCGGGCGCGGAAGGACGGCGCCGAGGTCCATCGGCATACGCCGGTCACGGGGCTCACGCAGCAAGAGGATCAGTCCTGGTTCGTCGAGACGCCGAAGGGCACCGTCCATGCCGAGATCGTGGTCAATGCCTGCGGCTATAGGGTGAACGAGGTGGGCGCGATGATGGGGGTCCACCATCCCGTGGCTTCCATGGAGCACCAGTATTTCGTGACGGAGGAAATCCCCGCGATCCGCGAAGCAGGGCATAGAATGCCCCTCCTGCGCTGCCCGATCAGCGACTATTACTGCCGGCAGGAGAAGACCGGGCTGCTCGTCGGCTTCTACGAGCAGGATTGTAAACCGTGGGGCATGGACGGCATCGATCCGCATTTCACCAACGCGCTCTGCCCCGATGATCTCGACAGGGTGACGGACGTCCTCGAAGGGGCCTTTGCGCGCATGCCGGCGTTGATGGATGTGGGCATCCACACGATCGTCAACGGGCCGATCACCTACACGATCGACGGTGCCCCCCTCGTCGGTCCCATCCCCGGTAAGCGCAACGCCTTCTGCATCATCGGTCTTCGGGCCGGGCTCGGGGAAGGCGGTGGGCATGGCTGGCTTCTCGCGCAGCAGATCGTGCACGGCGAGGCCTGCTATGACACGTGGGGCCTCGACCCGCGCCGCTTCGGAGCCCATGCAAATGTGGAACTGACGTCGCTGAAGGCCGTCGAGGATTACCAGAACGAGTTCCGCTTTCATTTCCCTCACGAGCATCGCCCGGCCGGACGCCCGGCCCGGACGACACCGCTGACACCGATCCTCGCGGCCGAGGGCGCAGAATTCACGGTCGTCAACGGCTGGGAGCGGGTGGACTACATCAAGCCCGCGCCCGATTACGTTGAGCCGAAAAGCTTCCGCTTCACCGATGTCGAGGACATCGTGGCCCGGGAGGTCGCATCGCTGCACCAGGGTGTTGGCCTCGCGGAGGTCTGCGGGTTCAACCGGATCGAGATCACCGGCGCGGA
The DNA here is from genome assembly GCA_038533575.1 of Pseudomonadota bacterium. Taxonomy (NCBI): domain Bacteria; kingdom Pseudomonadati; phylum Pseudomonadota; species Pseudomonadota bacterium. The sequence goes on along the minus strand of JBCAYL010000001.1, from coordinate 2,020,263 downwards.
CCGGCTCACCTTCCTGGACCGGATGATCTGTGGACGCCTCCCGCGGCGGGACGGGCAGGTGGGCCTGGGATACCTCCTCAATGACCACGGCATGCTGAAGGCAGAGGCGACGATCGCCAACCTGCCTGCGAGCGACCGTGGCCCGGCGCGAACATGGTACGGGGCGGCGGCAGCCTCGGAATTCCACGACATGGACTGGCTCCGGGCCCATATCGCGGCCGGTGAGGACGTCACGCTTCGTTCGCTCGTTGAATCCCACACGATCCTGCTCCTGGCAGGGCCGAAGGCGCGCGACGTGCTCTCTGCCGCGGCACGCGGAGATTGGTCCGCGGCGGCCTTTCCCTGGCTTTCGGCGCGCGAGTGTTTCGTCGGGACCGCGCCGGCGACCGTTCTGTCCGTGAGCTATTCTGGCGAGTTGGCCTACGAGATCCACGTGCCGAGCGCGCAGCTCCATGCCGCCTATCTGACCCTGCGTGCCGCTGGTCAGGCGCACGGCCTGTCGCTCTTTGGGTCTCGCGCCATCGAGTCCATGCGCATGGAAAAAGGGTACCTGCATTGGAAGGCGGACATCCTTACGGAGTTCGACCCGTTCGAAACCGGCCTCGTCCGTTTCGTGCAGATGCAAAAGCCCGCCTTCGTCGGGCGTGCGGCGCTCGACAAGCGGCACAATCTCGGACCCCGCAAACGCCTCGTCACGCTCGCGCTGGACGCGCAGGATCGTGCGGCCCACGCGGGTGCGTCCATCATGGATGGTGGCACCGTCGCGGGGACGGTCACCTCCGGGGCGTGGGGGCACCGGACCGGGCTCAACCTCGCCTATGCCTTTGTCGAGCCAGAGCTGGCGCGCCAAGGGGCGGAGCTCGCGCTCGATCTCCTCGGTGATCTTGTGCCCGCGAAGGTCATCCCGGCAGGGCCTTTCGACCCGGAGATGCGGCGCGTCCGCGCCTGAGCTCCAGACCCGCTTCGATGCAGCAATCGATCACTTCGCTACTATTTCGCCACCCGGCGGCGCGAGCCCTTGCCTCAGCGCGGCAAATCGCTCAGCGTTTGACGAAATAAAAATCAACGCGGCGCAGAGTGCGCCCGACACAGCAGTACCACTCTAAGTGCGCCAGAGAGGCCGATGGTCACCCGTCCTCCAGAAATTGGGTCCGTTCGCGACATTCCCGGCAAGGATGCCTTCTTCCTGCCGGCCGGGCGCGTCGATGCTTGGTTCGAGCGGCGCTCGGACATTCTCATCGTGACCTTTTTCAACCTGGCGACGCTGGGCGAGCATGAGATCCCGCAGCCGTGGTTTTACGGAAACGTCGCCAAGCAGGGCTATTCCATCCTCGGTCTGATCACCAAGCGCAGGGATTGGTATCGTAACCCTGACACGCCCCGCCTGATCGAGGAGCTGCGCGAGGCGGGTCTTTTCGAGGGCTTCTCGCGGGTGCTCTTCATCGGGGCCTCCATGGGAGGCTATGCCGCGCTGACCTATGCCAGGCTGGTGCCGGGATCAGGGGTCCTCGCCTTCAGCCCGCAAAGCTCTCTGGCCCCCGATCTCGTGCCTTTCGAGGGCCGCTATGCCCGCCCGCAGAAGAAATTCGACTGGGCCGGCGATTACCGGGACGCTGCGGAGGGCATTCCGGATATCGCCGACGTCACCATCGCGTTCGACCCATTTGTGCCGGAAGACAAGGCCCATGCGGCTCGCCTCGCGGCGCCCCATGTCTCGTTCCTCCATGTCGGTCACTTCGGCCACCAGGCGATCCGGGTGCTGAAACACGTGGGCGTCCTGTCAGAGCTCTTCGCCCAGGTCGCGGAGCAGCGCTTCGATCGCGCGGGGTTCTATGCGGCTGTGCGGGAACGCCGCCACCAGACGCGCTGGCTTCGCGAGCTTTTTCGAGAGGCGGAGGCACGCGGGCACAATGCGCTCGCGATCAACGCGGCAAAGACGCAGCGGGCGCGCGACGGGCGCATGAACCGCTATCTGGACCGCGTGGTGAAGCGTCAGACCGCAATCATCGCCGCGCGCGAAGACCATGTCATCACCGTCGGGCGTCCTGCGCCAGTCGCGCCCTATGCCGGACAGATCGCCTCTCTGTCGGGCGCGTTCGTCGTGCCCGCGCTGCAGAAGAGCGCGCCCACCGCCTTCGGCGTCCTCCATGCGGACCAGAGCTGGTGCCGGGCGTCGCAATGCTGGATGGATGCGCGCCTCAAGTCCAAGGCGCCCGTGGTGGCAAAGACCGCGGAGATCATCGAGCTTGAGGGCACCCATCTCTTCGGGGGCTACTACCGGGGCCATTTCGGGCATTTCCTGGTGGAGGCGCTCAGCCGGCTTTGGGCGCTCGACCACGTGCCCCTGCAACCCAAGAGCCTGATCTACGTGGCGCACGGATCCGCAGAGCGCCAGAAGCTCGAGAAATACAGCGATCTCTACCGCGTCCTCGGCGTGACCGTTCCGGTGGTTGCCCATGATCAGGTCGCGCGGATCGAGCATCTTTACGTGCCGGAGCTGGGCTTTGGCTGGGGCGGCAGGTTCGATGGCTCGCCCGCCTTTCGCGCCTTCGTCCGCGGGAGGCTCGCAGCGTCCGTGGAGTCCGATGGCGGGGATGATCTCTACATCTCGAGATCCCGGCTTTGGGGCCAGATGGGGCAGGTCATTGGAGAGGAGGTCCTCGAGCACAATCTCGCGCGGCTCGGCTATGAGATCTTCCATCCCCAAGAGCATCCCATCGACGTCCAGCTCGCCAAGTACAGGGCCGCGCGGCGCATCGTGGGCCTCGACGGATCTGCCTTCCATCTCGTGCCATTCATCATGGCCGAGGGGGGCCGGGTCGCGCTGATAAAGCGTCGTTCATCGGCCAATGTCGGCGACTACAAGACGCAATTCCGGGCCTTCTGCGGTGTGGACGTGGATGTCATCGACACGCTGGAAAAGGACTGGTCGTTCAATCCCAAGGGCCGCGTCGATTTCCGTGCCGTGGGCGAGCTCGACTTTGCCGCGACCTTCGCCGCCCTTTCGGCGCAGGGATACATTCCAGCTAGCTTCGCGCCCGACCTCCCGACAGAGAAAGAACTCGCGGCCTACCGCGAGGCCGCCATCCAACAGCGGGACGGCGCGCTCCCCGCGCTCAACGAGCGGGCAGGGTAGGGCGAGATGTCGGAGAAGCGACTGATCCTTCACCTCGGCACCCCGAAGACGGGCACCACATCGCTTCAGAATGTGCTTGTCGCCGAGGAAGACGCACTGGCGGGCGCGGGGCTGCGCTATGTGAAGACCTGCCGGGCTGCGATCAACCACAACCGTCTCGTCATGCAGCTCTCAAAGGGGGGAAGCACCGCGGATCGCGTGACGCGCAGATTGCGCCGTGAGATCGGTGGAGCCCAAGAGCCCAGCATCCTGATTTCCACCGAGATCGGCTACGGCATACGTCCGACGCAGATGCTCTTCACCGCGCTGGGCGACTGGGCGGGGTCCGCGGAGATCATCGTTTACGTTCGTCGCCAGGACCTCCTCCTCGAGGCCATGGCCAAGCAGAAGCTCAAGAGCGGGCATTACCGGGGCAGCCTCGAGGCGTTCATCGCCACGCGGCGGCGGGGCGGCAACTACATGACCTACATCCGCGAGGTGCAGCGCCGGATCCCGGGTGTCCGCATCACCTGCCGACCCTATGATCGCGGCACGCTCCTCGATGGTGATGTGATCACAGATTTCTGGGAGTTCCTTGGCCTCAGCGGGCTGCCGCGCGCGGAAGGGCTGAGTGACCCGGTGAACGTCACGCCGTGCCGCGAACTCGCGATTGCGCTCTCCGAACAGGATTTCGCCACGCCGCAGCACCGGCGCAAGGTGATCTCCGCGATACAAGCCGCGCGGCCCGATCTCTTCAAATCCAAGGACATCCTGACCGCGCAAGAGCGGCGCGCGCTGCAGGAAGGCTACCGCGAAGAGAACAGGGCGCTCGGCGCCTTTTGTGGCCACGACCTCGAGGCGCTCTTCAACGACGACGTCGACTACGAAGCCGAGAGCAGGCCGATCAAGGATCCGGCCGAGCGGGAGGCGGTGTTGCAGGCTGCCAAGGCGGCTGTGCACGACATGGCGGAGCGGCTTCGTCCCGAGGCTGCAGAGGCTGCCGTGGGTCCGGCAGATGATCAGACCGAGGTCAGAGACGAGGACGAGACGGCATGATGCCAGACCAGCACGAAATCATCGCGGAGCTCGAGGGCTTCAAGGTCCCGGATTCCCCATTTGCCCAACGCACCGGTGCGTCGCGCTTCCAAGATGGGAAGTACGAGCGCAAGGAGCTCGAGATCGGGATGGCCCTGCTCAAACCCGAAGACCGCATCCTCGAGATGGGCGCCGGCCTCGGCTTTGTGGGCGGTTACCTCGCCTTCAAGACATCGGGGGTGGAGCTTTGGTCCTTCGAGGCGAACCCGAACCTCGTGCCGCATGTCGAAAGGCTCTATGATCTCAATGGCCTCGGCGACCGCGCGCGGGTGAGTAACAACGTCGTGCTCACCGGGGATGATCAGCCCGAGCATGTCCGCTTTCACATCTACAATTGCTACCTCGGCTCGTCGCTCTTTGACCGGCCCGACAAGCCGCGCCCGGCTGTCGACGTCCCGACGATGGGCTGGGCGCATATCAAGGAGAGCTTCCAGCCGACCTTCCTGATGATGGATATCGAGGGCGGTGAGCTCGAGTTTCTCGAAGGCGCAACGCTCGAGGGGATCGAGACCGTCGTCATGGAGTTTCACCCGGACCGCTACGGGATTGACGGGATGAAGCGCTGCAAGCGCTTGCTCCGCGCGGCTGGCTTTGAGCCTGATGCCGAGCGATCCTCGCGGACCGTCTGGGGCTGCACGCGAAAGGCCGCAGCCTAGAACACATTTTTGAAGCGGTCAGGAAGCTTGTAGAGCGCGTCGAAGGTTGCTCGGCCCGGCACGTATTGGTTGGCGTAGCGTTCGAACTGCTTCCCGAGGGCCGCACGCTCTGCGGCGAGCGTCACATCCTCGCCGCGGACGTCCAGCCCCGCGAAGCCTTGATATTCCCGCATGGTGCTGTCCCACACATGGGCCTTCTCGTACTGCGCATTCTCGGCCTGCGCGCGGTCGAGCATGGCCCGGCGCTTTTCGATCCGCGCTTCCAGCATGCTGAAATCGACAAATCTCAGGTGAAGCAGGAAGAGGTCGTCGCTCAGGTGCCTTGGCCCGCCATTGTTGCGGTGCCCGCCCGGTGCAAAGATCGCAGGCTGCCCGATGAGGCAGGGCTTCGAATAAGACCGGCTCACCTTGAAATGCTGTCGCCGGGAGAGGATCGTCGATTGGTCCTCTAGTGGGAGCGGCTCCTTTTCCGGGAGGTGGATGATCTCGATCCCCAGGGGCGAGATGTTGAGGGGCGCGGTGCTTTTGTCGGGAAAGGTCTCAGCGAGATAGGCGCGGAGCCCCTCGGCCCGGGACGGATCGACGATGACGATCTCGTCCACGTCTCCCACGATCATCCAATTGTAGAAGTCCAGAAGCCCGGAGGCGGCGTAGCCCTGCATCCGCCAGCGCCGCCGCTCCAGCTTCACCATGCCGGGGTCGCGGGGGACGTTGATCACGTTGGCCTCTGGCGCGATCTCCTTGTGTTTCGGGTCGCCGCCGTGGCTGTAGATGAAGAGGTTCTGCGGGCCGACCTGCGCGCCGTAGTACCGATACCAGCGCTCCAGGAAGAAGTAGTCCTGGTAGACCATGGTCATCACGCCGAGCGTCTCTTTGAAGGGGTCCACGCGTCAGTGTCCTTTGCGCCCGTGCCGTCTCATGCGGCCTCCGGCCATGGGAAGGCATGCGCCTCGCAGGAGGCTTTCAGGGCCGCCATCATGGGCGCGTGCGCCGGGTGCGCCGCGCCGAGGTCGCGGAGCTGCCAGAAGTCCTCTTCCAGATCGAAGAGCTGGGTCGTGCCGTCTCCGTAGAGGATGAGGCGGTGCGCGCCCTGCCGGATGGAGGCGCTTGCGCGGTGGAAGGTGGGGACGACGCGCGCCGGGTCCCGAGCGCCATCGAGCAGGGGGACGAGTGACCGCCCCGATGTGGGCGCTTCGACGGGAGGAAGCCCCGCGAGGTCGAGCACCGTGGGGCCGACATCGAGAAGGGCCACCGGATCGGAGATGTCCTGCGCTGCGCCGCGCGCGGGATCGAACACGATCAGCGGGACCCGCGCCACCTGCTCCCAGAGCGTCGTCTTCCGGTAGAGATTGCGATTGCCGAGATGGAAGCCATGGTCGGAAAGAATGATGACCACCGTATTGTCGGCGTGCCGTGACGCGCGCAACGCATCCCAGACCCGTCCGAGCTGGTAGTCTCCGTGGCTGAGCGCCGAGAAGTAATTCCGGACACTCTTGCGCCACCAGGACCAGTCGCCCTTCCTCAGAAACTCGTTCTGCTCCATGTGCTCGTTGCTGAACGCGTTCTCGTCAAAGCCATCGTCCCAGTCCGGCGGCGGTCGGAAATTGTCTTCGTCGTACATCTCCTTGAAGCGTGCCGGGGTCACGTGCGGCCCGTGCGGGCTGAAGAAGCCGATCTCGCGATAAAATGGCGCGTCCGCATCATAGCCTTCGAGAAACTCGATCGCCGAGGTCGCCGCTTCGTGGTCGTAGAAGGTCACGTCGTCCTTTGGATCGGTCGTGGCCCACCCCTTGCGATTTCCGCCGTAGCTCTTCAGCTCGAGCTCCTTGGGGATGCGCATGTCGCCGCTGAAGCGTTTTCGACGGTCCGAGTAAAGCTGCCGGTGCAGCGGCCCGGGCAACATGCCGTTACCTGTGTGATAGACCTTTCCCCCGGAAGAACAGAAATAGCCCGCGGCCTTGAACGAGCTTGGCCAGATGTCGGCAGGCGCGAGCCGGTCGAAGAGCGTGACGTCGTTGTCGTGGATGCCCAGCTGATGGGGCGTGCGCCCGGACATGAAGCTGGCCCGGGAGGGGCCGCAGATCGGGGCTTGACAATAGGCGGCGTGGAAGACGGAGGATTGCGCGCAGATCCGGTCGAGATTTGGCGTCTGGAGCGGCTCGTTGAAAGCGGTCTTGTAGGGCCAATAGGAGATGCAGTCGTCGAAACTGACGAGGAGCACGTTTCGCCTTTGATCAGCCACCCTGCATCTTCCTCAACGCCGCGCTCCTTCGCTCTTTCTGGCTGGATACCCTCGCGTTGGCACGGTTTTGTCACGGCAAGCCCCCTGCGGTCGAGGGATAAATCATCCGGGGCTGACCTGTGGGCGAGGTCCTTGCCGATCGCGCGCCCGCCATGGTACGTTTCTCGCGGGCAGGGCGTGGCAAAGCGCACAATTTTTGCAGGCAAAACAGAAGCTTATGTCAAAAGACGGCGAAGCCTCATGCACGGGCGACTATTCCGCGATTTTTGGGACGGTTCTGTCTCCGCTGAAGCAGCACGCGTCTCCCCATGGCCGCGTGACGGCCGTGTCGATGATGAAGGACGAGGGGCCCTTCGTGCTGGAATGGGTGGCGCACCACCTCGCGGTCGGGTTCACCGACATTGTTGTCTTCACCAATGATTGCTCGGACGGCACCGATGACATGCTCATCCGTCTGGAAGAGCTGGGCCTCGTGCATCACCGCCGCAACGACATTCCCGAGGGGCGCCGGCCCCAGCCCTCCGCGCTCAAATACGCCCAAGAGGAGCCCGTCGTCACCGGCAGCGACTGGGTCCTCGTGTTCGATGCGGACGAATTTCTGTGCATCAAGCACGGCGACGGATCTCTCGATGGCATGATCTCGGAGGCCAAGGCCCTCGGGGCCAACGGGATTGTCGTCACATGGCGCATCTTCGGCTCCGGCGGCGTGCATGACTGGTCGCGCGCGCCCGTGACAGAGCAATACACCTACGCCGCGCCGCCGATGTGGAACAAGGGCTGGGGCGTGAAGACGCTCTTCGCGTTCGACCCGGAATACTGGGTCCTCGGCATCCACCGACCGCGGATCAAGAAGAAGCATCTGGAAACGGATTTCCCCGATACGGTGCGCTGGCTCAATGGCTCCGGTCGCCCGATGGAGGACTACTTCAAATTTCGCGGATGGCGCTCGATCGTCCGCACGGTGGGCTACGACTGGACGCAGATAAACCACTACGCCGTCAAATCCATCGACAGCTACGCGATCCGCAAGTTCCGCGGCAACGTGAACCTCAAGAAAGACAAGTACAACTCGGACTACTGGTCCTTGCAGGACCGCAACGAGGTCTTTGACGACAGCGCCCTGCGGCACGCGGAGCGGCGCAAGGAAATCTTCGATCTCCTGCTGACCGATCCGGTGCTGAACAATCTGCACAGCACGGCAATTGAGAACGTCGAAGCGCGGCTAGAGAGCTTCAAATCCACGCAGGCCTACGCCGACATGGTGGCCGATCTCAAAGAAGCCTCGAAGGTCCCGATCACGGAGGTGGTGGCCAAGCCGCCCCAAGCCCGCGATCCCGAGAAGATCGCGGCGCTCATGTCGGACGTGGAGAAGAAGCGCAACGAGAAGACAAAGTCGGACCGACGCAACAAGGCGCATCCCGAATGGGGGCGCAACGGCGACCCTTATGTTCAGGGGCATATCGATCTCTCCGGGTCGCCCGCCATTGCCGTCATCGAGAACCGCGGGATCAAGATGCCGGCGGATCCCCGGGTCTTCGCGCCGCTGGCGCTCCAAACGATCCAGGATGGGAAATTCGAGCGCAACCTTGGGCGACACTTGGCGCGGCTCGTGGGCGATGCCGGGCTATACCTCGAGATCGGGGCAGGGGCGGGCTTTCTCCCGCTTCTCGTCGCGCGCGAATGCGCCAAGTCGCAGGTGGTCGCGCAGGAGGAGAAGGACGTGCTCCGCGCCTTTTGCAAGATCACATGGGGCCTGAATGCCCCGCTCCCCGAAGGCCGGCTCAAGCTGTCGGACACGCCGCTCTTCAATGCCGAGGACCCTCGCCAGAGGTCGTCCGGTCTCAACGCGATGCTGAGCGCCTGCCGGCCGGATGTCCTGCATGTGAACGACCCGCGCGTGAGCGCGGAGATGCTTGCCGGTGCGGTCGAAGCGGGCGAGGCGCGACCGAGCCACATCCTGCTCGGCATCCGTGCCCTGCTCGACCAGATGGAGGCGGAGAAGGCGCGAGAGCTGCTGACGCCCCTCGGCTACGTGCAACCGGAGGACAGCCCCTTCGCGGGCGTCGTGCACCTCCGGCGCTCAGCCTCCCGAGAGGGAAGCGCGGTCTAGGCCTTTTCCGCCGTGTCGGGAGCCAGTCGCCGGACGAATTTCACGCCGGTATGGCTCTTGAGGTAGCTGCGCGCAGTGTCGAGCTGGCCCACTTCGCGCAGGTTGTTCGTGTTGCGGTAGTGGATCGTGTAGATGTCGCGGTCTTTCGGCAGGGGCTCGCCCCGAAGCTTGCCACCGAGGATGTAGTGCTGCTCCTCGGGGAGGATGTTCCAATCGAGCCCGCTCCGCCGGATGGCCGCGGGCAAGGTCATCTGGTCGAGATAGGGGCGGCGCTTTTCGAGCGTCTCCACCCGGTCCACCTTGCTGGCCGTGTCGTACCAGACATCCGCAAAGCGCCCATGTCCCTGATCGCGTTCGGGAAAGCAGACGAGCCCCGAGCTGAAATAGGGGATCACCTTGCCTGGGCTGCGGCGCATGAGCTTGTAGCGCTCCGGCGGGATATCCATGTCTAGCGCTCCGTAGATGTCATCCCAGATCGATTGTTCCGCCCAGAGCATGGAGGCAGCCATCGAGCAGGAGACGCGCCCGGGAGATGTCAGGTTCTCCGGATTGTTCGACCTCAGAAAGAGGACGTCGGAATCCACGAACATCGAATACGCCGTGTCGCGTTCTTCCACGCAGGCGAGGATCTTGTTTCCGTGCGGGTAGGCGGGCGTGAACATGCCATCCGTCTTGAAGGTCCGGATCTCGGCATTCATGAGCTCGTGGGCCTTGAAGACCGCCGGATGGACGTCCCCGATCCGGTGCTCGGGGCAGTATCCCACCGCTTTGACGTGAGCGGGGAAATGCTCGCGGATGGAGGCGAGGAGGAAGCAGGCGAGGATCTCGTATTCAGGCGGTTCGACGATGTAAAATATCGTCAGGTCGCTCCGCTCCTGGGCGGCCACGTCCGCACCGGCACTCATCCCAGCGCTTGTGCCGGATCAATCCCGACTTCCTTGCACATCCTGTCCGCGTAGGAGCCCTCGAGCGGCGCGTTCTTGCGCCACCAGGGTTTCGTACCGTTGGTGTAAAGGTGCACGGAGAGCGTGGCGTCGGTGAAGTGCCCTTCGACCCGGCCATACGGGTCATAGAAGATGTCGTTGAGTTGGAACGGCACGGGGTAGAGGTAGTCGGAGCTCAGCGCCTTCTCGTAGTCTCCCGTTTGCTGGGCGAAGTAGGTGAAGGCCTGCGGTCCGAACGCTGTCCGTTCGGCCTTGTAGATCCGCACCGCGTGGGGCTCCCCGGAGAATTTCTCGAGCTTGCGTCGCTGGTTCTTGTTGAACCACGGCGGGGCCTCGGGGAGGTTCTCGTAGTAATCGAGGAGCAGGTCGATGAGCGGGGCGTCCGGCGGAATGTAGACCACCCCGCAATTGAGCGCGCCGCGGAACCCGTGGCCGGCATAGATGTGGCGCATCTCGTCGGGAAAGGGCTTGTGGCAGAACGCGTCGCAATCGATCCAGATCGCATCCGTCTTGCGGATCATCTTGTAGCGAAAGACGTTCGACAGAAACGACGCGCTGGTCTGTTCGACGATGGACATGTCGATGTCCATGATCTCGCTCGCCGGGCGCACCTCGACGCCCTCGGGCGCGTTCTGGACGTCATCCGTGCAATAGAGCGTCGTCGGGTGCCCCGCGAGGAGATGGGACTTCAGGCAAAGCTGGTTGAGGTAGTGCAGGCGGTCGCCGATCCAGAGCGACGCCACGGGGCGCCTGTTCAATTCCGTCATCACTTTCTCCGCTCGGTTCTGCCGCGTTGATCCGCGAACTTGGCCTCGTCCTGGGCTCTGGGCGAAAGGTGCCTTTTTCGCTGCCGAGTGTCCAGCTTGGCCGCCGCGCCCGCCCGCGCGCGAAGGCACTTCAATCGGGGAAGCTCAAAGCATCGAGCGCCCCCTGACGTCGCACGTACCTCAAGCGGCACGCGCCCCGCGATAGGCCCGCTGCCCGGTCAGATACTCGAAGCCTTCCTGTGCCAGTTCCTCGTGGTTCTCCGGACGCGGCGGATAGATCTGCAGGCGTGACTTCGTAGAGCCGTAGAGCTGCTCGCAATAGACGGGGCCGTCGCCCTTGTACTTTGTCCCGGTGCGGAAGGTCGGGATGAAATAGTGCGACGGAAAGACGGTATAATCCTCTGCCGGGTGCCGCTGCAGCCGCCGGGCGAGAAAGGCGTTTCCGACGCATTTCCAGGGTGCGCGGATCGTGTCCGGGGTCCAGCGTCGACCGATGTGGGCGATCACGTCGTCGAGATAGGGGTGCCCCGGCACGGATGCGAGGAACGGCGAGATGAAGCCGGGGACTTCCTCTTCGTTCTCGTAGACGGCGTAGAGATGGGGCATGTCCCAAAGGTCGTCCGTGGCGCGAAGGCACCGTGAATCCGCCTCCGGGATGAAGCCGCCCATCTCGTGCAGGATCTCGTAGCGCATGAGGTCGGACACGCCGGAATATCGCCCGACCCGGTAGTACTCGGCGATCAGGGCCTGGTTTCTCCAGGTCCGCGAGAAAAGGTAATCGTTGTCGTAGAGGCGGTATTCCCAGTCCGGATGAAACTCACGCCAGCTGTCCAGCAATTCGGTCGGCGCCGCGCGCGTTCCAACCCAAATATGCCCGAGAATCTTCGGGATCTTCACCTGCATGCCTGCTCCTCGCTTTTATTGGTCACGGCCCGCATAGCGGACCCCGACAAAGGCTTTGTGAATCACGGGAGACTCGGCAGGCAAGGAAAGATGCCGCGACCACCGCCGCGGGCGCGACGCCTGTTGCAAAGAAGCGCTAGCGCGCCCGGTGCGGCGCTAGGCCTGCGCGGCGGCCATACGCGTTAGCGCGTCGTCGGTCATGAGGCCTGTATGGGCATCCGGATGACTGACAACGGAGGACGAGTTGCACGCTGCGAGCCGGAGCGCATCGGTGACGGTCTCCCCGCGCACGAGGGCGCCCGAAAGCGTGGCGGCAAAACTGTCGCCCGCGCCTGTCGTGCCGCGCACGTCGGTTTTCACGACGGGTTGGAAGTGGATCGCGCCGTTGAGCGAAAGATGCGCGCCGTATGCGCCGTCGGTGATGCCAACATGGGATGGGCCCAGGCTGTGAATCCGGGCGAAGTAGTCATCGTAGCCCAGACGGAAACCGCCGATCTCCAGTGCCGTGGCCTCGTCTTTTATCTTGGGGATCTTTCCGCCATCCCAGCCGGTGCGTTCCACGAGCTTTGGGATGAGCGCGCGCGCCTCGGGTTTGTTGCAGATGAAGAGATCGACGTATTCGAGACTGTCGAAGAAGGCCTTGGTCTTACTCGTCAGTTGCCGAATGCCCGGATTGATCGCCACGAAGGCACCGGCGTCATGGGCGCGGCGCACGATATCGGGGAAGAGGTCGGCTGAGGCATTGCTGAGCCCCGCCACGTAGACAAGATCCGCGCCCTCGAATGCACCCCGCGGAATGTCACCCTCGGTCATGAACTCGTTTGCGCCCCGGTGCGTGAAGATCGCAGCGTCATGGTCATGGGACGCGATGAGGAGCGAGACGGCGGTCGCGTGGACAGGATCGCGGCTGACGAAGGTCTGGTCGATGCCTTCGCTCTCGAGCTTGGCGAGGATGCTTTGCGCATTCACGTCCTGCCCGATCTTGACGAGCGCCGCTGCGGAAAACCCCTGCCTTCTCAGGCAGATGGAGGCGTTGACACCGCCGCCGCCGAGATAGGTCTTGATGTCGTCGGCATCGACCTTCCTTCCGGGCTCCATCAGCAGGAAGGACGCGGTCTGGTTCGTGAGCTTCATCTGCTCGATATCGTCATCGGCGATCGTCGCGATGATATCTATGGTGGCCGAGCCCACCGTCACTGCGTGCACCATCTTGTCAGACACCATCCGTTGTTCCGGCGACTATCGCAGGTCGACCCTCCGGCGTGTTCTGAAAGATATGCGGATCGACTGCAAGAAAGCCCGGGAGAAATGCGGCCCTGTCCGCGCGAATGACGCGTTGTATCCGTGTCCGAGTGAAGAGTGGCGCCAGCCGGGCCGCGCTCAGACGAGCGAGATGTGCAGGTTGATGGCGATGGCGATCAGGACGGTGCCACCGCCCCATGCCATCCACTTTCGCATGTCCCGCTGTCGGTTCATGAAGCGCGCCATGCTGCCGCCGGTATAGGCCACGACGAGGTCCATGGGGATCGCGGTCAAGGGGACGAGGATGCCAAGGATCAGGAGCTGGAGCTGCAGGTGGCTGTCGCCGGTGGCGTCACCCACGGTGATGAACGGGGGCACGAAGAGCGCGAAGAAAAGAACGGTCTTCGGGTTGAGCACTTCCACCAGCACGCCTTGCCACATGATAGAGGCCATGGAGCGCTGCTTGACCTGTTCGACTTCGTAGGTCACCTCGGCCGCGGCTTTCGCGCCTCGGATCATGTCGACGCCGAGCCAGATGAGGTAGAGCGACCCGGCGAAGCGGAGCGCGGTCACGAGCCAGTCGGAGCGTTCGAGGAGCTGTGCGAGGCCGAGCGCTGTCGCCACCGCAAGCACGACCCCCCCGAAACAGAGGCCCACCGCCGAGGCCAGACCCGCCCCGCGGCTCTGCCCCACGGACCGAGAGAGCACGTAGAGCATAGACGGTCCCGGCGTTATGGAGAGGGCGAGACCCGCCAGCGCCACCGCGAGCATAGCTTCCACGCTTGGCATCTCTAGTTCGCCTCCCCGTTCATGCGGTCCTCGAAGGGATTGGTGATGTTGATCTGGCCGCGGACATCTCCCTGCGCCTTGTCCGCGAGATATGGAAAATCACGCACCAGCATGCGCTCGAGGTGATCTCCTGCCTTGAATGGCTCGTAGCGCGGCTTCGTGCCGTCCCGGAGCATCTCGGGAAACGGGCTGATCGTCGTGTCGAAATTCGCTGCCACGAAATAGGGCAGCGAGAAGCGCTCGTCGCTCAGGTTGAGCACCCGATGGGGGGTGGAGCGCAGATGTCCATTGGTCCAGGCCTCGAGCATGTCGCCAATATTGACCACAAAGGCGCGGGGCTCCACCGGCACATCGATCCATGTCCCTGCCGAAGTCATGACCTGCAGGCCCGGATTGCGGGTATGAAGAAGGGTCAGGCACTCGTAATCCGTATGTGCACCCATGTTGACCGATTTCGTGTCCACCCGCGCGCTTTCCCGCACGTAGTGGAGCAGCCTGAGCTGTGAGATGGGCTTTGTCATCTGGCCGGTGATCCTGCCCTCCGGCAAGTCCAGATACCGCTCGAGCGCCGCACAGATGCGGAGCCCGAGGGCCGAGATCTGCCCGTAATACTCCGACACGGTCGCCTTGAAGCCCTCGACCTCGGGCCAGACGTTTGGCCCCAGAAGCCTGTTGCCCGCGAGGAAATCGGGATCCGTGGCAGGGAGATCGAGCGCGAGGTCGAAGGCCTCGTAATTCCGGCTTTTCTCGTCGGCGTAATCACCCTTCTCGGTGAAGGGGACATAGCCGCGGTGATTGCTGCTCTTGCCGATGTAGTACTGGCGCTTCTCGGCTTCGGGCAGCGCGAAGAAGCGTTCGGCCATGCCGTAGGTCCGCGCGATGAGGCCGAGATCGATCCCGTGATTGATGATTTTGAAGAAGCCGATCTCGCGGGCCGCGCGCCCGATGGCTTCGCCCACCTTGTCGCGCGCCTGGCGATCCTCACTAAAGAGTCCGCTCACATCCAGCAGAGGAGGCTCCCCGGGAGGCGCAATTCGGGTGCAGGTTGCCGCAGTCACGTCGTTCATTTGAACCACCTGTCTAGGGAAGTGTCGGGAAACGGGTCGCTGGTTCGGGCGTGGCTGCCGGGAAATAGAGCTCGAAAGTGGAGCCTTTGCCGGGGGCGCTGCGCACAGCCACGGCGCCGCCGGATTGGCGCATGACGCCGAGCACGACGGAGAGGCCAAGCCCGGTGCCTTCTCCGACGTCCTTGGTGGTGAAAAACGGATTGAAGATCTGACTCTGGTATTTTTCGGGGATGCCCGCGCCCTCGTCGGTGACGCTCAGCCGGACATAGCGCCCGGGCGTGAGATCTGAGGGAAAGCGGCGGTCCTCTGCAAGGGTGTGAAACACGTTCTCGGTGGCGACATGGACGCCGCCGCCTTCCTCATTCGCCTCGAATCCGTTCCGAGCGAGGCGATGCACGATGTTCTGGATGGCGACGGGATCGACGGCGACGGGCCAGACGTCGGAAGCCAGGCTCTGCGCCAGTCGCGGCTGCAGCGCAGCGTCGAAGCTCGCGCAGACGGTCGAGACCAGCGTGTTGAGGCTCAGCGTCTCCGGCTTGAGACGTGTCTGCTGCGCAAAGGCGAGCATGTCCTTGATGAGTTCGGCACCGCGCGCTGACGCCGCGGTGACGTTGCCACGCAGCTCCGCGGCATCGTCAGGCGAGGTGCTCAGCTCGAGGAGCTCCATGTTGCCCGCAATGACGGTCAAGAGGCCATTGAACTCGTGCGCAAAGCGGCCCGTGAGCCGGCCGATGGCTTCGAGCTGCCGCGCTTCGAAGAGCTCGGCTTCGAGCGTTTTGCGGTTGTTGGTCTCCCGCGTTAGCTCGGCATGGGCCTCCATGAGGTCCTCGTAGCGCCGCTGGGAGGTGCGGGTCTCGGCAAGCAAGTCGATCTTCGCGCTGGTCATGGCCGCGACGGTGCTCAGGATTTCCAGCTCGCCTTCGCCGAAGGCTGCGAAATCCGGATGCTCGCTGTCGATGACCCCCAGCACGCGGTCGCCGGAGATGAGAGGCACGCAGATCTCGGAGCGCGCGATCTGGGTGTCGGCGATGTAGTTCGTCTCGGTGAGGAGATCATCGACGATGACAGATTTTCGGGTCTTGGCCACCTCGCCGGTGATGCCGTTGCCGAAGGGGATGACGAGCGGGTTGAGGATCTGCCTGCCGAAGGGGTTCTTCTCGCCCCAGGCCGCGGCCTGCGTCAGCTCGGTTTCCTCGTCATTCGACAGGTAGATCACGCAATCCACGAAGCCGAGACGGCCGACCACATTCTGCGCGACATACCAAAGGAGGTCTTCCACATTGCGGATCGACATCAAATCCACGGCGAACGTGTTGAGCGTCCGAAGTGTATCCGCGTCGTTAACGACGCTCGTCTGATTGAAATCTGTACGCATGGACGACAACACCAAAACAAACCTCCTCCCAAATGCCTAACCACCGTAGGTTGCATTTGTTTCTGGGTATAGGCTTTTTGGTAGAAATATTGCCGATTTCAGGCGCATTCATGGGAGCGCGCTCAATCGCAGGCTGGCTCTGCCCTAAGCTAGATTCGCGGCAGCGGCTCTAGCTCACCAACGCACGCTCCACGGAGCGTGAGAGCTTATGGACCAGCTCGTCGATCTGGCCGTCCTCGATGATGAAGGGCGGCGCGATGAGGACGTGATCGCCGGATTTGCCGTCCACCGTTCCACCGGCCGGATAGACGACGAGCCCCTCCTCCATGGCCGCCGACTTGATCTTGGCGTGGAGTTTTCGCGCGGGATCGAAGGGGCGTTTGGACGCGCGATCCTCCACGAGCTCGATGGCGCGGAAAAGCCCGCGCCCGCGGATGTCGCCCACATGGGCGTGCTGTCCGAAGGCTGCGTGCAAGGCCGCGTCGAGCCGCGCGCCCTGTGTCTTCACGCGCTCCAGAAGGCCGCGCCCGAGAATCGCGTCGATCACGGCCGATCCGGCTGCGGCGGCCAGGGGGTGCGCATGGTAGGTATGCCCGTGCTGAAAGCTGCCCGAGCCCTCCGCGATGGCGTCGTAGATCTTGCCCGAGCAGAGCATCGCGCCGATGGGCATGTAGCCCGCGCCGAGCCCCTTCGCGATGGTCACAATATCGGGGGCCACGCCGTCCTGCTCGCAGGCGAAGAAGCTGCCCGTGCGCCCCATGCCGCACATGACCTCGTCGAGGATAAGCAGGATGCCGTAGCGGTCGCAGATCTCGCGGATGCGTTTGAAATAGCCCGGGACGGCAGGCACGGCGCCGGCCGTGGCGCCCACCACGGGCTCGGCCACGAAGGCGAGCACGGTCTCCGGCCCAAGCGTCTCGATGGCGGTCTCGAGCTCGTCGGCCACGCGCAAGCCATAGGCCTCGGGCGTTTCGTCATCCGCGCGACCGCGATACTCGAAGCAGGGGGCGATGTGATGCGTCTCCACGAGGAGGGGCGCGTATTTCTCCCGTCGCCATGCATTGCCCCCTGTAGCCAGCGCGCCCAGCGTATTGCCGTGATAGCTCTGGCGGCGCGCAATCAGGCGGTGGCGCCCGGGCTGTCCGATTTCGAGCATGTATTGCCGCGCGAGCTTTATCGCGGCCTCCACGGCCTCGGACCCACCGGACAGAAGATACACCCTGTCGATGCCCGGCGGGGCATGGGCGATGAGCTGGTCAGCGAGGCGCTCCGCCGGTGCGGATGTGAAAAAGCCGGTATGGGCGAAGGCCACTTCATCGAGCTGCGCATGGATCGCGGCGCGTACGTCCGGGTCCGAATGCCCGAGGCAGGAAACGGCAGCGCCTCCGGAGCCGTCGAGATAGGCCTTGCCATCGCTGTCGTAGAGGTAGCAGCCATCGCCCCGCGCTACCCAGGGCAAGGCCTTGGCCACACGGCCGAAAATGTGGCTCTGGCGGCTCATTTCCCGCGCACGACGAAGACGGATTGCTTGGCGTGCCGGACCACGCGCGCCGCATTGGGGCCGAGGAGATAATCCGTGAGCCCGGGCCGATGGGAGGCGACGACGATGGCATCCACGTCGAGCTTGTCGGCGGCGTTCATGATCTCCTCGTAGACGCGCCCGTGCAGAACATGGGGGTGCACCTCGATCTCCTCGGGCACATGCTTGCGCACCCACTCGCTCAGCTTTTCCCCGATGTCGTGGAGTGCGCGCTCCTCGAAGCCCTCCTTGAAGAACGTGCCCACCATGGCCATGCCGAAATCCGGCAGGACCGTCATCACATGGAGCACGCCCCCGGGCTCGCATAGCGAGCGGGCCGCGGGCAGGGCCTTGGTCCAGCTCGAGGCGTCTTCGAGATCAATGGGTAGCAGGACGGTCTTGAACATCAGGGGTCCTCCTCAGAATGCCGGCTGGGTCTGGCGACGACGTTGCAGGACGATCACGAGACCGAGTAGCAGGAGCGCCGGGAGATAGAAGATCTGTTCCGGCATCCGGTCTTGCGGGACCTGCACCGAGGCGATGAGGACCGGTTCATCGGTGAAAAAATCGAAGTCGATCAGGGCCTCCTCGGCATCGGTGCCGAAGGCGGGGACGTCGATCTGGCCCGGCGCACCACCCGGCATCAGGGGCAGGTCCGAGTTGGCGAGCCGTTCCTCTGGTGTGGCGCCGGCCACGTCGACCATGAGGGTCGTCTCTGCCACGTCTCCGGTCTCGAAGTTCGGCCCTGAGATCAGGACACGGATCTGCTCGCCCTCCGGCAGATCACCGAGGACGCTTTCGAACTGTGCGCCGTCGACGGACCGGAAGGGGGACTGCACCATGTCGAGCCAGACATTCGGCACGAAGAGCGTGAACGCCACGAGGAGCAGCGCCAGTGTTTCGTGGATCTTCGAGCGCGCCAGGAAGTAGCCCTGCGTGGCCGCCGCGAAGAGCAGCATCGCGAAGGTAGCCACGATAAACACAAAGACCGCCTGAAGCACCCCGGCCCAGGTCCCGAGGTCCACGCCGTAAAGGATGAGCGTGGGGTTGAAGATGAAGAGGAAGGGCAGCGCCACCGTGCGCAAAGAGTAGAAGAACGCCGTGAAGCCCGTCTTGATCGGGTCTCCACCAGACACGGCGGCGGCGGCAAAGCTCGCGAGGCCCACGGGCGGCGTCACATCGGCCATGATCCCGAAGTAAAAGACGAAGAGATGCGCGGCGATGAGCGGAACGATCAGACCCTCCTGCGCGCCGAGCGAGACGACCACGGACGCCATGAGCGAGGAGACCACGATGTAATTCGCCGTGGTCGGCAGCCCCATCCCGAGGATCAGCGAGAAGAGCCCGATGAGCACGAGCATCACGAAGAGGATGCCGCCCGAGAGCTGCTCGACGAGGCCCGCGAGCTCGGTCCCGATTGGGGTCAGCGTCACGATGGCCACGATGATGCCCGCGGCAGCCGTGGCCACCCCGATGCCGATCATGTTGCGCGCGCCCGCGATGAGGCCCGCGACGAGATCGTCGAACCCGGCGCGCAGCTCGGACGTGAAGATGTCCATCTGGCCGCGGAACATCGCTTTGAGCGGGCGCTGCGTGAGGATGATGACGATCATGAGCGAGGTGGCGAAGAAAGCCGAGCGCGCCGGTGATTGCCGCTCGACCATGAGGAACCAGACGAGGACGACGATGGGAAGCACGTAGTGGAGCCCCGTGGCATAGATGTCCTTCACTTCGGGAAGCTGCACTTCCTTGGCGTTGGGATCATCCACTTCGAGATCGGGGCGGCGTGCGGCCACGGCCACCAGCCAGACATAGACCGCTGCGAGCAGCACCATCATGATCGGTCCCGTCAGGGACGGCGTCGCGGCGCGGAGGGCATCGACCCCGTAGATGAGCGCCGTGAAGCCCACGCCGGCCACGGCGAAGCCGAGGAAGAACTTGATGAGCATCCCCGAGAAGCTCTTGGCCTCGCCCAGGGCGGGCATGTTCTTCTTCAGCGCCTCGAGATGCACGATGTAGACGAGGGCGATGTAGCTGATCACCGCCGGGATGAAGGCGTGCGTGATGACCTGCACGTAGGAGATCCCGATGAACTCCACCATGAGGAAGGCCGCGGCGCCCATGACGGGCGGCATGATCTGGCCGTTCACGGAGGAGGCGACCTCGACGGAGCCCGCCTGTTCGGACGTAAAGCCCACCCGCTTCATGAGCGGGATCGTGAATGTGCCGGTGGTCACGACGTTGGCGATGGAGGAGCCGGAGATGAGGCCGGTCATGGCCGAGCCAACGACCGCGGCCTTGGCAGGGCCGCCGCGCAGGTGGCCGAGCCCCGCGAAGGCGAGCTTGATGAAGTAGTTGCCCGCGCCGGCCTTATCGAGGAGCGAGCCGAAGAGCACGAAAAGGAAGACGAACGCCGTCGAGACGCCGAGCGGGATGCCGAAGACCCCGCTCGTATCGAGCCAGAGCGCATTGAGGAGGCGGTTCGCAGAGAGCCCCTCGTGCTCGATGAGCTCCGGGATCAGCCAGCCCGAGCCCATGTAGCCGTAGAGGATGAAGAGCGAGCCCACGATGGTGAGCGCGGGGCCCAGCGCGCGGCGCGATGCCTCGAGCAGGATCACGAGCCCCACGGCCCCGACATAGACCTGAAAGTCCGTGGGAAGGCCGGAGCGCGCGGTGAGGGCGAGCGTGTCCGCGGCCCAGAAAATGTAGAAGGTGCAGAACCCGCCGATGGCCAGAAGGACCCAATCGGCAAGCGGGACGCGATCCCGCGGGGATCTCTTGAAGGCCGGGTAGGCGAGGAATGCCAGGACGATCGCGAAGAAAAGATGCAGCGGCCGCGTCTGGGAGGAGTTCATCACCGAGAAGTACTCGCCGAACCAGAGCATCGGCTGCGCGATCCAGAGCTGGAAGAGCGACCAGACGAGGGCGATCCCGGCGATGAGCAATGCGATTGCGCGGCTTTTGGGCTCCCGTCCGCCGCTGTCGGTGCTTGCGACGAGATCCTGAAGCTCTTCGTCCGAGAACTGGCGGCTGTCTTGGCTATTCTGATCGGCCAATGCGGTATCCCCCTGCGCGGCAACTTTGTTGGTGGGCTCCGGGCGGCTCAATGCGCCGCCCGGAGCCAGTGTCATGCGCTGGAAGCGGACCGGTTACTCGATCAGGCCGGCCTCGCGGTAGTAACGCTCCGCACCGGGGTGCAGCGGCGCGGACAGGCTGTCGGTGGCCATTTGCTGCGGATCGAGGTTCGCGAAGGCCGGGTGCAGGCCCTTGAACTGGTCGATATTCTCGAAGACCGCTTTCACGACCTCATAGACCACGTCTTCGGAGACTGCGGTGGAGCTGACAAAGGTCGCGCCCACGCCGAAGGTCTGCACATCGCTGTCGCTGCCGCGGTACATGCCGCCCGGGATCGTTGCCGTCCGGTAGAAGCTGTTGTCGGCCACGAGCTGTGCCACGGCGTCGTTATCGACCGTCACGAGCACGGAGTCGCATGCGGTCGTCGCTTCCTGGATAGAGCCCGACGGATGGCCCACGGTGTAGATCATCGCGTCGATGTTGTTGTCGCACAGCGCCTGCGATTGCTCGGCGGCCTGCAGTTCGGAGGCGACGGCGAAGTCGTCCATGGTCCAGCCCATGGCCGCCATGAGCACTTCCATCGTGCCGCGCTGGCCCGAGCCCGGGTTGCCCACGTTCACGCGTTTGCCCTTGAGATCTTCGAAGGTCGAGATGCCCGCATCGGCACGCGCCACGACCGTGAAGGGCTCCGGGTGCACGGAAAAGACGGCGCGCAGCTCTTCAAACGGGCCTTGCTCCTCGAAACGGGAGGTGCCGTTGAAGGCGTGGAACTGCCAGTCGGACTGGGCGACGCCGAACTCGAGCTCGCCGCCCCGGATCGCGTTGATGTTGAAGACCGAGCCGCCAGTGGACTCGGCGCCGCAGCGGATGCCGTGATCCGCGCGGCCCGGGCGCAGCATCCGGCAGATGGCGCCGCCGGTGGGATAATAGACCCCTGTCACGCCGCCGGTGCCGATGGTGATGAAGGTCTCCTGGGCAGATGCGACGCCCGCACCAAAGAAGGTGGCGGCAGCGACGAGCGCTCCGGTGAGATGCTTGTTCATTGGATTCTCCCTAGTGAACTTGTGTCACGGATGTGACGAGCGTGACGCAGAATCCCGTCGCACGTCAACCAGCGCGCCTCGGGGCCAAGGCAGCCGGGGGGGCAAACACATGGAAAATCGGGCACTTGCGCGGAAAGCGTGCAGCGGTCGGGCGCGATTCGCGTCACTCGTGCTGCTCAGGTGCCGGGGTCTTGGCCCAGTCCAAGCGTCTCCTCCCGCAGCCAGCTCACGAGGCCCCGCGGGTCTGCGGCCCAGCGCGTCAGCGCGTCGCCGCTGAACGGCGCCCCGATGAAGGGGCGCTGCGGCCTGTCGAGGGCGTGCTTCACCTCGTAGAGCAGGAGCCCTTGCCGAAGGGTCTGCGAGGTGAGGCTGGCGATCTGGTAGGCGCGGCTGTTCTGCCCGGGAAAGCGTACGGGCAGCACGGTCGCGCCGGAGCGCTGGATCATCTTGGCCGTGAAGGCGCTCCATTCTCGCTCGATTGCCGGGCCGAGAAAGCGATCCGCCGAGGCCACCACACCTGCCGGGAAGAGCACGACCGCCCCGCCATCCCGGAGGTGATCCATGGCGAGCTTGCGCATTTCCACGCTCTTTTCCACCGCGTCCGGATCATGGGCGAAGGGCACCGGGATCATGAACCGGTCGACCTCGCCCACACCGGTCAGCAGAGACCGTGTCAGGATCTTGTAGTCCTGCCGCACCCGTCCGATGAGCTCGGCCAGCACCATGCCGTCCACGAGCCCATGGGGGTGGTTGGCAGTGACGATGAGGGGGCCCGTCGCGGGAATGCGCGCGATCTCGTTCGCGGGCGTCTCCACGGCGATGCCCATGACCTTCAGCGCCTGGGTGAAGAAGGGCTGTCCCTGGGGCACGCCCATTGCTTCGAATTGCCGGATCTTTCGGAGCAGGCTGATCTTCGCCGTGCCGAGCTCGATGGTCCGGATCATCACCTGCTGCCAGGGGTTCGTGAAAGTGGTGGCATAGGAGAGCCGCCGCCCGTCATAGGGCTTGTCGCTCGCGAGAGAGCCGTCACCGACCGCGCTCGAGACCGCGGGCGGCTCCAGCATCATCCCCCTGCGGGGTCGTGTCAGTCGCGCCATGGAGCCAGGTCCTCGCGGGGCCGTCAGCGCTCGGGCCGCTGGATGAGCACGGAGCAGGGCGCGCGCCGGGCGACGCGAGCGGCCGTGGACCCGAGGAAGTAGTCCATGGCGGAGGGGTGATGCGCGCCGACGATAACGAGGTCGGCGCCGATCTCGCCTGCCACTTCCGAGATACGGACGCCCGGCTTGCCCGTCGTCACCATGCAATTGATATCGTCCGCGCCCTCGGCAATCGCCTCGAGCCTGCCGCGGATCTTTGCGGTCAGGTGGTTCTCGGGCTTCACCGTCACCAGCTCCGCGGCGAAGCCTGGGATGCTCTCGAGCACGGTCAGTAGCGTGATGATACCGCCGCGTTCGAGCATCGTGCGTGCGGTGACCAGCTTCATTTCCACCATGCCTTCATGGTCGAGCGCGACGGGGATGAGGATAGAGTTTGGCATAGTACTTGTCCTTTATGCGTCGTGGGGGGCGGCCGCCGTCCTGGCCAGCCTGCGCGCCTCTTCGACAAACGTCGCGGGGATATCGAGGCCGCGGGCCTCCGCCAATGCGCGTGATGCCAGCCGCCGGGCGCCGGGCAGCCGCGCGCCCTCCATGGCACTGATACTGTCGAGCAGCGCGGAGACGCGTGCGAGATAGTCCGCCTGCCCGCCGGGATCGATGGCGATCAGCGTCTGGCCCACGCGGGGCGCAGGGCCCTCGGCGGAGAAAAAAGAGCCCGCCTCCGCGCTGAAGGCACTCCCGGTGAGCGCTGTGGCCATGATCTCCACCATGAGGGCGAGGGCTGTCCCCTTGGCCTCGCCGATGGGGACCATGGTCCCGCCGAGCGCGGCCTCGGGATCTGTCGTGGCGTGGCCTTCTGCGTCGAGAGCCCAGCCTTCGGGAATGTCCTTGCCCGCTTTCCGAGCCGCCATCACCTTGCCCCGGGCCACCCGCGACAAGGAGAGGTCGATCACGAGCGGCGGGCCGTCCTGCCGGGGGGTGGCGAAAGCGATGGGATTGGTCCCGTAGAGCGCGTCGCGTCCGCCCCAGGGCGCGATTGCCTTTGGCGTGTTGGCGACCATCAGGCCGATCAGGCCCGCCTCGGCCACGCGCTCCACCGTTACCGACAGCGCGCCGCAATGATGCGAATTGCCCACCGCCGCGATGGCGATGCCGCATTCCCTCGCCAGAGGAACGACTGCTGCGATCGCCGCGTCGAGGGCTGGGAAGGCGAAACCCTGCCCGGCATCGACCGCGATCGAGGCGGGGCCGTGCTTCCGGATACTAGGCTCGGCCCGGGCGTTGATTTTGCCGCTTTTGACCTGCGCGGCGTAGTCGCCGAGGCGGCTGAAGCCGTGGCCCACTTGCCCCTCGGCTTCCGCGGCCACCAGCGCATGGGCGACCGAGGCCGCCGCCGGCGCGGGCACGCCGATGGCGGAAAAGGCCGCGGTGAGCAAGGCGCGGGCCTCTGGGATCGAAAGATTGACCACTGCCGCCATGGCGTTCGCCGCTCTCCCCCCGTTCCGTTACGCGCTGCGATAGAGCTTTGTCATGGAAAACTCGCGATGCCCGAGCGCTTCCGCAGCCGTGTTGCGTCCGTTGGCTGTGCGCCGGATCATGTCGATGAGCGCGTCGCCGGCCTCGTCGATTGTCATCTCGCGCCTGAGAATGCCGGAGACGTCCACGTCCACATGCTCGCCCATGGTGCGCACGGTGCGGGGATTGGCCGTGATCTTGATGACCGGCACGATGGGGTTGCCCACGACATTGCCCTGCCCGGTGGGGAAGGTGTGCACGACCGCGCCACCGGCTGCCATGAGCGTCACGCATTCGGCTGCCGCCGAAGACGAGTCCATGAAATAGAGACCGTCGCCCGATTTCGGCTGCTCGGCGGGCTCGAGGATGTCGATGTACTGCGAGGTGCGCCCGATCTTCTCGAGGTTGCCTAGCGCCTTTTCCTCGATCGTCGTGAGCCCGCCTTCGATGTTGCCCTTCGTGGGCTGGCTGTCAGAGAGGTCATCGGTCTGATGCGCGAAGATCACGTCGTCCTGGTAGGCCTTCCACATCTTGTACCACCGCTCGCCCACCTCCTCGTTGATGGCGCGCTTCTGGCAGATATGCTCCGCGCCCGTGATCTCGGAGGTCTCCCCGAAGAAGCCGGTGATCCCCTCGGGCAGGAGCTTGTCATACATGTTGCCCACCGTGGGGCAGGAGCCGAGGCCCGTCGTCGTGTCGCTCTCCCCGCACTTGGTGGAGACCCACAGCTCCTTCACGGAGCATTCCTCGCGCTGCACTTCGGTCGCCTTGTGCACGAAATCCTTCGCCGCCCAGGAGGCCGCGCGGATCGTCTCGAAATCGCCCTTCTGCTCGATGGAGAACTCGGCCACTTCCTTGCCGGTCTCGCGGATTCCGTCGGCGATGCGCTTCGTCCAGCCGGGCTCGATCCCGACGACGACTACGGAATGCACGTTGGGATTGGAGCCCGTGCCGATCATGGTCCGGAAATGGAGCTCCAGATCCTCGCCGAATTGCAGGCGGCCATAGGCATGTGGGATCGCGAGCGCGCCCTTCACGTTGTTGGCCACCGCTTCGCAGGCCGCGTTGGAGATGTCATCGACGGGCAGGATCAGGACGTGATTGCGGACGCCCACGCGGCCGTTCTCGCGGCGGTAGCCCATGAAGGTGATGTTCGAGTACTTGCTCATGGGGGCGCTCCTTACCAACGCTTGGTTTTGCAGTTGTGGGTGTGGACGTGGCCGCCCTGCGGCACGTCGGCGATGAACTTGCCGATATCCTCCCCGTACTTGATCGCGGTGTCGCCGTTCTTGATGTCCTTGAGCGCGATCTTGTGCCCGATGGGCACGTCCGCCCCGGCGGTCAGGCGGAAGGTGGAATTGTCGTGCGTGATGCAGCACAGCATGTCGGTGCCAGCGGTCAGGCCCTCGACGACGACCACGCCGACATTGTCGGCCTCTTCGTGAACAAGGAGGTGCGGTATCTCATTGGGGGCGGGGTTGGACATGGGCGTCTCCGGGGCTTGTCATGGTTTGAGAATGATCTTCGGGGCAGGCGCGAGGCCAGCCTTGATATCGGCAAAGGCGCGGGCGCCGTCGGCGAGGGCGCGTTCTTCGTACCAGTCTAGTGCACCGAGACGCCCGCTGAACATGGCCGCGCAGGCATCGCGAAAATCCTGCGCGGTGTAGGTGTAGGTCCCGATGAAGGTGATTTCCTGGAGCGTGAGCCGCCTGATATCGAGGCCGCCCTCGCTGCTGCCGAGGCCGATATGCACGATGACACCGCCCGGGCGCACAGAGGCCGAGGCGGTCGCGCGGGTCGCGGCATAGCCCACCGCATCGACGACGAGCGGCACGCCACCCTGCGGCGCGGTGTCGATCTCGATCCCGCAGCGGTCGCGCAGATAGGCGGCGCGGGTCTCGTTCGGTTCAGCCAACGTCACCGCGTCCACCCCCATCGCCCGCAGCGAGAGCGCCGCGGCCAGGCCGATCGCGCCGCCACCGATCACATGGGCGCGTCCGCGGTCCGCCGGATGCTGCGCCGCGAGCCCCAGTCGCGCCGCGTGCCAGCTCACGGCGATGGGTTCGGCGAGCGCGGCCATCTCCATCGATACGTCGTCGGGGATTGGGACGAGATTGCGCTCGGGTATGGCCACCAATTGCGCAAAGGCCCCCTCGCGCGGCGGCATGGAGATGATCTGCCGCGCAGGATCGAGGTTCTCGCGGCCCGAGCGGCTGGCGGGGCTCTCGGGATCGGTGACAAGGGGATTGATAGCCACACGCCGCCCGTCCCACGGGCCGCCCACCACCACGCCTGCCGCCTCGTGCCCGAGGATGAGGGGCGCGGGGCGTCGGTCATCGTGGCCCAGATAGGCGTGCATGTCCGATCCGCAGATGCCCACCGCCCCGATCCGCACGAGATGCTCGGATGCCCCGGGCGACGGGTCGGGCACCTCGCGCAGCTCCAGTGTTTCCACCGCGGAATAGACCAGCGCTTTCATTTCGCGGTGAACCCTCCGTCGACCATGAGCACCTGCCCGGTAACGTACCGGCACGCATCCGAGCAGAAGAAGAGCAGCGGCCCGTCGAGATCCTCCGGCTCGCCGTTGCGCCCGATGCAGGTTTGCGCCGCATTGCGCGCCGCGCGGTCCGGGTCGTCGAAGACCGCCGCCGTGAGCTCCGTCCGGAAGAAACCTGGCCCGATGGCATTCACGTTGATCCCGCGCGCTGACCAGGCTTCGGCCATGGCGCGCGTGAGCTGAGCGATGCCGCCCTTGGAGGCACCATAGCTCAGCCCGCCGGGAAAGGCGCGGGAGGATTGCAGGGAGGCAAAGGTCACGATGCGGCCCCACCCCTTCGCCGCCATCGCGCCAGCGAGGTGCTGGGACAGGAAGAAAGGCACTGCGAGGTTGAGACCCAGCGTGAGGTCCCAGCCGTGGACTGTGACGTCGTCAGCAGCTTCACGCGTGTTGACCCCGGCGGCATGGACGACGATGTCCGGCGCGCCGAACGGCAGAGCGGCTTCCTCGGCAAGCTCGGTCAGGCGCGAGCGGTCCGACAGGTCCCATGGCAATGCGGAGACGCCTTCCACCGCTTCCAGCGCCTCTGCGCGGCGCGCCACGCCCACCACCGCGGCCCCGGCGCGTGCGAGTACCTCCGCCGCGCGGCGCCCGAGGCCGGAGCTTGCCCCCGTCACGAGGGCCACATGGCCGCTGAGGTCTGGGTGAAGGGCAGACGACATGCTCAGTCTTCGGCGGTCAGATCGAAATTCTCGCCCGGGAAGAACTTGGCCAGCCGGATATCGGCGGTGCGCGCATGGGCCTCCATGCCTTCGAGCCGGGAGATCCGTGCCGTCGCTTCGGCGATGGGCTTCATGGCGTCTGCGTTCGAGCGCTGCCAGGTGACGATCTTCATGTATTTGTGGACGCTGAGGCCGCCGGTATAGGTCGCCGCCCGGGACGTCGGCAGTACGTGGTTTGTGCCCGATGCCTTGTCGCCGAAGGCCACCGTGGTTTCCTCCCCGAGGAAGAGCGAGCCGTAGCAGGTGAGCGTTTCGAGCCACCAGTCGAGGTCTTCGGCCATGACGGTGAGGTGCTCTGGTGCGTATTCGTCCGATGTCGCGGCCATGTCGGCGCGATCAGCGCAGAGGATCACCTCGGCATAGTCGCGCCACGCCGCCGTTGCGTTCTCGCGATTGAGCTCGGGCAGATCATCGATGAGCACGGGCACGAGGCGCATCACCTCTTCAGCCAGCGTGCGGTCGTCTGTGACGAGCCAGACGGGGGAGTTGTAGCCGTGCTCGGCCTGACCCACGAGGTCGGTCGCCACCACCATCGGGTCGGCGGTCTTGTCGGCGAGAACGAGGCTGTCCGTGGGGCCCGCGATCATGTCGATGCCCACGCGCCCGAAGAGGATGCGCTTCGCTTCGGCCACGAACTGGTTGCCCGGGCCCACGAGGATGTTGGCCCTGGGCAGCCCGAAGAGGCCGAAGGTCATGGCGGCGACGCCCTGCACGCCGCCCATGGCCATGATCTTGTCGGCGCCGCAGATATGCGCGGCATAGACGATCGCAGGCGCGATGCCGACGTCCGGGCGGGGCGGGGAGCAGGCGACGATGTGCTTGCAGCCCGCCACCTTCGCCGTGGTCACCGTCATGATCGCCGAGGCGATGTGGCTGTAGCGGCCGCCCGGCACGTAGCAGCCCGCCGCGTCCACCGGGATCATCTTCTGACCCGCGACCATGCCCGGCACCACCTCGACCGAGATATCGGTCATCGATGCCTTCTGTGCCTCCGCGAAGCGCTTCACATTGCCATGGCTGAACTCGATATCGCGCTTCAGCTTCTCGGGCACGCGCGCGATTGCGGCCTCGATCTCCTCGGCGGTCAGGAGAACGTTGCCGTCGTACTTGTCGAACTTGGCCGCGTATTCCATGGCTTTCGCGTCGCCGCCCTCCTCGATGTCACTGAGGATGCCGCGCACGATCTCGTTGACGTCCGAGGCGCCGCTGCGCGCGGTGAGGGAGGCTTTCTTCAGATACTCGCGGGTCATGGGGTCGGGTTCCTATCGATAAACATCGGGAAGAAGAGACGTGGAGAAGGCGGGAATGTAAGCGATCATAAGCGTCACGATCAGCATGAAGAAGACGAAGGGGATGGCGCGGTAGGCGATCTTGAGGATCGACTCCCCCGTGATGCCGGAGACCACGAAGAGGTTGAGCCCCAGCGGCGGCGTGATGAAGCCCACGCCCAGCGCCGTGATCATCATGATGCAGAACTGGATCTGGTTCATCTCGATTTCCTGCGCGAGCGGGAAGAGGATCGGGGCGAGGATCACGATGTTGGGTGTCGTCTCCATGACGCAGCCCGCTGCGACGAGGATCAGCACCATGATGGCGATGAGGGCGTATTCGTTGGATGTCATCGACGTCAGCGCCCCGACGAAGCCCTGCGGTACGCCTATGATGGCGAGCGCCTCGGCCAGCGGGATGGAAAACGCGATGATCGGGAGGATGACGCCGTTCACCTTGGCCGAGCTGACGAGCATGGCGGGGAAGTCGCTGAGCTTCAGCGTGCCCAGCATGAAGCCCATGGCGATGGTGACGACGACGGCGACGGCGCCCGCTTCGGTGGGCGTAAGGCGACCCGAGAAGATGCCGTAGAAGATGATGCCGGGGACGAGGAAGGCGTACCAGCCGCTCTTGAGCGCCCCCCAGAGGTTCGCGCGCCATTCCGCCGCCGTCATGATCCCGCCGCCCTCCCAGAGGTTCAGCCGGTTCATCACCACGTTCGTCACGAGGATAGAGATGAGGATGAGAAGGCCGGGAATGACCGCCGCGAGAAAGAGCGTGGAGACGGCGATCCCGAGGACGAGGCCGATGATGATGTAGGCAATGGACGGCGGGATCAGGATGCCGGTGCAGGCGCCCGCGGCCACAAGTGCGCAGGCATAGGGGCGGGGGTAGCCGCTCTCCACCAGCCGGTCGATGGTCATGCGGCCCACGGCAGCAGCCCCCGCCGCATCAGAGCCCGAGATCGCCGCGAACATTCCGCAGACGAGGACGGTGGCCGAGCCGAAACCTCCCTTGGCCCAGCAGGTCAGCGCCTCGGCCACGTCGAGGAATTTCCGACTGAGCCCCGTTCGGACGAGCACGTCACCTGTCAGGATGAAAAGCGGCACGGCCGTGAGCGCGAAGGCGTCGATGCCGGAGAAGAGCTTTTCGCCGACAAGGCTCAGCGGCAAGGCGCCGGACATGACGAGCATGAGCACAGTGGCGGAGCCGATGGCAGCCCAGACCGGCACGGCCAGCGCCACGAGGACGACGAAGAGAATGACGGAGGCGTAGAAATCCCAGCCAAGTTCGAGGGTCTGCTGCCCGAGTTGCTGCCACATCATGGTCCCGGCCCTCCCTAGTCGAACAGCTTGTCGCCTTCGTAGACGGGGCGCCCGTTACGAAGGTCAGAGATGTCGCGCAGGAAGCCCTGCACGAGGCGGAAGACGACGAGCGCGAAGCCAAACGGCACCGCGAAGAGGAAGAAGTACCGCCCGATGCGCAGGCCATCGGTGACGGACTGGAACTTCCACGAGACATGCAGCGCCTCCCACGACCAGTAGATCGCGATGAGCGCGATGATGAACATCACGATGTCCCCGAAGATGTAGAGCAGCGTCTTCAGCGTCCGCGGCAGGTAATGCATGACCACGTCGATGCGGATATGGCCGCGCTCCTTCACCGCCGCCGCCGCGCCGATCCAGGCGAGGTAGATGAAGGAATACCGCACGATCTCCTCCCCCCAGATGGAGGAATATGCGAAGACCTCCCGCCGCACGACCTCGATGAACATAGTGCCCACGAGCATCACGTAGAAGACGAGGAGGAGCCACCGTTCGGCATTGGCATCTATGGCGCGGTAGATCTGGGACATGGGGGCCTTCCTCCCGCCGCGCAGGCGCGGCCGGGCAAATGTGACGTCTGCAGAGTGGTGTGCGGGCCGGCGCGTAGGGCACGCCGGCCCGCAGGGCGCTTACGCGTCGTGGACGTAGTAGCGGCTCGCCGTACCGGCCGCTTCCTCGAGCTTGGAGAAGGTCTCCATGGAGCCCGCGAGATCGACCTTGAACTGGTCCCATTCGGAACGCTGGAAGCCGCCCGCCTCCTGCCATTCGGCGAGCTGATCGTCGGTCAGGGAGTGGAATTCCACGCCGTTAGCGATGAGCTGCGACATGGCGTAGGAACGCGCCGACGGCACCTTGGCGAGGTTCTGCTGCTGCGTGACTTCGCCTGCGAACTCGATGCCTTCCTTCACGTCCATCGGCATGGAATCGAACCACTCCGCGTTGACGGAATAGACCTGGCTGTCCGGCACGGCCTGCGTGAAGGTCACGTGAGAGAGGATCTCGCCGAAGCCGAAGACATGGAGCGCGCCCACCGACGGGTCGAGCGCATCGGCCACGCCCTGGCGGATGGCCGACGGCGTCTCGCCCCAGGCAACCGGCGTCGGGTTCGCGCCCACGAGGCCATAATACTGCTGAAGCATCGCGGAGCCCGGCACGCGGAACTTCACGCCCGCCATGTCGCCGGGCGTGATGATGGCGTTCCCGCCCTGCCGCACGGCCACGACGCGGGGGTCGATGACGATGTACATCAGCGCCTTGAAGCCCGAGGCCGCGATTTTGGGATCAACCTCGGATTTCCATGCGTCCGACGTCGTCAGGTTCGTAAAGCGCTGATTGGAGCCGCAGAAGTAGGGCAGGTTGATGAGGTCCACGACGCTCGCGAAAGGCGCGAAGTTCGACAGCGAGTGCTGCGCGCACTGGATCGTGCCGCCCTGCACCGCCTGCGCCAGCGCGCCACCGGCGCCAAGCTGTCCGCCGGGGGCGAGCTTCACGTAGACCTTGCCGTTGGTCATGTTCTGGATGTTCTCCTTGAGGTCCAGCTGCATGATCGGGTAGGAGCGCGAGGCCCCAAGCACATAGGCCGTCGCCAGCGTCATGACGTGGTCCGCTGCGGCCTCTCTGTCGCGCTCTTCAGCGGCGGTCTGGGCGGCTGCCTCACTGGACCATAGCGTCCCGCTCGCCCCGGCCAGAACGGCCGCCGTGAACGCGCCGGCCCCGCTGAGCTTCAGGAAATTTCGGCGCTCGGCCGAGGCCAGCTCCTTGTGGGTCTTGTCCATGTCAAATCCTCCCTTTGGACGCTTATTCTGTGTGGTCTTGTTTTGATTTTTCCCGCGCTTCGCTGCGCAGAATTCCGATGGAAAATGCGATGGCGGCCCCGAAGAGGATCAGCATCTCCGCGACGATCCCGACGGGGGCCGAAGGCCCAAAGGCGCCGAGGGCGACATTGGCGACAAAGGCCAGCACCAGCACGGCTGCGATCACGTATGGCATGTATCCTCCCGGACCCCCTGTATCAGGTGAGTCGTGACAAATGTAAGCGCTTACATAAAATCGGGCAAGCGTAACATTCCCCGTGATCGACCCGCCCCTTTTGTGCATAGCTCAGGCGGCGCGATCTGCGCGCAGACACAAGGCGAAGAGATCCATGGCACAGCCGACCTCAGACGGCGCAATCCCCACCCTGGCCGACGTGGCTGCCCGCGCGGGTGTCTCCACGGCCACGGTGTCGCGGTGCTTGAACTCGCCGGACCGGGTCGTGCCGGACACGCGCGAGCGCGTCCTCAAGGCGGTGCGCGATCTCGGCTATGCCCCCAATTTCGGTGCACGCGCGCTCGCGGCCAAGCAGACCAACACCGTGGGCGCGGTGATCCCCACCATGGAAAACGCGGTCTTCGCGCGCGGTCTTCAGGCCTTTCAGGAAGAGCTCGGCCGCCATGGAAAGACGCTCCTTTTGGCCTCCTCGGCCTACAACCAGACCCTCGAGGACGAGCAGGTGCGCGCGCTCGTGGCGCGGGGCGCCGATGCGCTCCTCCTGATCGGCTATGACAGGAGCGCGGAGCTCTACGGCTTCCTCGATACGCAGAAGATCCCGGCCCTCGTGGCGTGGTCCTTCGCCGAGAAAGAAGCGCGCCCGGCCATCGGTTTTGACAACGTGAAGGGGATGGCGGAGCTCGCCCGCTTGGTCCTGACGCGCGGCCACCGTCACATCGGCTGCATCACTGCGCCAACGGAGACCAATGACCGCGCCCGCGGGCGAGTGGAGGGCATCCGGCTGGCGCTCGGTGAGGCAGGGCTCGATCCTGCCTCGCTCGTCACCGTGGAAACCCCTTACGGCATCGAGAACGGCGAGACCGCTTTCCGAGAGGTCATGGCCATGGCCCCCGAGACGACCGTCGTGATGTGCGTCAACGACGTGCTCGCCATCGGCGCCCTGCGCGCCGCGCGCGAGATGGGGCTCAAGGTGCCTGAGGACGTATCGATCACCGGGTTCGACGATATCGAGATCGCAATGCTGGCCAAGCCCTCGCTCACCACGGTCCACGTCCCCCACCGCGAGATGGGCCGCCGCGCCGCCGGGATGCTGATCCAGATGCTACGCTCGGGCGAGGCGGGGCAGCGCATGGAGCTTCCGACCGATATCCGCCTGCGTCAGACCCTCGGCACCGCGCCCTAGCGCGCGACAGCCCGGTCTGGAGGGCGCATACGGGGCAGCCCGAGGCTCATCCGTAACTGCCTCCGCCAACATCTATCATTGCGTCATGACCGTCTCGGTGCCACGCATGATCCTGATCCCCCGCCCTGTATGTTCCGGTGGATCGGAAATGTGGCCATGACCCAGTTTATCGATGCATTTGCCCTGGCCGGCATGGTCGGCGTCTCGTTTTACCTCAGCAGCTATTTCTTGCTGCAGGCCGGCTATATCCGCGGCTCTGGCTTTGCTTATGTCTGGATGAACCTCGCGGCGGCCTCGTTCGTCCTCGTCTCCCTCTTCGCGAATTTCAATCTCTACTCCGCCATCATCCAGGTGAGCTGGATCCTCATTTCGGTCTTTGGTCTCACACGGCTCTTCCTGAGGTCGCGCGCGGTCAAGTTCTCACCCGAGGAGGCCGCCTTCGTGCAAGACAAGCTCGCCCATATGCCGCGCATCAACGCGCGCCAGTTCCTGAACGCCGGGCATTGGCTGGACGTGGCCGAAGAGACCGTCCTCATCGAGGAGGGCGCGCCTTCAACGGCGCTCTTTTATCTCAAGAGCGGCGCGGCCCGCGCAGAGAGCGAGGGCCGCGTGCTGGCCCATGTGGCGGCCGGGAGCCTGCTGGGCGAGATCACCGTGCTGAGCGACGAGCCCGCCACCGCCCGCGTGGTCGCCTCCCCGGGTACGCGGCTTTTCCGGATGAGCCGGACGGCCCTGCGTGCCCTCGTCGACAAGGACCCCGAACTGCGCGATCAGGTCCACGTGGCGCTGACCCTCGACACACGCAGCAAGATGATGGCCGTGAACCAAGCCACCAAGGAGGAGCAGCGCCGTAGCGAGCTGGCCATGGGTGAGCCGAGCCGAAGCGCAACGCCCGAGGCGTGAGCCTTCCAGCCCTTACTCAAAGCCGCGAGCGGGGCGCGCGATTGTGGGCGAGAGGTTGATCGGGCGTTTCTTTCACACTGGCCCACTGGACCCTAGTCAGCCGCGGAGGCCCTCGCTGCCGCCACCTGTTTCATGAGCTGGCGGGCATCGGCCGCAGTGGGCGGCGTGCTGTCCCCGGCGAGCTTAAGTCGGAAGGCAAGGCGCGCCGCCTCCACGTCCGACGCGAGCGCCCGGGCCCGCGCGTCATGGGCCGCGCGACACGCCCTATGGGCCTCCGCCACCCCCGGAAGCGCCATCAGGGCGTCGTAGGTCGCGCGGGTCGCGGGGAGCATCCCCGCGATGCTGCGCTCCTCCAGCATGTTCCAGTTGCGCTCCAGCCAATAGGTCACGCCGATCTCGCGCGCCTCGTGGTTGGGCAGCCCTCGGCTCCGTTTGACCATGAACTCATCCCGGGACCTGAGCGAGTAATGGTTGAGCCACGCCTGCCGTTTGCCGCGTACGAGCCCGTAGAGAGAAATGGCATTCTGCGCCGTGTCGAAGCCGCGGGGAAGGGGGGCACCGTCGGGCCCCGTCCAGACGGTCGCTTCGCCCTTTCGGCCACGCGGGCGGTGCACGCCGGGCTTCTGAAAGGCTGCCGGTCGATGCAGCGTCTTGAAGAGATGCGCGAGGGGGAAGTGCAGATCCTCCGCCGCCCCGCGCAGAAAGCGCTCCGGCGTGAGCCCATCGCGCCATGTCTCTTGCCCACCTGATCCGAAAAGCCGCCAGGGGAGGGCAATGGCATCGCCGCCGAAAGCCTCGATCAGCGCCGCGATGTCCGCCGACCCGTCGAGGCACAGGAATTCGTCCACATCGAAGAAGAGCGCCCAGTCGGCGGACTGGTACTCCGCGTGCCGCGCCGCATGGGCCAGCGCCTGCCACTGGACAGCCTTGCCCAAAGTCCGATCGAAAGGGACATGGGCGATCCGCGGATCGGCCGTGAGCGCATCCATCAGCGCATCTGAGCCATCCGTACAATCGTGGGTCAGGACGAGCATCTTCCCAAAGCCCGCCGCGAGGTGATGCGCCAGCCATTCCACGAGGTAGGGGCCGTCATCCTTCAGACAGGTGAAGCCTAGCGTCTTCACGGCGCGCTCCTTGATTGCATCCTTGCTGCCCCTGACTATGCCCTGCGCGTCCCGAGTGCGCGCACCCCGTCGCGCTGCGCCTCGCGCTGTGGCTTTTTTGTTGCGCCCGCGTGCCGTGCGGGCCGGTGACTGGGTGGCGTGGCGCGGTGCGGAGAGCCACGGCGAGATTGACAGAGGGCTGCCTCTCGCGACACACCTGCCTCCGGCGACCGACCCAACGAGACCAACGAGGCCCCGCATTTTCGCTCGAGTACAGGCACTCCTTCCGGGGATCATCCTCGCCGCCGTCGTTGCGGGGGCGGCGGCGTTCGTCTCCGCCAATGTGGGCGGCCCGGTCATGCTCCTGGCCTTGCTCATCGGCATGGCGCTGGCCCCGGCCATCGAAAAAGGCACGAAACCGAGCGCCGGGGTCCTCTTCGCGTCGAAGCGCATCCTGCGCGTGGGCATCGCCCTTTTGGGCGCGCGTGTCGTGTTGGGGGACGTCGTCGCGCTGGGCTGGAGCGTGGCGGCGCTCGTCATCGGCGGCATGGTCTGCGCGATCGCGATGGGCGTCTTCGCGGCGCGGGCGCTCGGGCATACGCGCCAGTTCGGTGTGCTTCTCGGCGGTGCCACCGCCATCTGCGGCGCATCGGCCGCGCTCGCCATCTCCGCGGTCCTGCCCCGGGGGCCTGAACTCGAACGTCAGACCGCGTTCACGGTCATCATCGTCACGTCGCTTTCCACGGCTGCAATGGTCATCTACCCGTCGCTTTTCCAGCTCTTCGGGCTCGAAGATCGCGCCATCGGGATCCTTCTGGGCGCCACGATCCACGACGTCGCGCAGGTCGTCGGGGCGGGCTTTGCCGTCTCCACCGAGGCCGGCGAGACGGCGACGATCGTGAAGCTTTTCCGCGTCGCGCTGCTCCTGCCGGTCATCTTCATCATCGGGCTCGTCTATGCCGCTTCGCGCGACGGGCCGGCAGGGGACAAGCCGCAGCTCGTCCCGGTCTTTCTTCTTGGCTTTGCCGCGCTTGTCGTCGCGAACTCCATCGGGCTCGTACCCGCCTCCTTCGAGACGGCGCTGCGCACCCTGTCCCAAGCCTGTCTTGTGACCGCCATCGCGGCGGTGGGCCTCGCGACGCCGATCAAGGACGTGACAGAGGTGGGCTGGGCGCCTCTCGGCGCCGCCGTGGCCACCACCGTGGCCCTCCTTGTCTTTTGCCTCGCTGGACTGCTCTTTTTTCTGCCCAGCTAGGGTCGCCGACGCTCCTCCCCGCGGCTCGAGATCGCGCGCGCGATGATGTGGCGCGCGGCGCCTGCGAGGCTGGCCGTACCTGCCAGCGCGAGGAGCGCGTTGCGGGGCCACGCCTCCAGCGTCGCGTTGCCGAGGAGCCAGAGCCCCACGCCGAGAAAGCAGAGAGTGGAGATCATGTCTCCCGTGGAGGGGCGGTGGGATGGGTCTGACACGGGGGGCAGCTCCCTTGCTGATTACCGGGAAGATCGGGACGGTCGGGACGCGGGGCGCCCGAACTCATCGAAGAGCAGCTCCTCGGGCAGGCTCACGGCCGGAAGCGGGCCCGCCATCCCGCGATCGAGGCGCCAGACATGGGCGAGAACGACGGCGACCGCGGCGTAGAGCGCTTCAGGAATCTCTTTCCCGAGGGTCCCGTGGAAGAAGAGCGCCCGGGACAGCGGCGGGACGCGCAGCGTTTTGACCGTCGCGAGACGCCCCCGGCGGATGAGTTCCCGCGCGAGGTCGCCCTTGCCCATGGCCACGATGATCGGCGCCTTGCCGGAGGCCGGATCATAGCGCAGCGCGACCGCGAAATGCGTGGGGTTCGTGATGATGGCGTTGGCACTCGGCACGTCATCGAGGGCCTTGCGCTCCGCGGCCCGGCGCGAGGCGTCGCGCTGTCGCCGACGCTGCTCGGCCTTCTGCTCAGGGGCGCCCTCGGCTTCCTTCACCTCGTCCTTGATCTCTTGCCGCGACATCCGGAGCTGCTGCGTGTTTTGATGGATCTGCCAGACGAGATCGATGGCCGCGATGAGCAGGAGCCCCACGAGCACACCGCCGAGAAGCCGCAGCATGGCCGTCCCGAGCAGGGCGATGGCATCGCCCGTCGATTGTGAGGCGGCGGTCTCGAAGGCCGGGTAGAGCGGCCAGACCGCGATGAGGCCCGCACCCAGAAGCAGGAGCACCTTGAGCGTTGCCTTAGAGAGCTCCACCAGCGCGCGCATGGAGAACATGCGCTGGAAGCCCTTGAGGGGGTCGATCTTCTCGGGCTTGAAGCCGATGGCCTTCGTCGCGAAGTTGAGCCCGCCCACGCCGGCCTGCGCCGCAAGGATCACGGCGATGAGCGGCAGACCGATCGCGGCCGCGGCGGCCGTCCATGCGAGAAGGTAGCCGGTGCGGGCGATCAAAAGACCATCGAGCGCCGTGCCCGGCGAGATCACGAAGCCCTGCGCCCAGAGCCCGGCGAGGCCGGGGAGCTGGGCTCTGCCCACGAGGTAGATGAGCGTGGCTGTCGCTAGCGTCACGAGAACGAAGACCTCCGTCGAGGTCACGACCTGCCCGTCCTTGCGCGCGTCGGCCCGCCGCTTCTCGGTTGGTTCCTCGGTCTTCTCCTGTCCGTCCTGAGCCTCAGCCATCCGCGGCGCCGAGGAAGAGAGCGGCGAGGCGGGCGAGCGCGTCGTCCGTCAAGGCGGCGAAGGCCGCGCCGAGGCCCGTGGCCGTGAGCAGCAGCAGCACGAGGGTGGCGCTCATGGTGAGCGGAAAGCCGAAGGCGAAGATGTTGAGCTGCGGCGCCGAGCGCGTGATGACACCGATGACGATGTTGAGCACGAGGAGGATGCCCACCACGGGCATCATCACGCGTGCCGCCCCGGCAAACATTTCGCGCGCGGCGTCAAGGCCCGCGCCCGTCAGTTCGGCGCCGTTGATCGGCGCGGCGATGGGGATGAGGCGGTAGCTCTCCAGCACGAGCCCTATGGCCGCGAGATGTCCGTCCTGGCTGAGGAAGATCGCCAGCAGAAAAAGCGAGAAGAATTGCCCGATGACCGGGGACTGCGTGCCGGTATTGGGGTCCACCTGCGCCGCGAGGCCCAGACCCGCCGTGTTGGCGATGCGGTCCCCGGCGATGACGGCGATGGCGAAAAGGATGCTGAGCACCAGGCCCGCGCTCAGCCCAAGCGCCATCTCGCGCAGGGCCCAGACCACCGCGCGCGTGCTCGCGAGCGTCTCGGGATCGGGGAGCGGGACGCGCCCCATGAGAGGGAGCGCGAGACAGACCGTCAGAACGATGCGCACCTGCAGCGGAATGAAGCGCGCAGCAAAGAGCGGCGCGGCGAGAACGAACGCCCCGATGCGCAGCATCGCGAAGAAGAATTGCAGCAGCACGCCGGACACCTCGCTCAGGGCGAGGCCGGGAAGGCCGGAGGCACTTGGCGTGAGATCCAGCATCCGCCTCACCGGATCGACGCGATAGTGTCGAATATATGCGAGAAGTAGTCGCTCAGGGTTCCGAGCGTGAAGCTCGACATGAGCGCCATGGTCAGGATCACCACCCCCATCTTCGGCACAAAGGAAAGCGTCGCCTCGTTGATCGACGTGGCCGCCTGCAGGATCCCGATCAGGAGGCCCACCCCGAGCGCCACCAGCAGGACCGGCCCCGCCGTCAGCAGGATGTTCCAATAGGCCAGCTGCAAATGCTCGATATTGGCGTCGAACTCCAAGGCTCAAAGCACCCCCTGAAAGGACGACGCGAGGGAGCCCATCGTGAGCGCCCAGCCATCTACGAGCACGAAGAGCAGGAGCTTGAAGGGCAGCGAGACGATCATGGGCGACAGCATCATCATGCCGAGCGCCATGAGGATCGAGGCGATGACCATGTCGATCACGAGAAACGGCAGGAAGAGCAGGAAGCCGATCTGGAAGGCCGTCTTTAGTTCGGAGGTGATATGCGCGGGCAAGAGCACCGAGACAGGTACCTGCGTCGGATCGGCGAAGGGGCCCGCCTCGCTGAGCTCGGAGAACATGAGCAGATCGTTCTGCCGCGTATTGGCGAGCATGTAGCCGCGCAGGTGGCCCCAGGCCGTCTCGATGGCCACGTCGGCGGGCATCGCGCCGTCGAGATAGGGCGAGACCGCGCCGGTGTAGATGGCGCTGAGCACGGGCTGCATGATGAAGAAGGTGAGAAAGAGCGCGATCGCGATCAACACCTGGTTCGGCGGCGTCTGCATGGTGCCCAGCGCCTGCCGCAGGATCGAGAGCACGATGATGACACGGGTGAAGGCCGTCATGCCGAGCACGAGGCCGGGGAGGACCGTGAGTGCCGTCATCAGCGCGAGGAGCTGGAGCGAGAGCGAATAGGTGGTTCCGCCCTCGCCATCGAGCGAGAGCACGGGCAGGCCGGCTTGCGCGGCGGCAATACCGGGCAGCGATGCGATCAGGGCCGCGCCCACCAGCGGGACAAGATGCCGGGCGATCATTGCGTGCGCTCCGCCAGCCCACCCTCGCAAAGCGCCGGAGCTTCTGCGTCGTCGAGGGCGTGGATCGCCGTGCCCGAACGGGGCCCGGTCACGATGAGGAGCCGCGCGCCATCCACATTGAGCAGGACGGCCCGCGCGTGGCTTCCGAGGCCTTGCACCTCCGCCACCTCGAGCCTCCGGCGCTGCTTCAGGCGCTGGGCGATCGGTGCCCGGTTGAGCCGCACATAGAGCCATACGCCCAGCAGCACGGCCAGGAAGGCAGCTATCGTCAAAAGGCGGTCGGGGCTCAGAACGTCCACGGTGCGGCGGCTCTCTGCAGGGGCGGGTCGATGGCAAGCCTGCAGAGTCCGTGCCATTTGGCGGCAGTTTTAGAGATTTTCGAGGCGTTCTCTCGCTTCCACGATCTCGCCGAAGCGGATGCCGAATTTCTCGCCGACCACGACCACTTCGCCGCGGGCGATCTTGGTCCCGTTGGCGAGGATATCGAGCGGGTCGCCAGCCATGCGGTCGAGCTCGACCACCGCCCCCTCGTTGAGGCGCACGAGGTCCTGCAGGCTCATCTGTGCCTGCCCCACCTCCACGGTGACATTGACCTTCACGCGGGCGAGGAGGCCGATGTCAGGGAAGCGCGGCTTCTGGTCCGGCATGACCTCGCCGTCCTGCAGATCGTTGGGAGCGTCGGGGCTATCGGTCATTCGGGATCCTCCTCGGGGCGTGGGGCATGGCACTTGTGAAGCAGGGAGACGGCCGCTCGGCCGCCCTTCTCGCCGGGCTCCACGTCAAAGAAGGGCATCCCCTCGACGAGGAGCTGCGGGCGCAGGTGAAGATCGATGGGGATGACGAGCCCGGGCGCGATCTCCATGAGCTGCTCGAGCTGGATTTCCGGAGTCGCCAGCCGCGCCGTGACCGTGAGCGGGACCTGCATCACCGCCTGCGTGAGCCGGGACTGCCAGAGGAGATCGGCCGTTGCAGGGTCGGTCTGCATCGGCGACCGCAGCTTCGCGGCGAGGGGCTTGAGCGCCTGCACCGGGTAGATCATGTCGAGCGTGGCGGGCTCGACGCCCGGTAGCTGCACGTTGAACGAGGTCACGACGACCTGCTCATCCGGCTCCACGAAGCTCGTGAACTGCGCGTTGTCCTCGTGGACCGGACGGGAAAACGTGAGGCGGTAGAGGTCAGACCATGCGCTTTCGAGCGCGCGGTGAAGCGCTTCGGTGCAGAGGCGGACGACCCTGTTCTCGCTTGCCGTGAATTCCGAGCGGCGATTGCCGAGATAGGCGATATCTCCGCCATAGTAGCCGTTGGTCATCAGAGAGACGAAGTCGGGCTGGAGCACCGTGAGCTGGCTGTTGCGCAATTCGTCCATGCGGGCGGTCGTCAGGCTCACGAAGCTGCCAAGACCGCGCGAATAGTCGTCGAAGGTCCGGACTTCGGGGGCGGAGGCCGTGATCCGCGGCTGCGTCCGCAAGAACGGGACGAACACGGAGCGCGCGAGGCGGCAGAAGCGCTCGTTGACCATGCGCAGGCCCTGATAGTTGCCCATGACGGCGAGGTCGTCGCTGCCAAAGGTGAAGAGCTCCACCCGCTCGTGCCCGATGGGCTTGGCGCGGTCAGGCGACGTGTCCTTGCTGCGCAGCTCGTCCACGAGCGCATCGAGCTGATCCGTACGCAGGCCCTGCGTCGCGCTGCCCGCGGTCTCTTTTTCCTCATCGGCCATGGCGGCTACTGCATCACGAAGCTCGGGAAATAGACGCCCTCCACGCCACCAAAGCCCTCAAGTGCTTCGAGCCGAATATTCATGGCGTCGCGCAGCGCTTCGGCGAGCGCGTCGCGCCCGTTCTGCCCGGTGACATCGTCCTCGGTAAAGCCACTCAT
This sequence comes from Pseudomonadota bacterium, assembly GCA_038533575.1. Lineage (NCBI taxonomy): Bacteria > Pseudomonadati > Pseudomonadota > Pseudomonadota bacterium. Next base: position 1,978,295 of record JBCAYL010000001.1, on the reverse strand, counting down.
CACCGCGAGCATGTCGGACTTAAGCGCGAGCTCGTGGGTCTCGATGTGGGAAATGACGGTGTCATCGTACTGCGTGGAGATACCCACCCCGATTTGCAGGAAGCGCCGCGAGCCGCGCAGGTTTGTCGTCAGGGGCTCGGCGAATTCATGGTAGCGGGTCTCGAAGGCGGACCGGTCCGGCAGCGCGCGCGGGACCCGCTTGGCGCCATCCGCACCCACCCCGCCTTCGCTTTCGATCAGTTGGAGGATGTCACCGGAGGCAGGCTCCTGCTGCCCCGCATAGAAGATGCCGCCCGCGAAGCCGCCGCCGCCGAAGAGCAGGCCCACAACGAGCACGATGAGAAGCGTCTTGAGGAGCCCGCCCTTCTTCTTTGGCGGCGCGTCGGCGGTGGTATCGGTCATGGTGATCCTCAGGCCAGAAGATTGACGCTGGCTGTGTGCCTTGATGATGCAGTCGCCGCGGCGGAGGGCCCGCCCGGTTGCAGCCGTTCTTGGGTAGCCGTCGCGCTCTCGGGCAGGGCATCTGGGCTTGTGTTTTCGTCGTGGGTGCCGTGATCGCTGCCAGATCCCCCGTCGGCTTGACCATGGTTCTCGCTGGCGCTGCCGTCGTGGCGCGCCTCGTGGTGGCCCAGGGCGAGCCCCGCCTGTTCCAGGGCTTGCGCGAGGCGCGGTTCGGCCTGCTGGAGCGCTGCTGCGGCTTCCGCCGTTTGCGCGAGGATGAAGAGCTGGGCCTGCCCGTTTTCGACCGCGAGCCGAACCTGAAGCGTGCCAAGGCGCTCGGGCGTGAGCGTGAGTGTCAGCGTGTCCCCGTCTGGGGCAAGATGCGGCGCCAGGTCCTGCACGATCGCCTCCGGCCAGTTGGGCGTGGTCAGGTCGAGCGGAAGCGTGGTGCTCAAGGTCGGCGCGGTGCCCTGCGGCACCGGCGGCCCGTCTCCCGTGCCTGCCGGGGCCGCCACCTGCGGTTGCGTCATGTGGAGTGGAGCGTTGGAAGGTTCAGGGTCTTCGCCGGAGCCGATGAGTGCCCCAAGATTGAGTCCCTCCGCGTCTCGCGCCGCGACCTGCGGTGCACCATCCGGCGTGACCACCACATCGCCACCGTTGCGCCCCCTGCTCTCCGGCACAACAGCCCATGCTGCCTCTCCCGCGTCCAAGGCTGCGAGGCGTCCGGCCCTCAGGGGCTCTGATCCCGCCGCGCGGCCTTGGTCGCTCTGCTCGATGGTCGGTGGTCCGCCCGTCGCGAATTCTGAAGCAGGATGCTCCGCCAGGTGCACGCTCGGCCCGGGAGCGTGCGCCGTGCCCTCGGCAAGGGGGCCGTCAATCGGTGGCGCCCCTGCTGGTGCCGCAGCGCTCTCCCGATGCGGGAGCGAAGACAAAGACCCTGCCGTGTGTGAGGGCATCGCATCCGCCAAGACGGTATCGTCGGCCCCTCTGCCAAGCTCCGGACCGCTTGCTGCATGAGCCGTCATCGCGGCGGGCACGATCAGCGCGCCCTCAGTGCCGGGCGATACCAAGGTCGCTGCGGCTTCCTCATGCACCGCAGGAGCTTGAGCGACCTCTTCGGTCAGGCCGCCGAGGATGGCCAGGAAGGACGTCTCCACCGCCCCGTCCTCTCCCGACGCTGCAGCGGGAGGCGCCGTGGAGGGTCCGCCGGAGGGGCTCAAGAGGTTCGAAGGGATCATGGATGCGGCCGCCGAATGGAACTCGTGTCTCCGTGCTCCTGCAAATGCGATGCCAGCCCGCGGTGGGCCGTGGACGCGTCGCCATGGTCGGCGGTTTGGCGCCGGGCGACGCGAAGGGCCTCCGCGCGCTTTTCCTCGAGGGATGTCGCGCGCTGGGCCACGCGGGCGAGTTCCGCCTCCCGCTCAGCGCGCTCGGTCCGGATACCCGCGAGATCCTCCCGTGTGGCGCGAACCTGCGCGCGCAGCGCATGCGCCATGGCCCGGGCAGAGGCCAGAGCGCCCGGTGTAAGTGCACTGGCCTCTTCCTGCGCGATCTCCGCGAGAAGCAGGTCGAGCTGGTCCGCCTTCTCGAAGGTCCGCAGCTCCTGTCGCCGCAGCGCCTCCACCGCGCCGGTGCAACGCCGGAGCTCGGTTTGTGTCTTCAGGTGCAGGAGACGGAGGAGATGGGCATGTCGGCGGCTCATGCCTGTCTTCCCGCGCCGGGCCCCGCAACCGCCTCGAGCGCCGCGTAGCTCTCCTCCAGCGAGACGCGCTCCCCGTGGGCCTGCGCGAAGAATGTCTCGATGCGGGGCCAGGCCTGCACCGCCTCGTCGAGCGCCGCGTCATGCCCGGGCGCGTAGGCGCCCATGAGCATCATGTCCCGGTTTTCGAGGTAGAGCGCGACGAGGCGGCGGAGGCGCGCGGCCTGCGCGTTTACGTCGGCTGGCACGATGTCCTTCATGACCCGGCTCACCGAGGCCGTGAGATCGATGGCCGGATAGATGCCCATCTGCGCCTGCTTCCGCGAAAGGACGATGTGCCCGTCGAGGATCGCCCGCGCCGTATCGACGACGGGATCGTTGGTCGTGTCATCGCCGTCCGCGAGGATCGTGTAGATCGCGGTGATGCTGCCCTCCCCCGCGAGGCCGGGCCCGGCCCGTTCAATGAGTGTCGGGATCATCGAGACGACCGAGGGCGGGTATCCCTTCGCCGTGGGCTGCTCGCCGAGCGCCAGCCCGATCTCGCGGCGCGCATGGGCCACGCGGGTGAGACTGTCCATGATGAGCAGCACGTCGCGCCCCGCCTCGCGAAAGTGCTCCGCGATGGCGGTCGTGCGCTGGGCGGCGCGTAACCGCAGGAGCGGGGAGCGATCGGCCGGCACGGCCACGACGCAAGTGCGCGCCTGCGCCGGGCCGGACATGACCCGGCTGACGAACTCGCCCACCTCCCGCGCGCGCTCCCCGATCAGGCCCACGAGGATCACATCGGCCTCTGTGGATCGCGCGATCATCTCGATCAGGACGGACTTGCCCACGCCTGATCCTGCCACGATGCCCACGCGCTGGCCGCGCCCGAGCGTGAGCGCGGCATTGATGAGCCGCACCCCGCAATCGAGGGGCGTCGTGACCGGCTGCCGGGCCATGGGATTGAGCGCCGCGCCGCGGATCTTGCGGTGCGCGGTGCAGGCCGGCGGCGGCTTTGCGTCTAGGGGCGCGCCATCGGCGTCGATCACCCGCCCGAGCAGCGCTTCACCTACGGGGATGTCGCTGCTGTCCGGCAGCCGGTGGACCGCGCAATTCGTCACGACACGCGCGCCCGGTTCGTCGAGAAAGAGGAGGTTGCGGCCATGGGCAAAGCCCACGATTTCGCCCGTCACGGTGCCGCCATCCTCCGTTTCCACCGCGCAGCGCGTGCCCGGCGCCGCGGAGAAACCGGCGCATTCGGCGATGAGCCCGTCATAGCGCAGGACCCGGCCGCTGAGCGCTGGGCGCGGCGGATGGGAGAGGCGCTCCACATGGTGTGACAGGCGCGACAAGAGGCTCGGGGACGCGGTCACGGGGCCTGCCTCGTGAGCGTGTCCACGCAGATCACATCGCCGAGGATCAAGCGCAGGTCGCCCCGCGCGAGGGTATCATCGGCCTCGAAACTTGCCTCGCCCAGCCCCTTGGCCTTCTCAAGATGGGGCGCGATGGCGGCGAGATCGTCGGGATTGAGCGCGATCCGGGCCTCGGACGTGGCATTGGCCAGATCACGGCAGAGCGTTGCAATGCGCGCGAGGAACGCATCGGGCAGGGCGTCGATCGCCTGCCCCGCTCGGTCGCTGGCGAGGCGGAGGACGGCCTCCTCGATCCGGGCCGCCAGCGTGGTCTCGGCCTCGTGGATCGAAAGCGTGAAGCTCTCCATGAGCGCGGTGAAGGCATCCCGCGCTACCTCCAGGCGAGCCTCGGCCTCTGCCTCCGCAGCGGCGCGGGCGTCTGCGGCGGCGGCGCGCGTTGCGGCGTCGATCTCCGCGAGCGCCAACGTTCGGCCCTCCTCCCGCGCGGCTGCCTTGATGGCTTCGAGATCGAGCGTCGCGGCGGCGGGCTTGGCCTTGAAGTCCGGCTCGCGTTCTTCGGGGTCTGGCGTGCGGGGCGGGGCGGCGCCCGCCTCTGAGGTCGGCGTCGAGGTCTCGAACGTCAGAGGTGTGAACCGGTGGGCGGGCAGCGGCGGCAGGGTGGGGCCACCCTCGGCCGGCGTATCGGGGAAGAAATCGGCCTTGTTGCGCTTCAGAAGCGCCCGGATGTCACGCGTGGAAAGGAGCTCCGGCCCTGATCTGTCCTCTCCGGTGGCCGCGTCCTCGTGGGCGTTCTGCGCGTCTGCCTTCGTCGACATGGCCCCGCGCGCCCTAGATAAGCTTTTCGCCGCCGCGACCGGCGAGCGTGATGGTGCCTGCATCCGACAGGCGCCGCGCGATGGCGATGACCTGCTTCTGGGCCTCCATGACCTCGCTGAGGCGGACCGGGCCCATGGCTTCCATCTCGTCGCGCATGTTGGCCGCCGCGCGCTGGGAGATACAGCCGAGCAGCTTCTCTCGCAGCGCGGGCGCGGCACCCTTGAGCGCGAGCACGAGGACGTCGTTCTCCACCTCGCGCAGCACGGTCTGGAGCGCGCGCTCCTCCGACTTGATGAGGTAGTCGAAGACGAAGAGATTGTCCTGAAGGTCGTTCGAGAGGCCTTTGTCCTGTTTGCGCACGTCCTTCATGATGCGCTCCTCCATTTCCTGGCGAGTAAAGTTCATGATCCGTGCGGCGGCCTTCACACCGCCCATCTGGGAGGCCCGCAGAGTGGTGTTGTCGTTGAACTTGGCCCGCATCACCTCTTCGAGCGAAGCGAGCGCTTCGGGCTGCACGGTGTGGAGCGTGGCGATGCGCTGGATGATGTCGGGCTGGCTTTCATCGGGCAAAAGCGTGAGCACCGCTGCCGCCTGCGCATAGTCGAGGGAGGCCACGACGAGCGCGGTGATCTGCGGGTGCTCGTCCACGATAAGCTCGGCCACGGCGGCGGGATCCATCCAGTCCAAGATCTCGATGGGCCGCTCGCTGTTGCGCGGCACGATCCGGGAGAGGACCGATTGCGCCTTGTGGCTGCCCAGGGCGGTGTCGAGGACGCGCCGGACATAGGTCCCGGTGCCGACGCCGAGGCCGCTCTGGCCGCCAACGAAGGAGAGGAATTCGTCGAGCACGGCGTTCACCGTCTCATGGCCGGCGCCCTCGACGGTGTACATCGCCTCGCCGAGAAGCTGCACCTCGTTGGGCGAGAGCGTGCGCAAGATTTGCGCGGCCGTCTCTTCGCCCACCACCATCATGACGATGGCGGCTTTCTGGACGGCGGTGAGCTCCTCGCCGCCGCGTCCCGAGGGCGCGGGCAGGGCGGCTGTCATCGCGCGGCTTCCTCTTTGGGCGTGAGCATGCCCTTGAAGACACCCGCGATCCGGTTGGTGTCGTCATCGGTGAGCTGGCGGACGACATCGATCTTCTCTTCGTAGCTGAGCGCGCCGTCGAGGTCCTCCACCGTGGGGGTCGCCGTTTCGATCCGACGGCGCAGCGCGCTGAAGCTCTCCCCCCGCTGAACCTCGATGGCGTCGCCATAGGCCGTATCCTCGAGCCCCGGCGCGGGCGGCGGCGGCAGGAGCCGGGTCATCAGCGGGCGGATGATGCCGAGAACGACGATGGCGATAATGGCGATCTGCGCAAGGGCACGGCCCAGGGCCGGGAGCCAGGCCGCCTCGTACCAGCGCGCGCCCGCGACGAGCGGAGGCGCAACGACGAAGGGCGCGGAGGCCACGGTGACCACGTCCCCGCGCGCCTCGTCAAAGCCGATGGCGCTTTTCGTCAGCGCTTCTATGTCGGCGCGCGCATCCGCGGGCGTGGTATCAGGGGGCTCCGTTCCCGCGGTCGCCTCGGCGGGGGCCTCATGGAGCAGCACGGCGGCGTGGACCCGGGTGACACGCGCCACCTGGGGTTGGCGGGTCTCCACGCGGCGGCTCACTTCGAAGTTTCGCGTGGTGGAGCTAGTCGTGTTCATTGCCTGCCGCGCCTCGCCTTGCTCGGCGGCCTCCGCGAGCTCGGGCTCGGGTGGCGGCGTGTTGGCGACGGCCCCCGGGATGCCGATGGCCCCGGGGTTGGAGCTCGATTGTTGGGAGGCCTGCTCGCTGCGCAGCGCCGTGTCGGGCGAGAATTCCTCGCTCGTGATCTCGGAGCGCGTGAAATCCATGTCGAGCGTGATCTCCACGGCCGCATTCCCGGCCCCGACGATGGGCGTCAGCAGCGCCAGGACACGCTCGCGGTAAAGGCGTTCCATACGTTGCCGGTGTGCAAGCTGGCGATCGGCGGCGGCCTGGAGTGGATCGGCTTCCTCAATTGTCAGGAGCGTGCCGGCCTGGTCGACGACGGAGACGTTGCCCCGCGGCATGTCGGGCACAGCGGTCGACACCATGCTGACGATGGCCTGCACCTGGCCCTGGTCGAGGGTAAGGCCCGGGGCAAGCTCGAGCACCACCGACGCGCGGGGCGGCTCGGTATCGCGCACAAAGGCCGTCCGCTCGGGCAGCGCAAGGTGCACCCGCGCTGCTCGTACGGGGCGCAGCTCTGCGATCGTCCGGGCGAGATCGAGCTCCTGCATGCGTCGCAGGCGCGCGGCTTCCACCTGCCGCGACGTGCCCATGGGCATGTTCTCGATCGCTTGGAGCCCGTCGGCACTGCCCTGGGGCAGACCCTCCGTGGCCAGAAGCATCCGGGCTTGATGAAAGCTCGTGGCCGGGACCGTCAGCACGCCCGAGGCCGGGTCGAGCCGCGCGGAAATCCCCGCGGCCACGAGCGTATCGAGCGCGCGGGCCTTTTCCGCGGCGGGCAGGCCTGCCTGCACCTGCACGCGCTCCGGCGGTGCCAGAAGGAGCCACGCCGCGAGGGCCAGCACGGCGGCGCCCAGGACAAGGATCGCGGGCAACGCGCGGCGGAGCGCAGGCTGCGTGATCAAGGCGTCGAGCCGTCGGAACACCGCTGGAGCCCTCGGGCCGAGAAGAGCCGGGGCAGCCGTGGGGACCGCGGCAGGCGGTGTGGGGGATGCGTCCATGGACATGGCGTCTCCGGAAAAGATCGTACGTTGTGACGGCGGCGCGGGGTGCTCAGACCGGCATGTTCATGATGTCGCGATAGGCCGAGAGCGCGCGGTTGCGGACCTGCTTGGTCATCTCGAAGCCCAAGGAGGAAATCTGCTGCTCGACCATCACCGAGACGAGATCGTCCGTGCGCCCGGTCTCGAAATCGCGGGCTGCGGCGCTGGCCCGGAGCTGCTGCGTGTTCACGCTGTCGAAGGCCTGTCCCATCCGCGCGCTGAAGCTCGGCCCTTCGGGGGCCGTGGGCGCCGCAGGGGCCGGCCGGTCGACGGCGTGCAGTGCAGAGACCGCGGGGGAGACACCCGTCAGCGCCATCGGAGCCTCACGCCGCCTCAGCGAGGGCGCGGGCTGCTCCCGCCGCCGTCAGCATGATGTGACAGGCCTCGAGCGGCGCGCCATCGGACAACACGAGCGCGCGCTGAATAACATTCTCGAGCTCGCGCACATTGCCCGGCCAGTCATGGGCGGCGAGCGCGTCGAGGGCGGATGCCGTGAGCAGCGGCGCCGGACCGGGCCCGTGACGCCGGACAAACGCCTGGGCGAGGGCCGGTATATCCGCACGCCGCGCCGAGAGCGGGAGGCTCTCGAGTGGAAAGACGTTGAGCCGGAAAAAGAGATCCTCCCTAAAGCGCCCGGCGACGATCTCCTGCGCCATGTCCCGGTTCGACGTGGCGAGGATGCGGATGTCCACGGCGATCTCCTTCTGGGTGCCGAGCGGTGTAACGACCTTTTCCTGGAGGACACGGAGCAGCTTCGCTTGCAGCGCCAGCGGCATCTCGGAAATCTCGTCGAGGAGGAGCGTGCCGCCATCCGCGGCGCGCAGGTAGCCCTTGTTGGCCCCGGCCGCGCCGGTGAACGCGCCCTTCTCATGCCCGAAGAGCATGGCTTCGAGCATGTTTTCCGGGATCGCCGCGCAGTTCAGCGCCACGAAGGGCGCCTCGGACCGCTTGGAGCAGTGATGAATGTACTTCGAGAGCACTTCTTTTCCGCTGCCCGTGGGGCCGTTGATGAAGACGCTCACGTCATGAAGCGCCACCCGTTTTGCGAGGCCCTTCAGCGCCCGCGCCGCTGGATCGACAGCCAAGACCGGCGAAAGAGGCGTAGCAAGCAGATCCGAGAAGGCGAGTTGGGCGGCGGCGTCCTGCCCGGGCAGATGGACGCGTAGCAGCCGGCCGCCGAGCTCCTCGCTCAGCGTCCAGCGTCCCACGCCGGTGCCGAGGGCAATGATCCGACGTGCCCCTAACGCCTTGGCCTGTGCGACGAGCTGCGCGGGCTCGCCGTCTCCCGGCGCGACGAAGGTATGGCAAGGGGAGTGGCCAGCAGTGCCGGGTCCTGATGCATCCTCCTGCGTGCGGGCATGGGTCAGCCCGCGCGCCTCGAGGGCCGTGAAGACAGGCGCGAGCTCCGCTGCCTTCTCTTCGGCCAGATCGCGATCGAACATGAAGTCGGTCAAGACGTCCTCCCACCAAGGTCACGGAAAAAGGGAAGCAGGGTTCGTGCCAACTGCCCGCAGCTTCCGACGCATCTCCCAAAGCCTGATTTTTCGAGGCGGACACGGCGGCACGGCCAGCGTGAGCGTCGAGATCTCGGCGCGGGATGTCGAGATTTCGACGCTCGCGACGTGATCTCGACACCCAAGATGAAAGTGCCCCGCCTCCCGCGCGAAAAGCGCGGTCCCGCCTAAAAGTTTCTCCGGATCGCCCGTTGCCTCTTTCAGCCCGTGCGCGACACGGAGGAGCCCATGAAGGAAGCAGCGATGAGCTTTGCCCGCACCTTTTACCAAGCCGCCGACCAGGCCCTCGCAGAGCCCGCGCCGCATCCTCACCAGATCGTCTTGGTGACGCTTCGCGAGCTCACCCGCGCCCTCGATGTGCTGGCCACCGCGCAGGCGCAGGGCCGGACTTTCCCGCCTGCGCCGCTCAATCGCGCGCTCACGGCGATCTACATCCTTCAGTCAAGCCTCGATTTCGAGGCGGGCGGTCAGATCGCTGATGACCTCTTCCAGCTCTACGAATTCACGCGTTTTCACTTGCTCAAGGCTTGGCGCGGAGAGGAGGAGGCACGGCTCCCTGAGGCCCGTGATGCGATGGACAATATCCTCTCGGCCTGGGGCGACATCGCGCCGGATGCCGACAAGGTGCCGGCATGAGACCTGCGATCGTGGAGCGCATGCTGGCGGCGTCCTGGGAGGCGCGGATGGAGCGTCTGCTAGAGGAAATCGATACTGCACGCGCGGCCGGTGATGCCGAGCGCGTGGCGCGGCTCGATGCGCTGCTGCGGGCCGAGGCGCGTGCGGGTGGGCGCGCGCTCGAACCGCGCCAGCGCGACGCCGTCTTTGCCCGTCTCATCGAGGCTCTGAAGGCACTGGCCGATGCGACATTGTCGGAGCGTGAGGGACGGCGTGCGCAAGAGGAAGGGGCCTTGGCCTATATCCGTGTCGATCGGCGTAGCCGGTAGCGCGGAGCGGTGGTGACCGACTGCCAAACATGCGCCCGGCTGCGGCTCTTTCTGCCTGCCTCGCTCGCGCTTATCGCTGCGATCTACGCGCAGCCGGACTGGGCCACCAGGCTCGCCGCGCTGATGCCGCCGCCGCTCGCCATCGGTCTTCTTCTGCTGGGCGCGAACGTGGCCGGTGTCGCCTGGGGGCTTTGGCGGTCGCGGGCGCGAGTCTCAGCTGGCGCGCCCGAGGGTATGCGCTGTGCCGCCCTCGCTGGCGGAGCCGACGGCGAGGGGACCGCGCGCAAGGAGCCGCGCGACAGGGGTGCAGGAGATCTCGGGCAGGCCGCCTTGCGCATCAAAGCGTGTGACGCGGATGGCGGGCAGGGCGGGGGTGTCGCGCAGCGCGCCGCCTAGGGCTCTTTGACCGGCGCCCTGCGCCATGGAGGTCGCGCGCATGCTCATAGGGTATCGAGCGGCGTCGAGGATCGCGCATCCCCGCGTGCATGTCCCCAATCCATGATGAGCACTTCGAGGATCTCCCGCGGCGGCTCCAACAAACCGAGCTGGCGGTTCATCTCCGCCCGCAGCGCGTCGGGCAGTTCCTGGCGGTAGAGCGTCAAGTCCGTATCGAGCCCTGGTCCGGCGTCGCGGCGTTCCGCCACGCGTAGCGCCACCTCGGCAAAGCCGCGCTGCGCGGCTTCGAGCAAGGCGGTCCAGTTCTCATCGGAGGTGGCCGGGTCGCTGGCGTCGATGGCCACGGCCAGATCCACACGGACTCTCCCCAGATCGCGTGGGAGCGTGACGTCGAGCGGGATGCGCAGCGGGACATATTCGATGGGGCGCCCGATCACGGCGTCTTCCGCTGCCGCGGCTGTGCCAGGTACCGCGTCCTTTGCGGGATCGGCCGCCAGCGGAGCCGCGGGCGAAGGCGCGCGCAGCGCGAGCATGCTGCCCACGCCCATGAGGAGCGGCAGGAGAAGGGCCGGTGCAGCGAAGAAAGCGATGGCGCGCAGGTTCATGACGACGATGGAGCAAAAAACACGCCAAGTCCCTAAAACGCGGTGCGCCGGGGCCGTTTTCTCCATTGAGACGAGAGCAGGTGAGGATCGTGGCTGAGCAGACAGGGCAGACGCCACCGGACGACAGGACGGTGGCCGAAGAGGAGGCTTGGCCATGTTGAGAGGGCTCACGCGGGGGAGCGCGCCACAGGACGGCGCGGCCCACCGGGGGCACGACCGGCGCAGGGACGACTTCGCATTAGTCCGCCAGGTCACGCGGCTCGAGGATGTGCCGGAGGTGGAACGCCACCTGCCGGACATCCTCGGCCGCGCCATGGCGCGGAGCTGGATCGACGCCGCCTTCGCAAAGGAACTCGCGCGCGATCCGGCGGGGCTTCTCGCCCGCTACAGCGTGCATTTGCCCGAGAGTGTGGCCCTCAGCGTGGAGCATTCAGCCGCGGAGCGCCCCCGGATCGTGGTGACCGAGATTCTTCCCGGCGGCCAGAGGCGCCGCCTCATGTACCTACAGCTTGTGATGATGGCCGGGCGATGATGGTGGCCCCTGGCAGAACAGCCCGCCGCGCGCTGACGGCCTTCATGCTCGGGATGAGCCCCGCGCCCGCGGTCTCCGCGCGCGATCTAGAAACGGCCCTCGATCATGTCCGTGCCGGCGAGGCGGCGGAGGCCGTGGCCATCTTTCGCGATCTCGCCCTGGCCGGAGACAGCGCGGCGCAGGTCAATCTCGCGGTGATGCATGCACGTGGTGAAGGTGTCCCCCTCGACATCGAGGAGGCCAGCTACTGGGCCTGGCGCGCGCGGCTCATGGGCGAGGCCCGGGCCGCTGGGCCGAGCGAGGCGCTCATCGCGCGGCTCCCGGAGCGGCAGCGCGGCACACTCGCGACCCGGCTGGCGGCAGACCTTGAAATGCTGGCCGAGCAAGGGAGGTTTCGTGCCTTCGTCGGGCTGGGCCTTGTGGAGCTCGAGGTCCGCATGCCCAAGGACCCACGGCGCGCGGCGCTGTGGTTCACGCTCGCCGCGGCCTTCGAGGAGCCGCATGCGATCCGTCTGCGGGGATACGCCCTTGCCGAGGTCGCGGAGCCCGATCGGCTCGCCATTCAGGCCGAGGTCCGTACTCTCTTTGCAGAATGGTGCGAGCGGTTGCCCCGCGAGAGCGTCCCCCCAAGCTGCCCGGTGATCATGGCGCGGAACGAACCCTAGGCTTCGTCCCCTGCGCTAGCGGAGCCCTCCGGCGCGGGCAGCATGATGGTGCCTGACTGAAACGGCGCCTTCGCGCGCGGCGCTTCGCGCGCTGATGGGCTGCCTTGCACTCGTTCTGCACCCTCTTCATCCGCATTGGCTGCGTCTGGCGGTGCGTCGCGGTCGGCCGCTTTTGAGGCTCCCTTTTTCGCGCTCTTTCGGGGCGGGGGCTTCAGACCTTCCTCTATCATCTTCAGCCGCAGCTTGAGCGCGAGGTGCCGCGCGGCGCCGCTGGACTGCGCGACGTAGGCCTCTTTCAGCGCGTGGAGCGCCTCGTCTCTCGGCATCCCCTTCAGCCGACGTACCAGCGTGCGAAACGACTGGGGTAGCTCGATTTTCCGGCGCGCGCGCGTGGCTGCCTTGCCAGTCTTTGTCCCGGCCTCTGTCTGGGTCATCGGAGCGCTCCTCGTGTCACTTGGCACCGCCTTTGCAGACTGCCCTCGGAGACAGCTTGCCTGTGCGCTTCCGTGCAAGACGCGCGCCAAGGCAGCCGAGATGAACGAGGGACCCGCCATAGATGGAAGCCACCTTTCGAAACCACCTCAGCGTCTTTGCCCAGGCGCTCTCGCTGCGCGAAACCCGCGGCCAGATGCTGGCCTCCAACATCGCCAACGCGGCGACACCGGGCTTCAAGGCGCGCGATATCGACTTCAAGACCGAGCTCGCCGCCCGGACCGGTGACGGTGATCTGCGCGTCAGCCACGCCCGACACTTCGCCACCGCGCAACCGGCCGCTTTGGGCGCCGCGTATCGCAAGCCGGTGAGTGCCTCGCTCGACAGCAATACCGTCGAACTCGCCGTCGAACAGATGGAATTCGCCGAGAATGCCCTGCGCTACCAGACGTCCCTGACGCTGCTCAACAGGCGCATCTCCGGCGCGCTCAATGCCATGAGAGGGGAGTGACCCATGGAAATCGGAACGATCTTTGACGTGGCGCGCCATGCCATGTCCGCCCAGATGGTGCGCCTGAATACGGTATCCTCCAACATCGCCAATGCAGGTTCGGTCAGCACGACCGAGGAGGGCGCCTACCAGCCCATGCGCCCGATCTTCGAGACGGTCTACGCCGATCAGCACGGCCAGTCCGGCCTGTCGACGACGCGCGCGCGGGAGGTGGTGACGCTCGACCGCTCCCCCAACCGGCAGTTCCGCCCCGACCACCCGATGGCCGATGAGGAGGGCTACATTTTCCTGCCGCAGGTGAACCCGGACGAGGAGATGGTCGAGATGCTGGAGGCCAGCCGCCAGTACCAGAACGTGCTCGAGACGGTCTCGACCATGCGCACACTGATGGCGCGCACGGTCAAGATGGGCCAGGGCTAGGAGGGCCAGAGGTGACTGACGTGACAGTGCTTGGCACGGCCCCCGCCACGCCTACGGAGCCAAGGCCCGTGGAAGCCCCAGATCTGGGGCAGGCGGATTTTCTGAAACTCATGACCGCGCAGCTGGAAAACCAGGACCCGTTCAAGCCCATGGAAAACGGGGAATTCCTCGGACAGATGGCGCAATTCTCGACCGTCTCGGGCATCGAGCAGCTCAACGCGACGATGGAAGACATCGGCGCCGCGTTGGGCGCGGGCCGCGTGAGCGACAGCGCGAGCATGATCGGGCGCGAGGTCCTCGTACCGGGGACCGTGGCCCGCGCAGGCGCAGACGGCACCCTCCGGGGCTCTATCGTGCTCGATGCTCCGGCGGAGGCGGTCACTGTCCGCTGGAGCGATGCGCAGAGCTTCGAGACCCTCGCGGAGACGACGCTCGGGCCGCAGCCCGCCGGGCGCCTCGACCTGGCCTGGAGCGATCCGCCCGCCGACATCGTCGATGCGCGCCGGGGCGTCCGCATCACCGTGGAGGCCATGGGCGCAGAAACGCGCGAGCCCCGCGTCTTTGCGCGCGTCGATGCCGTGAACCTGCCGGCCTTCGAAGGTGCGCCGTTGGTCTTCGACGTGGAGGATTATGGTCTCCTGAACGAGCCGGACATCGCGTCTATTCGCTGATCCGGCCACGACACACTCATCTGGAAAGGGAGACATCCCATGAGCTTCTTCACCGCACTCTCGGGCCTCAACGCCGCCCAGCAAGACATCTCCGCCACCTCCAACAACATCGCGAACGTGGCGACGCTCGGCTTCCACGGCAGTCGGCCCGAATTCGTCGATATCTTCTACTCGAGCCCGCAGAGCCAGCCTGCCCGGCAGGTGGGCGCGGGCGTCAATATCAGCCGCATGGCCAGGGATTTCGGCGCTGGGGCGACGATCTCCACCGGCAACGTATTCGACCTCTCCCTGCGCGGGCAGGGCTTTTTCCTGACCCAGATCGGCAGCGATGACGGGGCCGAGATCGGGTATACCCGCGCGGGTGCGTTCAACATGCTGGCCGATGGCCGCGTCTCAAACGCCACGGGCAACCTGCTTCACGTCTTCCCGACGGCCGAGAACGGCGAACCGCTCAGTACCCGCATCACGGAGCCATTGCAGATCCCGCAGACCTTCGGGGTCCCGGAGGCGACGACGGGCATCGACATCGCGGTGCAGGTGTCGCTTACAGATAATGGCGGCCTCGGCACTCAGGCCGCGCTGCCCGCCGCCGCCTTCGATCCAGCCGATCCCACGACCTATGCGTTTTCCACCGAGGTCCCCGTCTTCGACGATACCGGCGTGTCCGTCCCGGCACAGGCCTTCCTCGTCCTCGAGACCGCGCCCACTCCCGCGGATCCCAGCATCGCCTACAGCATCCAGCTCGTCCGCAACGGTGAGGTCCTCGCTCCGCCCGCCCCGGCGGAGACCCTCTCCTTCGATGCGGCGGGCCTGCAGACCGGCGCGCTCACGCCGCAGGCCTTCACCGATGCAGGCGGCGGCACGCTGAGCCTGAATTTCGGCAATTCCAACGTGACGCGTGATGACTTTGCGGTCACCGATATCTCGGGCGACGGTGCCCAGGAGATGCGCCTTTCCTCGGTCGACGTCAGCGATGACGGCACGGTCTTTGCCAATTTCGGCGCGGAGGCGAGCTTTGCCGTGGGCAAGATAGCCATCGCCACCTTCACCAACCTTCAGGCGCTCAACAGCATCGGCAGCTCCACGTATCTTGCGACGCAGGACGCCGGCGAGGTGCGGCTGGGCATAGGCGGCACCACGGGCTTCGGTGCGGTGGAGTCTGGCTCGGTCGAGCAATCCAATGTCGACCTCACCGAAGAGCTCGTGCATCTCATCATGGCCCAGCGCAACTACCAGGCCTCCGCAAAGGCGCTGGAGACGAACGGCACGCTGGCCGAGACCGTCATGAACATCCGGACCTGAGGCAGCATCGGGAGCGGGCCATGGACCGGATGATCTATACCGCGCTCAATGCGCTCGCCGTGGCGCGCAACGAGCAGGTCAAGGGCGCCCAGAACCTCGCCAACCAGAACGTGCCGGGCTTCCGGCGCGACTTGCCCGACGATGGCGGGTCGCGGTTTCTGTCGCAGCTGGAGGGCCTGACCACGCGCGCCTTCCAGCTGGAGACGGGCCCCGCCCGCTTCTCGGATGCCACGGGGTTTCTCGAGGCCACCGGACAAGAGCTCGACGTGGCAATAGCGGACCGTGGCTATTTCTATGTCGAGGCCGAGGACGGCACGCCCGCGCTGAGCCGCCGGGGAGATCTACGTCGGGAGGTGGACGGCGTTTTGCGCAACGGGGCCGGGGAGGCCATGCTCGGCCCCGATCTCGCGCCGGTGGCGATCCCCGAATTCGTGTCGCTGCGTATCAGCGATATCGGGGAGATCTTCGCGGATCCAGTGGACGAACCCGGCACGGCGCAGCGGCTCGTGGGCCTTCTTGCCACCACCATTCCTGATCCCGAGCTTGTGCTGACCAAGGGTGTCGACGGGCAGATCCGCGACGTCGAGGGGCAGGTGCCGCCCCCCAATCAGCAGGCCCGCGTGCTGGCCGGCACCCTCGAGGGGTCAAACGTGAACCCCGTGGAAGAGCTGCTCAGCACCATGGAGATCCAGCGCAGCTTCGAGCGGGGCCTGCGCCTCGTAATGACAGCGCGCGAGATCGACGAGAATGGCGCGCGTATCCTGCAGGCTCCGGAAGGCTAGATCCGCGCAGCGCCCGTGTTCTGGCATGGGCATTGCACAAACGTCCACGACACACCGATTTTGAAAGGGGTCTCTCGCATGTCCTCGAACGTGATGCATGTCGCCAAGACCGGCCTGAACGCGCAGCAGATGCGCATCCAGGTGATTTCCAACAACCTGGCCAATGTGAACAGCACGGGCTTCAAGCGGGACCGGGCCAATTTCGAGTCGCTCCTGTACCAGACCTACCGGCCCGCTGGCGCGCAGACCTCTGAAGCCACGGCGTCGACGTCGCCCAACAATCTCGGCACTGGCGTGCGCCTTGTCAGCACGGAAAAGATCCACAGCCAGGGCACCGTGACCACGAGCGAGAACGCGCTCGACCTCGCCATCGAGGGCAATGGCTTTTTCCAGGTGCTGCTGCCCGACGGGCGGATCGGCTATACGCGCAACGGCACGTTCTCGCAGAATGCAGAGGGCACCGTCACCACGACGAGCGGCTACGTGCTGCAGCCAGAAATCCAGATCCCTCAGGGCGCGCTGTCGATCTCCATCTCGCGCGATGGCATCGTGAGCGTCGTGGAGCCGGGCGGCGTCGGCGCCCGGGAGGTGGGGCAGATCACGCTCGCTGCTTTCACCAATCCGCGCGGCCTCGCACCCGTGGGAGAAACCTTTCTCGTCGAGACCCCCGCGAGCGGCGCGCCCGCAGTGGGTGCCCCCCTCGACGACGGGCTGGGCGACCTGATGCAGGGCGCGCTCGAGACCTCCAACGTCAACGTCGTGCAGGAATTGGTGGAGATGATCGAGGCCCAGAGGGCCTACGAGATCAATTCGCGATCGATCTCCGCCTCCGACGAGATGATGAGCTACCTGGCGAACAAGCTGTGAGGCGGAAGACGAGGCATTGCGCGCTGCTTCTCGGCGCCCTCGCGTTGGCCGGATGCTCGACGCAGATCGAGGAGGCGGAGAGCGAGTTCTTCGCGCCGGTCTTCCCGGTCGCGCCCGCCGCCCTCGACCAGGGTCTGCCCACGGGGGCCATCTACGGCTCGGGTGCCAAGGGTCTCTTTGCCGCCGATCGCCGCGCCAGCGCCGTGGGCGATATCCTCACGGTGGACTTCCAGGAGGCCTTTGCCGCGTCCAAGAACCAGGCCGCCGGATCGAACAAGACCGACAGCTTCGCCGTGGACATCCCCGACATCCTGCCGCTGCCCTTCGATGACGAGGATCTCACAGGCTCCACCACGCGGACCTTCTCCGGAGATGGCAGCGCCACGCAGTCGAACTCGCTCACCGGGCGGGTCTCGGTCTCCGTGGTGCGCGTCCTCCCGGGGGGCAATCTCGAGATCTGGGGCCAAAAGAAGCTCACGCTCAATAACGGGCACGAATACGTGCGCCTGCGGGGCATCGTGCGGCCCTCGGATATCTCCGCTGACAACGTCGTGCCCTCCGATCGTATCGCGAATGCGGAGATCAAGTATGTCGGCGCGGGCGACGTGGCCGACAGCGCGCGCAAGGGCTGGCTGCGCCGGGGCCTCGACGCGGTGTCCCCGCTGTGAGGCGCGTGGGCATACCCTTGCGTGTCCTCGGTCTCTGCCTGTCGCTCCTCGCGACCGGGGTGCAGGCCGACAGGCTCAAGGACCTCGCTGACGTCGCCGGGGTCAGGCCCAACCCGCTGGTGGGCTACGGCCTTGTTGTGGGCCTCGTGGGCACGGGGGATGGCAATTCCGACCTCACGCGCCAATCGATCCGGTCCATCGTCTCCCGTCTGGGCCTCGAGACGGATCCCGACAGTTTGGACGCTCGCAACACCGCGGCCGTCATCGTCACGGCGGAGCTCGGACCCTTCCTGAAACCCGGCCAGCCCGTCGACGTGACGGTGTCCACCGTCGGGCGCGCGCGCTCGCTGCAGGGCGGGCTCCTCCTGATGACGCCGCTTCTCGGGGCCGATGGTGAGGTCTACGCCATCGCGCAAGGCAATCTCGTCGTGGGCGGTCTCGGGGTGGCCGGGGGCGACGGGTCCTCCGTCATCGTCAACGTGCCCACCGTGGGCCGCATTCCCGGCGGTGGCACGGTTGAGCGCCTCGTGGAGACCGCCTTCCTCGAAACCGATTTCTTCCTGCTCAATCTCCGCCGCCCGGATTTTTCGACGGCGAGCGCGGTGGCGGAGGCGATCAACGAGACCTTTGGTGCCGGGGTGGCGATGCCCCTCGATGCGAGCTCCGTGCGCGTGCGCGCGCCCCATGAGCCGGGCGCGCGGGTCCCGTTTCTCGGCCTACTCGAGCAGATCGAAATCGAGCCCGCCACGCCCCGCGCGCAGGTCATCGTGAACGCGCGCACGGGCACGGTCGTGATCGGGGGTGAGGTGCGCGTCACCCCTGCCGCGGTGTCCCACGGCTCGCTGACGGTGCGCGTGAACGAGGACTTCAACGTCGACCAGGGCACCACCGTCGTCACGGGCCCCGATGGCAATGTCGCGGTGCCGGGCGATGTCGTGGTCACGCCCGACACAGAGATCGAGGTGGAACAGGAAAACAATCCCGCCTTCGTCTTCGACCCGGGCGTCTCGCTCTCCTCGCTGGTGGACGCCATCAACGCCGTGGGGGCCAGCGCGGCGGATCTCGTGGCGATCCTCGAGGCGCTGCACCGCGCGGGCGCGCTCCGCGCAGAACTCATCGTCATCTGAAGGAGGTCGCCATGATCGATCCCGCCTTGCCCGGTCTTCACGTCCACAGAGCCCCCGAGGCCGCCACGCGCGCAACGCAGGCGCTGCAGCCGGACCTGCTCGAAGCCGCGCGCGGCTTCGAAGCGCTCTTTCTCACGCAGGTTCTAAAAACGGCGCGCTCGGCGTCGTTGGGAGAGGCATTGGGAGAAGGTCAGGGGATGGACACCACACGCACACTCTTGGATCAGGCGCTGGCCGATGCGGGCGCGCAGCGCGCGGGCCTCGGCCTCGCCGAGGCGATCCACCGGCAATTCGCCGGGCGCGGGTAGGGCGGCCAGGTGTCGGACATCATCAATATCGGGCGAAGCGGCCTGCTCGCCGCGCGCACCGGCCTCGCCGTCACCGGGGAGAACATCGCGAACGTGGAGACCCCGGGCTATGCGCGGCGCGACATGCTCACGCGCGCACAGCCCGCAGGCGGCGGTGTCGAGGTGCAGGACATCCGCCGTGCGTTCGACGGGCTCCTCGCAGACCGGCAGCGTGACGCGGTCTCGACGCAGGGCGCGGCCCGGGCCTATCAGTACCATGTTTCGAGCCTCGAGGACCGCCTGCTGCCCGGGCCAGGCGGCATTCCGGACACGCTCGACAGCGTCTTCGACGCGCTCGATGCCCTGGCCCAGAGCCCGCAGGACGAGGGCCTGCGCCTCGCCTTCATCGGCGCGGGGGAGGCGCTTGCCACCCAGGTGAATGATCTCGACGCCGGGTTTCAGGCGCAGTCACGCGGGATAGAGGCCGAGCGAGGCCTCGCGGTAAACGAGGTCAACGAGCTGCTCGACGGGCTCGCCGTGCTCGAGGTGGAGATCGAGCGGACGCCGGAGCCCGCCGATCGCAATCCGCTACTTGACCTGCGCGAGGCGAAGTTCGCCGAGTTGGCCGACCTCCTCCCCGTCAGCGTCGAGACCGATAACAGGGATCTCGCCACCATCCGGATGGGTCCCGGAGGGCCGCTCCTCCTGTCCGATGGCCGCGCCGCGCGGCTTACGCTGGCCGAGGAGGGCCGCGTGACCTTGATCGCGGCTGAAGAAGACGCGGCGCCCGTCTCGCTGCGGCCTGCCAACGGGCGCCTCGCGGGCCTTGCCGACGCGGCGGATGTCGCGGCCGAGGCGCGGCGTGACTTCGGGTCCTGGGCGGCGGAGCTGGCCGATGAGTTCAATGCCATTCACGCCACGGGCCTCCAACCCGACGGCACCGCCGGCGGCCCGCTCTTTCTCGCGCGCGGCTGGGATGCCGCGCTCGGCGCACTCACGCGGGGGGATCCGGTGGCGGATGTGCGGGTCCTCGACGAGGCGCTGATGCCCGACGGCCCGGTGACGCTCATCTACGATGATGTGACGGCCGCTTGGCAGGCCGTGGATGCAGGCGGCACCCGGCTGGGCGAGGGGACGGACCGCATTCTCTTGCCGGGGCTCGAGATTGCGCTGTCGGGCGCGCCGCTCAATGGGGACCGCATCACGCTCAGCCAGAATGCCAATGCGGGCTTCTTCCGCATGGCCCTCGCCGACCCCGACGAGATCGCGGCGGGAGCGCCCTGGATTACCGGCGCCAATGCCGGCAATGTCGGAACAGCGCGGCTTTCCGCGGCCACGATCGAGGCACCGCCCGGTGCGGCAGCCCTCGCCGACCTGGCGGCAGAGCTCGAGGCAGGCGCGGTGAGCTTCGTGAGCGACGGGCCTGTCGGGGTCATTCCCCGCGGCATCGGCGCGGCGGAGCTCAGCGCACAGGCACGCCCCGCCACCATGGAGTTTGCTCCCCTTTCTGGCGCGGATCTCACCGCGCTGTCCGTCAGCATCGGTCCCGACACGTTCACGTTCACGCCGCCGGGCCCGCTCTCGCCCGGTGACCTCGTGTCGGCCCTCAACAGCGGCGCGTTGCGGAGCGGCACTGACGAGGCTTTGGACGATCTGGGTTTCGTGGCAGCCTTCGACGGGGCGGGCGCCGTCACGCTCCTCTCCCGCACGGGCGCCTCGCCGGACAGCGCGGACCTGACGACGACGGCGAGCACGCTCCCCGGCATCGAGATCGCCACCGCCGCTGACGCCGCCGAAATCGCGCTCTTCACGCGGGACGGGCGCCAGATCTCCGGCGCGCCGCTCTCTCCGGCGGAGGCCGCCGCGCTGCTGCGTCCGGAAAACGGCTTCGCGGAGGATGCCGTCTATGTCCCGCCCGGGGCAAAGGCCGCGGGGCTCAGCCGCACCAGCGGACCGGGAGATTTCGCGCTCCGTGTGCCGGAGGCGGGCAGCGGCATCGCGACCTGGCCTACCGGTACCGCCCGCCCGGAGACGGCCGCGCGTAGCTTTTCGCTCGATGACGGCCTCGCCAGCACCGCGATCGACGCGCCCCCCGGCGCCAGTGCGGCGTGGCTCGCGGATCTCCTGAGCGCCAGCGGCGCGGTGACGGCCCAGGCAGAGACGCGGGTCGCGCTCGATGTACCGCCGGCGGGACAGCTCGATTTTGCCTTGGCCGGTCAGAACGGGACGGGCGTGCCCCTGAGTGTCGATCTCTCCGGCGGTCCCGGCGCGCTGGCGGCGGCCGTGAATGGGCAGACGGGCACCACGGGGATCCGGGCCGAGCTTTCCCTCGACGGCGCGCGCGTGGAGCTCGTCCAGGCTGGCGGCGCGGATATACGCTTCGAGGGGCTCACCCATTCGGCAGGCGATCCTGTCACGCTCACGCGGCGCGCGGCGGATGGCGCGGTGCTCGGAAGCGCGACTATCGCGGCCACGGGAGCAGAGAGCGTCGCCATAGCCGGGTCCGTCACGCTCAGCCGGGGGTCCGCCTTTTCTCTCGGCGAGGGCGGCACTGTCACGGCGGCGGCGCGGGACGCGTCCATCGGCGGCCTCGTCGACGTGTCGCGGCGCGCCGCCGGAAGCGAGGCCACGCTCACCCTCGCGCTCGCGCTCAGCGATGATATCGCGCTCCGCGAGGTCGTGATCACCGGGGCGGATGGACGCCTGCGGACCGCCTCCGGCGATCCAGCCTCCGGCACCACGCTCGCCGCGAGCCTTGCCGCCGACCTCCGCGAGACCTCGCCGGCCAGCCGCATCGAGGGCGCCGTCCTCGGCGCGCCGCCGGAAGACGGGGCGCGCATGGTGGTGGGCCTCGGCTCCCAGAGCTACCAGATCACCATGCGCGACGGCGCGCCCGTGGTAGAGGGCCCCGAGCCCGACCGCATCACCGCCCGCTTCGACACGTCCGGACGCTTCGTCATCGAGACGGTGGGTGGCCATCTCGACGGCGCGGCCCTCCGCCTCACGGATGCCGCGGGCGAGGCCGCGCGCTTTGGCATGGGGCCGGTGGACGCCCCGCAGACCACCGTCATCGGGCAGCCGTTCGACGCCGCCAACCTTCCGGCAAGCTTCGAAGTCGTCCTCGCGGGTACGAGCTACACCGTGAGCGTATCGGCGGGCGCGGTCGTGCTGCCGCCCACCTTCCCCGGCACGGGCTACATCAACACCGGGTTTGGACGCGTGGAGATCGCCTTCGATGCCCGGGAGGGGGCATTCCGCGTCCCGGCCGACCCCGCGGGGGCCGATGCCGGATTTGACACGCTGGGTGCGGAAGCGTCCGTCACCGAGGCAGCTCTGGATCTCGTGGCGACTGACGGGCGCGCCCTGGAGATCGCGCCGCAGGCCTCGGGGACAGGCACATCGCTCCGTCTCACGGCGCTCCCCGATGAAGATGTGATCGTCGTTCTCGACGGGGCCGCCAACCTGCGCCTCGCGGGGTCCTTCATCGAAGGCCCGCCCAGCGCGCCGGAGCGCGAGCTCCGGGTGCTCGACGCCGAAGCGGGCCTCGTCGGACTTTTCGATACGCAATCCGGAGAGAGCCTCGGCACCCGGACGCTCGACGCGGCTGGTCGCGCGAGCTTCGGCGCACTCGAGGTCACTCTCGAAGGGGCCGCGGAAACAGGAGATGCCTTTTCCATCCTGCCCGGCGATGGCCGCCCGGGCGACGGGCGCACCATCGGCGCGCTCGCAGCGCTGCGGTTGGAGGACGCCGCCACCGGAACAGGGGGCTACGGCGCGGGCTTTGCTGCGCTCCAGCAGGATGTCGGCGCGCGCGTGGCGACGGGCGAGATCCGCATGGCCAGCGCGGAGAACGCGCTCGAGGCGGCCGATCGTGCGGTCTCCTCCCTCAGCGGGGTCGATCTCGACGAGGAAGCGGCGCGCATGATCCAGCAGCAACAGGCCTACCAGGCCAATGCGCAGGTCATCGGCGTCGCGCGCGACATCTTCAACACGCTCCTGCAGGCCCTGTGAGGAGGCACCTAGACCATGACCATCGGCACCTCCCTCTTTCATAGCATCTCCCGGGCGGACATGACCCGCCTGAGCGCGGAAATCTCCGAGATGCAGGCGCAGATCTCCTCGGGAAAGAAGGATCCGCGCCCGTCCTCCGATCTGGTTTCCGCACTCAGGCTCTCCGCCGCCAAGACACGGGAGGACGCGCTCGACAGCTACGCCTCCAACGTCGATCGCGCCAGGTCGCGCCTTGACCAGACGGATATCGTTCTCGGAGAGGCCACCAACATCCTGCGCCGCATCAGCGAGCTCGCCATTGGCGCGTTGAGCGACACGGCCTCGCCTGGCCAGCGGGCCAGCGTCGTGGCCGAGGTAGAAACCCTGCGCGGCGCGCTGCTCGGGGCCGCCAATGCGCGTGATGAGACCGGGCGCGCGCTCTTCGGCGGCTTCTCGGATGCACAGGATCCCTACGTGGACCAGCGCGGCGTCGTGACCTTCGCAGGCGACGCGGGGCAGGCGACGCTGCCTGTCTCGGAATCGCTCCGGCTCGCCACCGGCGTGAACGGTCAGGATGTCTTTGCCAGCGGAGAGGCGCGGGGAGCCTTCGAGGCCGTGGACGCCTTCCTCACGCTCCTGAAAACCGGGGTCGATGCACCTGGGGAGATCACCGTGGCGGGACCCGCCACTCTGGATTTCGGATCCGGCACGGCGCCGGAGGCTTGGCAACTCACTCTTGAAGGACCGGCTGGCACGGCCCGGATCGGGGCCACCATCGCGGAGGGTGCGCAGGAGGGCATCGTGGCCGCGATCAACGCGGAAAGCGCCGCCACCGGAATTTCCGCGAGCCTCGACCCCGTTTCGGGGGCCGTCGTGCTCAATGCCGCGGGCGAGATCCGGATTTCTGATATCCAGCGGCCTGACGAGGTCCGCGGCACGCGCCTTACCGTCACCGATGGCGCTGGCGCGCGGGAGGCCTTGGTGGCCGATGCCGACACCCGCGAAAGCGTGCTCACCCGCCTCGCCGCCGGGACGGAAACCATCATCGACCAGCGCACCCGCGTTGGGGCGCTTTCCGCCGATGCCGGGCGGCAGCGCGAGATCATCACCTCGCGCCAGACGGAGATGGAGGCCGCGATATCGGGCCTCGAGGATCTGGACCTCGCTGCCGCGCTCACCCGGCTGCAGGAGGCCTTGCTCACGCGGCAGGCCTCGCAGCAGACCTACGCGCAGATCACGCAGCAGAGCCTGTTCGACTTCATCCGGTAGGCACATTCTTAAGGCTTTGCGCGTACCGCCTGGTCCGAGCGGCCAGGAGGAACGCCCATGCGTGATTTGCAGACAGAGGATGTGAGCCGACACCTGATCGGGGAGAGCCCGCCCATGGCCACGTTGAAGGCGCGCATCGCAGCGGTGGCACCGTCTCGAGCGCCGGTGCTGGTCACAGGCCCCACCGGCGCGGGGAAGGAACGCGTGGCCGAGGCGGTGCATGCCGCATCCGGGCGCGGCGGCGCTCACGTGGCCATCAATTGCGGGGCGCTGCCGCCCGACCTGCTCGAGGCAGAGCTCTTCGGCCACGAACGCGGCGCCTTTACCGGCGCCGTGGCGCAGCGGATCGGCCTCATCGAGCAAGCGGACGAGGGGACGCTCTTTCTCGACGAGGTGGGAGAGATGCCTGCCGCCCTGCAGGTGCGGCTTCTGCGCGTGCTGGAGACGAAGACGTTCACTCGCGTGGGGGGTCGCATGACACTGGCCTCGGATTTCCGCCTCCTGGCTGCCACGCATCGTGACCTCCGCGCGGCGGTGGCTGACGGGCGCTTTCGCGAAGACCTGCTCTACCGGATCGACGTGCTACGCCTCGAGGTCCCAAGCCTTGTGGCCCGCAGCTCGGACATCCCGGACCTCCTCGCGCATCTTGCTGCCGAGGCCGGGCTACCCCCGCTTCGCATCACGGCGGCGGGGCTCGAGACGTTGCAGCGCCATGCTTGGCCGGGCAACGTGCGCGAGCTGAGAAACGTGCACGACCGCGCGCAGGTCCACTACCGGGGGCAGGACATGGGGGCGGTGGAAGTCTCCGAGGCGCTGGGCACGGAGCATTCGTCACCGAGACCGGCAGCGCCTGAGCGGGCGCAGGCGGACCTGCGAACCGTCCTCGCGGAGACGGAGGCGACGCTCATCAGGCAGGCGCTCGAGGATGCGGACGGCACGATCGCCCGTGCCGCGCGCCGCTTGGGGCTCAAGCGCACGACGCTCCTCGGGCGCATGGCGCGGCACGGGATAGAGGCGCCCGCGCGCCCCTGATGCGCTACCCTGAGCCGCGTCGCGAAACGTCGCTGGGCACCGTGGCATGGATCGTGCAGGCCCCCTCACGACGCGGCGCACCCTGCGCCCATGAGAAGGACGCCGCCCATGGCAAAGAATTCGCCGGACATCGCAGAGAGTATCCAGCTCGCCATCGATGCCGCCTCGGCCGCCAATGACAGCGCCGCGGAGCTCGACGGCGTGCGAGGTCAGACGGTGGCCGCCGCCGACAGGCTCGACGCGCTCGGCAAGAGCCTGAAGCCACTGATGCTCGGCACGGTCGCGGGGGCCATCGTGGCCATCGGCATCGGCGGCGCGGTCTACCTCCACGCCCTCTCGAGGTTGGGCGCGGCCACCGCCACGCAGGAGGCCACGGCGCAGACCGTGGCGGAGTCCATCGCGTCTCTCTCCGCGCGGCTCGATAGCTTCGAGGGACTCGACGCACAGCTCACCGCGCTCACCGAGGCCCGCAGCATCGACGAAGCGCTGATCCGTGGCGCCGTCGCTGCCGAGCTGCAGATCGTGAAGGAGGCTGAGGTCGCGGAGATGGCCGCGACGCTGCCCTCGGTACTGTCGCAAGTCACGCAGGCCACTGAGGAGGAGCACGCCGATACGCGAGACCTCGTTGTCTCGAGCATGTCCGATCTCCAACTCGCGCTCACCCGTATCATCGCCGAAGGGCCCGCGACAGTGGCGGGTGCTGGTGCGTCGGCGCGGGCCTCTGCCCCGGCAGTGGCGCCTGCTGCGGCCACGCCCGCGGCGCCGCAGGCTGCGCCCGCGCAGCGCCGGCCCGCCGCCGTGCGCCGTCCGGAGCCAAATCCGTTTTCCTATCCCTGAAGGGCGCTCGCGGCGTGTCAGACGATCCCGAACACCCTTACGCGGCGTTGCGGCTCGAGAGCGTGCGCCCCGCCGGGCGCGCACTGGGCCTTCAGGCCGGTGACACTCTCGTGCGTATCGACGGGGCATGCTTCGACGGAAGCCGTGCGACGCTGAAGGCGCTGGTGGCCATGGCGGGCTCGCGGGGCTGCCTGCTGGGCTTCAGCCGGGCGGGGCTGCTGTGGCAGGTCGCCAGTGACACGGCCCGGCTGGGTCGGTGGCGCCATGTGCCGCTTCCGGAGGGCTTTGACATCGCGCCGCAGGAGATCACCGGCCAGCAGAACTGGGATGTCTGGGTAGACCCGGATGGTGCCTACGATGCGCTCCCGGCCAAGCGCGACGGGTTCGCGCTCCTTGTACCGCTCAACCTGATCCGGCTCCGGCTCTGGTCTGCGCTTGCGCTCTGGGGGGCGCTGCTCGCCGTGTCCATCATGCTCGGCCCATGGGTCGGCACAGCAGTGCAGGTGGTCGTGTGGATCTATTTCTGGCGCATCACGCCAGCGCTCGTGCGGCAGGACTGGGTGGCGCGCGGGTTCCGGCTCTGGAAGGTCATGGCGGCGCGGTCCGAAACTGCGCTCCATGCCGAGCTGGCCGCGCGCGTCCCGCAAATCCGCTTCGTGCACGCCCGGCCCGGGCGCTGAGGCACCTTACGCCGCCCGGAGACGCGCCCGGCGCCTGCGCTCGAAGGAGGATGGGATGCCCAGCATCGTGCGGTATTTCGCGACCGTGCGGCGCGCCAGGATAGGCCCGCCATCGTTGAGCATGCGCGCCAGCGCGTCATCGCTGAGCGGACGGGCAGGATCCTCCGCGCGCACCAGCGCCTCGAGGCGGTAGCGCACCGCAGCCGCCGAGGTTGCATCACCGGTCTCGCCGGAGGCCTGCGCCAGCGCCGTGCTGAAGAAGCGCTTGAGCGGCATCGTCCCGTGCGGGGTGACCATGAGCACGCCCGTGGTCACCCGGCTCACCGTGCTCTCGTGAACCCCGACAGTCTCGGCCACATCCGCGAGGGTCAGCGGTGCGATCCGGGCGGGTCCGTGATCGAGGAAGGCTTTCTGCCGCCGCACGATCTCGGCGGCCACGGCAAGGGTCGTCTTGTTGCGATGCTCCACCGCGCGGCGCAGCCAGCGCGCCGTGCGCAGACGCTCGCACGCGAAATCTGCGGCGGCTTCGTGCCGACGCATCACGTCGGCGCCCGCCTCGTCGATCATGACGGCGGGCAGCGTGGAGCGGTTGAGTTCCACCTGCCAGTCGCCCGCCGCGCGAGACAGGATGAGATCAGGCTCCCGCTCGGAGAGGTCGACCTCCGCGAAGCGCGCACCGGGCTTCGGCTCCAGCGTCTTGAGCGAACGGAGCGCGCCGCTGAGCTCCGCCATGGAGCAGCTGCAGGCCCGGCAGAGCCCTTCGAGATCCGCCGCCGCCACGCGTGGCAGCTCCCCGAGCAGCCGCGCAAGAAGCGGGCTGAGGAGGCCTCGCTCGATGGCCTGAAGGCGCAGGCACTCAGAGAGGTCGCGGGCAAAGAGCCCCGTGGGCTCCACACCCTGCACCTCCGCCAGCATCTCTTCTGCGTCCGCAAGGGACAGCCCTGCCGCAACGGCGATCTCCTCGAGCGGATCGTCGAGCCACCCATTGCTGTCGAGCGCCGTGAGAAAGTGATCCGCCGCTGCGCGCCGCGCAGGATCCGGAAAGAGGCTGTCGAACTGTCGCGAGACATGGACCACGAGAGAGGCGGCATGGTCCGGCACCTGGCCGAGGAACTCATCCGTCCCGCCGCCGCCGCCGGAAAACGGTAGGGCCGGCCCCGGGCGGTCTGTCTCGATAAACGGGTTCTCCTCGGCTTCGCGCTCGATGTAGCGCTGGAGATCGAGATTGGAGAACTGCAAGAGGGAGATGGCCTGCTGCATCTGGCCCGTCATGGTCAGGCCGTGGCTCATGCGCTGCGAAATCTGAAGGTTCATTATTTTTCTCCGGCTTGGCTCTAAAAGCCTTGAGCCGGGCGCCGTTAAAAATCCGTGTAGTGAAGCCGGCCCTCCTGAACATGAGGGCGGTTTTTGTCTCCTGATTCGTTTTGAATTTGAGAAAAACGGAAAGGGCCCCGGCGCGATGCCGAGGCCCAACCCATTGATTGCGTTTGAATTAACGCAGCAGGCTCAGGAGATTCTCGTTGGAGCTGTTGGCCTGGGCGAGCATGGAGGTGCTCGCCTGGGACAGGATGTTCGCTTTCGCGAGCTCCGAGGATTCCTTGGCGAAGTCGGCATCCATCACGCCCGAGCGCGCGGCTTCTACGTTGACCGAGATGTTGGTCAGGTTGGAGATCGTGCTGTCGAGGCGGTTGGACACGGCACCGAGATCGGAGCGGGCTTGGGAGATCTTGTCCAGCGCCACGTCGATCACCTTGAGTGCGTCAGCCGCGCCCTGCTGCGTGGACAGGTCGATCTCGGCCACGGAATCGAGCGTGGAGGTGTTCGCCGCCGTCTCGAAGAAGACCGTGCCCGCAACCACCACGTCGGTGCCCACGGCGAATTGCTGCGCCGAGCTGATCTCGATCTGGCCAGACACGGCCACGTCGTTGTCGGTGTCATCGAGCGTGGCGGTATGCACGCCGGCGGTGGCGCCCGCGGGCGTCTCATCGGCATTGAGTGCCGTGGCGTCGAGCGTGGTGGTGCCCGCGCCGGAGGCGAAGTCCTCGATGATGATGTCGGCGCCGGACGCGTCGGTCAGGATGATGGAGGAGTTGTCGTCGCCCATCGTCGCGGAGACCCCGGTGCGGCCCGTCTCGTTGTTAATGGCGCTCGCGATGCTGCTCAGATCCGTGGGGTCGGACACGGCCGCCGCGCCGATCGTCACCCCGTTGAGATCAAAGCTCACCGTGTCAGCCGCCGAAAGCCCGGAAAGCTCGACCTTGGTGACCGCGGTTGCGTTTACGCCGGTGGAGGCGGAGACCTCGTTGATCGCCAGCGCGAGCTCTTCGGCCGACTGTCCTGCCGTCGTGGTGAGCTCGGAGCTGCCCGCATAGCCCGTGATGTTGATCGTCGTGCCCGCGGCGATCCCGGTATCGGCCACGGCGGCACCGGCGGCGAGGGACACGTTGGAGGTAATGGTGTTGGCGCCGATATCGGTGGCGGCCGCGCTGTCGACATTCACGTTCAGGACCTGGCCGGCATCGGCGCCGATCTGGAACTGCTTGCCCGTGAAGGTGCCGTCGAGGACGTTCATGCCGTTGAAGGTCGTGTCCTGTGCGACGCGATTGATCTCGGTGATGAGCTGGTTGGTTTCGGCGTTCAGGTTCGAACGGTCCGAGGCGGTGTTGGTGTCGTTCGACGACTGCACCGCGAGCTCCCGCAAACGCTGAAGCATGTTGGAGATCTCGACATGGGCGCCCTCTGTGGTGTCGATGAGGTTCTTGCCGTCGGTGGCGTTCCGCACCGCCTGGTTGAGGCCCATGATCTGCGAGGTCATTTTTTCGGCGATGGCCATGCCGGCCGCGTCGTCAGAGGCCGCGTTGATCCGCAGGCCCGAGGACAGGCGGTTCATGGCCTGGTTCATGTCTTCGTTGACACGGGACATATTCGCTTGCGCGGTAATCGCCCCGATATTGGTGTTGATGACGTTCATGGTGGTCCTCTCTCTTTGCACTACCCGCGCCGTTCAGCGCTCGAGCAAGGAAACGACCCACCCCGAAATTCTTTAGACGTCTCCGTTGATTTGACCCTAAGCCGCTGTCTTCACGAGATATTTTCGAGAGCTCGTTTGGTACGGTTCTTGCGTCTTTCCTCCTGAGGCGCCCCGGCTCGGGCGTGAGAGGAGGGATGAAGCATGGATCTCGCGTCACTGTTTGGGCTCATCGGTGCCGTGGGCATGGTCGCGGGCGCCATGATCACCGCCGGCGGCCTCGGCCCCTTCATCGACGTGGCTTCGATCCTCATCGTGCTGGGCGGCTCGTTCTTCGCCGTCATGCTGAAGTCGAAGATGCCGATCTTCCTGGGCAGCTTTAAAGGCATGAGCAAGGCCTTCCTCGGGAAGCCGCCCGACACCGAGGCGCTGATCACGCGCATGGTGGAGCTGTCGGATGTCTCCCGCAAAAGCGGGCTCATGGCGCTCGAAGGGCAGGAGGTCCCCGACACGTTCTTCTCCAAGGGCCTGCAGCTTCTCGTGGACGGGGCCGACGAGATGAAGCTCGTCGATCAGCTCAAGCAGGAGATCAAGGGCATGAAGGTTCGCCACAACGACATCCACGAGGTCCTGCGCGGCTGGGTGGATATCGCGCCCGCCATGGGCATGATCGGCACCCTCATCGGCCTCGTGCAGATGCTGGGTAACATGGCCGATCCCAAGGCCATCGGTCCGGCTATGGCCGTGGCCCTCCTGACGACGCTTTACGGCGCGTTCCTCGCCAACGTGATCTTCGGCCCCTTGCTGGCCAAGCTCGAAAGCGCCTCGGCCAACGAGGTGCTTTACCGCGAGATGGTGATCTCGGGCCTGCGCAACATCAGCCGGGGCGAGTCCGGGCGACAGATTCAGGAAAAGATGGTGGCCTCCATGCCGCCGAAGATGCAGACGAAGCTGATGGCAGCCTAGGGCGCGCGCGATGGCCTCGAAACCTATCCCCATGCCGGTGCCCATCGAGGAGCCGCCGGAGGATCAGCAGAAATGCCCGCCCAAGGGCGCGCCGGCATGGATGTCGACCTTCGCCGACATCGCGATCCTGCTCATGGCCTTCTTCGTGCTCATCCTCTCCTTCGCGGAGTTCAACCAGCCGAAGTTCAAGCTCGTGTCAGGCTCCCTGCAGATGGCTTTCGGCATCCAGCGTGAAGTGCCCGTGGCCGAGCAGCCCAAAGGCACCACCATCCTCGAGCTCAATTTCAGCCCCTCGCCCGAGATCGCGATCACCGAGGAAAACCGACAGGACACGACCGATGTCACCCAGCCGGAGGTCCTGTCGCGCAACGAATCGAATGATGACGGGACTGGCCGCGATGGCAGCGCCGAGGGAGAGGGCGGGGGCAGCCCCGCGCCGACCGAGGCCGTGCAAGCGGCGGCGCGCGCCATCGCGCAGGCCCTCGAGACCGCCCTCGCGCAATCTGACATGCAGGTGGAGGCCGGGCCGGGAGGCGTGCGGGTCAATTTCGAGGACGTGGATCCCGAAGACGTGCCTGACCGCCTCGCCGAGCTCGCCGATGCGCTCGACGACATCGCCGCCGAACAGGTGCCGCCGGAGGCGGAGCCCGAGCTGCAACTCGAAGGCCTGACCGAGGACTTGCGCGATCTAGCGCGCGCGGCGCAGGAAGATGCCGAGGAGGCGGAGGCACTCGAAACCGCCGCGCGCCGCGCGGCCATCGCCGAAGCCGAGCTGCGCGTGGCGCTGCGCGAGCAGCTGGGCGAAGGGCTCGTGACCGTGGCGCAGGAGGATGACAAGGTCATCGTCACCGTCGGGGCCGGGGGCGCATTTCCCTCGGGCGATGCCGATCTGACTTTTGAGGCCCGAGAGATCATCTCGCGCATCGCCTTCGCCGCTCTGGACGATGCCAGCGACATCGTGGTGACCGGGCACACTGATTCCGTGCCGCTCGCCCCGTCCTCCCCGTTCCGCGACAACTGGGGCCTCGCGGCGGCACGCGCCTCTTCGGTCGTGCGCGAGCTGCAATCGGCCAATGGCATCGCCGGGGCCCGCATGAGCGCCTTGAGCCGGGGCGAGTCCATGCCCGTCGCCAACAATGCCACCGCCGCCGGGCGGGAGCGCAACCGGCGCATCGAGATCGAGTTCCAGTACTGAGGCCCGCGCGGCGGCGGCTAAAGAAACCCGAGACGGGACCGTTCTCGTGGAGGAACGAGGGAGGGATCATTGCCCACAGATTTTCTCACGGCCCTGAATTCAGGCGGCAGCGGCATCAATATCCGCGAGCTCGCCGAGACCCTCACCGAGGCCGAGATCGCCCCGCGGCGCACGCTCGTCACCGATCGCATCGACCGCGCGGAGCTTCAGCTCACGGGCTATGCCCAGCTGCGAGGCCAGGCGGAACAGGTCTCCGAGGCGCTCCGCCTCATCAGCAGCCTTGCGCCCTTCGCAGTCTCCAGCGGCAGCGATGACGTGGGTGTGACAGTGCTCGATGCCGCTGCCGTGGCCGAGGGCGCCACATCCATCGAAGTGACGCAGCTCGCGACGGCGCAAGTGCTGAATTTCGGCGGCTTCTCCGATCCGACCGCCCCCTTGGGCGCCGGTGCGCTCACGGTCGATTTCGGCGCGTGGTCTGCGGATGTGCCGCCCGTCTTTATCGCCGATGTGCCCCGCGGCCAGACCCTCGATCTGACCGCCGAGGCCACCCTCGATGATCTCGCCAGTGCGCTCTCGTCGCTCAGCGGTGTCTCCGCGCAGGTGATCGACGTGGGCGACGGCACCTTCACCTTGGGCGTCATATCCGAGACCGGCGCCGAGAATGCGCTGCGCATCAGTGTAGACCCCGCCGCCGACCCCGCGCTGCAGGCCTTCAATTTCAGCGCCGATCCTGGCCCGGTTCAGGCCCAGGCGGCGGGCAACGCGGAGCTGTCGCTCAACGGGATCGCGGTGACGCGCGCGAGCAACCAGGTCGATGACCTTCTCCCCGGTGTCAGCCTCGATCTCAACGCGGTCACGGAAGCGCCCGTCTCGGTCACGGCGGAGGCCAATATCGAGGGCGCGGTGGAGGTGATGCAGGGCTTCGTGGAGATCCTCAACGCCACCGAGCGCCTCGTCACGTCGCTGACGGCGCGGGGCTTCACGGGCGAGGAAGAGGCGGGCGCACTGGCCGGAGACCAGGTCGCCGACCGCTTCATCCGGCAGTTCAACGCGGCCCTCGCCCAAGGTTTCGGCAGCAGCGAGGGGAGCTCCGGAACATTCCTCGCCGATCTTGGCATCCGCACGGAGCGCGACGGCACCTTCACGCTTGATGACCGGCAGCTCACCGCCGCGCTCACCCGGGACCCAGCGGCTCTGGCTCCGCTCCTCACCGACACCGTCACCGGGGAAGGCGCCACCGTGAGCGGCACGCCGCTCGATGCCGCCGCGGCCGGCCGCTACGCCTTCGTGCGCGACCCCGATACCGGCAGCGCCCGGCTCGGCACGACGGAGGTCTTCGGATCCGAGCAGGACGACGGCACCTGGCTCTACACGGTCTCAAGCGGCCCCCTGCGCGGCATTTCGATCAGCGTGGAGGCAGATACCCGCCTTGCGCAGGTGGATTACGGCCCCAGCATGATCAGCGCGCTTGAAACCGAGCTCTCGAGCCTTCTGGAGGGCAACGGCGCCCTGTCGCTGCGCAACGATGCCCTCAATGCCTCGATCAGCGAGGAGGAGGAGGCGCTCGACGCGCTCACCCGCCGCGCCGAAGAGGTCGAGGCGCGCTACCTGACGCGCTTCACGCAGATGGAGCAGATCATCACCCAGCTCAATGCCACCGGCGAATACCTCGAGGATCTCATGGCCGCCTACAACAGAGACCGGCCCTAAGCCTCTCCCAGCCGCGCCGTCATGGTCTTCCTCAGACGTTCGATCGCAGCTTTCTTGAGCTGCGAGACGCGGCCCGGCGTGACATCGAGAACCGCCCCCATCTCGTAGACGTTGAGCTCCTCGACATAGCAGAGCTGAAGCACGAGCGCCTCCCGCTCGGGCAGGGCTTCGATGGCCTCGCGAAGGAGGCTCTTGAGCTCTGAAAGCTCGGTCTGGCGCTCGGCGCTGGCTCCCATGTCGCCGAAGAGAAGCGACTGGTCGGTGTAGATCTCATCGAGCGATTGCAGCTGGTTCACCTGGAACCGCGCCTCCCAGTCCTGCAGCTCCGGCACGGTGATCTCGAGATCGGCGGCAAGCTCGGCCATGTCCGGCTCCCGGCCTAGCCGCTGAGTGAGCTTGCCGCGTGCCTTGGCCACGGTCTGGCGCATGAGCACAGTCTTGCGGCAGAGGTTGGAATTGCGCCGTAGGGCGTCGAGGATCGCGCCTCGTACGCGGATCGCGGCATAGGCCCCGAAGGTCACACCTTCTTGCACGGTGTAGCGGGAGGTGGCTTCCACCAGCCCGACATATCCAGCCTGGATCAGGTCATCGACCTCTACAAAGCGGCCCACGCGCCCGTGGAAATGCCACGCCAGCCGATGGACGAGCGGCATATGCTCGGCCACGAGCCGCTCGGGCTCCGGGCGCTGCTCTCGGTAGCCATGGGGTGCGATCATGGCGCGTCGCGGTCCGCGGAGGCGTTCGTGGGGGCGTCGGCGCGGACGCTTCGGAAGAAGGCGGCATCGCGGTCAAAAGGACTGGGGCGCGCGGGGTCGAGGAAGCCCGGGCGATGCGAGGCCGGTGTTGGCCCGGGCACAGGCGCGGGCGCCGCGCGGGGGAGAGGCGGCGCCGCGGCCTTCACCTCCTCAAGGGAAAGGTCGGTGGCGCGCACCTCCACGCGGTCATCGCTCCATTCCACGGAGAGGATGAGTGCGTCTTCCCCGAAGGTCTTCTCGACGAGTTCGAGCGCCGTGATCGTGTCGGAGGCGAAAAAGCTCTGCGTTCCCATGGCGCTCTACTCCTGCACGCTCGGCGCCGGCGCATCGGTAGGTGCCGCCACGCCTGCGCCCACGCGCGCGATGATCTCGACCTTGCGCGTCTCCGGCAGCTCGTGGACGCCGAGCACGATTGTGTCGCTGCCGTGGCTGCGCAGGAAACCCGAGAAGGCGCGGCGCAGCCCGGCGGCCACGACGATGACCGCCCGATTGCCCTTGGCGGCGGCGGTCTCTTGGGCGGAGATGATGTCGGCCAGCACGCGCCGCGCGAGGGTCTGATCGACGACGAGCCCCACCGTTTCATGCTGCGAACGGGTGAGGAGCTCCTCGAGATCCGGGGCCAGCGTGATCACCGAGATCGGTGATTTCAGCGGCGCGATCTGCTCGAGAAGCTGCGGCGCGAGGGCCGGGCGCAGGTGCTCGGCGAGGAGCGCGGGCTCCGCATCGCGGTGGGCGAGTGCCGCAAGGTCTTCGAGGATGCGCGGCAGGTCAGCGATGGGGATCCGCTCCCGGAGGAGTGCGCGTAGCGCGGCGGTGAGCGTGTGGAGCGGCACGAGGTTCGGTACGACGGAGGAGAGCAGCGTCGGCGCGCTGCGCTCCAGGTTGTCGAGCAAGTCCTGCACATCGTCGGAGCCCAACAGGTCCGCGGCATGGGTGTAGAGCACCTGGCTCAAATGGGTGGCGATGACGGAATCGGGCTCCACCACCACGTATTCATCGGCCTCGGCATCGGTCCGCTGGTGCGGCTGGATCCAGACAGCATCCATCCCGAATGAGGGGTCCTTCACCTCGATCCCGCGCAGCCTGCGCGTGGTCGTGGCGCCGGGCAGCGCGAGCTTGCGATCGGGATAAGCCGTGTCCTCGGCCACGGCCGCCTGCCGGATGCGGATGCGGTAGCCATTGGTGGGCAGCCCCATGTCGTCGCGGATGCGCACGCCGGGGATGACGAAGCCCATGGCCTTCGACGCGTCGCGCCGGATGCCGGTGATGCGCGAGACGAGGCCGCCGGTGCCGCCGCCCTCGATGAGCGGGATGAGACCGATGCCGATCTGGAGCGTGATCGGCGCGTAATCGGTGACGTCCTCGGGCGTGATGCCAGTTTCCTCTGGCGCATCGCTGCCCGCGGCGGCGGCGTCGGGGGCGGGCAGCGCCGCTCTCTGCACCGGGGTCCCGGCCGGGCTGGAACGACCCGGGTCACCCGTGGACGTGGCAAAAGCACCGGCCTCGGCGAGCTGGTCCCGCGTCATCCACGCCACGCCCGCCGCCAGAGCCGCCGCACCGAGGAAGAGCACGTTGGGCATGCCCGGGATCAGCCCCATGATGGCGAGCACCACGGCCACCGGCACCCAGGCGCGGTGTAGCCCGATCTGGGAGCCGATGTGATCGGCCATGTCATTGGTGGACGCCACCCGTGTGACGATCACGGCGGTCGCGATCGACAGAAGCAGCGAGGGGATCTGCGCCACGAGCCCGTCCCCGATCGACAGGAGTACGTAGGTCTCCGCCGCGGCGCCGAGGCTTAGCCCGTGCTGCGAGGTGCCGATGGCGATGCCGCCGATGATGTTGGCCAGCAGGATGAGGATGCCCGCGATGGCATCGCCCTTCACGAACTTCGACGCCCCGTCCATGGCGCCGTAAAAGTCCGCCTCCTCGCTGACCTCCGCGCGGCGCTCCCGCGCCTGCTCCGGCGTCAGAAGCCCGGCATTGAGATCGGCGTCGATGGCCATCTGCTTGCCGGGCATGGCGTCGAGCGTGAAGCGCGCCGAGACCTCGGAGACCCGGCCCGCACCCTTGGTGATCACCACGAGGTTGATGATCACGAGGATCACGAACACCACGAGCCCCACCGCGAAATTGCCCGCGATGACGAAATTGCCGAAGGCCTCGATCACCTCGCCCGCCGCCGCGCTTCCCTCGTGCCCGGAAGTCAGCACGATGCGGGTGGAGGCCACGTTGAGTGCGAGGCGCAGCACCGTGGCGATGAGGAGCACCGACGGGAAGGAAGAGAAATCGAGCGGCCGGTAGCTGTAGAATGCCACCATCAGCACGAGGAGCGAGAGCAGGATATTGACCACGAAGAAGGTGTCGAGGAGCGCGAGCGGCAGCGGCAGCACCATCATGGCCACGACCGCGAGGATGCCCACGGGCAGAAGGCTCGATCCCAAGTAGGCGCCCGACCGAGATGTCAGGACGCTGGGCGTCAACGTGGCCATGCGGCGGGTCCCCTCCAAATGCCTCGAGGCGAGAGCAGCAAGCCCCGTGCCATGTGTGGGGTGATGGACAGACCGCCGCGTCCCGCGGGCCAAGACACGGCAGCCATGTGGCATGGGCCTTGCACCGAGCACCTCGATCCAATGGACCCGAGAGGCTGCCATGCGCCCATCCCGCCTATCTCTGCCCATCGCCT
Organism: Pseudomonadota bacterium; assembly: GCA_038533575.1. NCBI lineage: Bacteria > Pseudomonadati > Pseudomonadota > Pseudomonadota bacterium. The sequence goes on along the minus strand of JBCAYL010000001.1, from coordinate 1,941,393 downwards.
ACCTGGCGGTGTCCCTCGCAGTCGGATGCTCGGCGCCGATGACGGCCTGGGACGCGCTGCCGTCCCTCGTGACCGGACGCACCGCCGCGCTTGCTTCCATGAAGGACGACATCGACTCGGTGTCCGAGCCCAGCCCGGCTGCGCCCGGCGCTCTCCCGTCGACCCTGTCCCTGTCCGGGCCGCTTTCGACGTCCTCCTCCGGCGCGCCCGGTGTCGCGTTGCCCTCCATCGAGGGGCGCGGCCTGTCGCAGGTCTCCAAGCAGCCGGGTGCCTCCACCAACCAGCGCAGGCTCCTGGCCATCCGCGCCGCGCGGCTCGAGGCGCTGCGAGATCTCACTGAACAGGTCCATGGCATCTCCATCGACAGCGAGACGACCGTGGCCAAGGCCATGGTCTCCGCCGACCGCCTCCGCGGGATCGTCTCGGGCGAAATCCGCGGCGCGCGTACAGTGCGCATCACGCCCAAGGGCTCGGACGGCTACGAGGTCGTCATGAGCCTCGACCCGGATGTCGTGGCCTATATCGTGCGCGCCGCGCGCCTCGGGGTCTGAGCGCGATGCGGTGGTTTCTCGCTCTCTGGATGCTCTGGGCAGTGCCTGCCTGCGCCAGCGAGGGCTACTGGGTGGAGACGGAAGGGCTCGCCGCGATCCACTCCAGCGCCGATCAGGACAGTGCCCGCCGCCGCGCGCTGGGCGAGGCGCTCGTCTCGGCGGCGCTCGCCGGTGGCGCCTCGCTCGATGGGCACACCGTCATGCACAATGCGCGCGTCCTTTCCGACGTGGCGATCCTGCGTCCACTCGGGCGTGTTCTGCGCTATGATCTCTTGTCGGCGGAGCGGACCGGCGGGCATTGGCGGGTGCGGGTTCGCGCCCTTGTCGGGCCGCGCCAGTCCACCGTCTGCGTCACCCGCCGCCGCTTCACCGTCGATATCCTCCCGCCCGAGATCTTCGTGCCGCCGCAAGCGCAGGCCTGGACCGCGCCCATCGCGCAGGAGGTGGCCAATCGCACGCTCGATGTCCTGCGGGATCATCCCGCGCTCGATGTCCAGAGTTTTGCTGCGCCCCAGCGGCCCCGGGTGGACGCGGCCCTCGACTACCGTTCGCTCTTCGAGGGGATCCAGCCCGCGCGCGGGCAGGGCAACCAGACCGTCAATATTCGTGTGGCCATCGATGGCCGCGGCGCGCGGACGACCCTTCTCCTCGCGCTGCGCCTGACGGGGCCGGACGGGCGCGCGACCGAGCGGCGTTTCACGCGCAGTGCGCGCGCCTCGTCCGACGGGCTCACCGCGCTCGTCAGCCATGCGCGGCGGCCCCGCGCGGAGGCGGCACTCCTGCGCAGCCTTTCGCAGGAGGTGCGCGGTTTCCTCGACGAGCTGTCCTGCCGTCCGGCGGAGGCGCGCCTGAAGCTGAGCGGGGCGCATTTGAGCGTCGATCTGGGGCACGTGCACGGTCTGCGGCGATCGACGATCGCGTTTCTCGATGACCCGCGCAACACGTTCGGCCTGCTCGAGATCGTCTCGGTCGATGCGCGCCGGGCGGTGCTGCGCCCCCTCGATCCGACGCAATCCGCGGCCTCGCTAGCCGGGCGCCGGGTGCAGTTCCTCGGCGCACCGGGATGAGGCGTCGCCTGGCTATCGCGTGCTTTTGCCTCGCTTCCGCAGTCCTCGCGGCGGGGCACGGGGCGGCGTCCGACATTCGCGCGCAGATCGAAGCGGCCATTGCGCGGGCCGGGCAGGGGGGCGTGCCCATGATCTCTCCAGTCCGCGGTTTCCCCGTCTGCGTGGATCCCGTGGCCGTATCCGCGGCGGATGCCGCATGGTCGGCCGTTGAGGTGAGCTGCGCCGCGCCACCCTGGCGCCGCACGGTGCGCCTCGGGCCTGCCCTTCCCGGTCGAGATCTGCAAGTTGGCACGGTCAAAGCCTCTGACGCTGCCCCACGCCTCGTTCTGCGGCAGAGCCTCGCGCGCGGGTCGATTATTCGCCCAGTTGATCTGGTGGTCTCGCCCCATGGCGCGCGTCGCGTGAGCGGCGCGATTGTTGATCCTGCCGACGCCGTGGGCCGCCGGTTGCGCGCCAATCTCGGCGCGGGGCAGATCCTCCTCGCGCGGCATCTCGATCCCGCTTGGGGCATAGAGGCGGGCGCACCCGTCACGCTCCTCATGGACATGGGCAGCGTCGTCATAGAAACCGCCGGGATCGCCGAAACCTCCGCGCAGGTGGGCGAGATCGTCGGCGTGCGCAATGCGCGCAGCGGGCGCCGCGTCTTCGGTCAGGTGATCGAACGCAACAAGATCCGCATCCGCCCTAACATGCGCGCTGCGGATGCCGTTTTACCATGCAGTGACACCTCTCAGCGGTGCAGGAAGGATTAGACCGTGGTCGACCCAATCAGCTCAGGCAACATTTCCCGACTTCGGCCTGCAGACGCGCCTGCGCGCAACGGTCAGGCCGCCACCCCCACGCCCGCCGCGGACAAGGCCGCCGGCGCCAACGATGCCGCGTCGCTGAGCGATGCGGCGACAAAGGCCGTGAGCACGCTCGCCGCCGCGCCGCCACCTTTCGATGCCTCCCATGTCGCGCGCATCAAGGCCGCCATCGAGAGCGGCGATTACCCGGTGAACGCCGAGCGTATCGCTGACAGCTTCTTCCGCGATTTCGCGGCATTGACCGAGTAGTGACGCGTGACCATGATATCCCTCTTCCTTCTCGGCCTCTCCATCGCGGTCGCGAGCACCGCTTTCGGCTGGGTCGCAGCCCGAGCCCTCGCGCCCGCACGGCGTGACGCGACGCTCGCTGCCCCCCTCGACGCGCGCCTTCGGGCCATCGAAGAACATGTGGAGTGGCTCGCCACCGACCGCATAATCGGCGTCTGCTCCGAGATCGCGAGGACGGAGAAAGGCGCGCGACTGCAGCTTGGGCCCACGGGCCTCAGCCACCCCGCGCCAGCTGCGCGCGAGTTGAACTGAGCGACTGGTCCGCCCCGCGCAAGTTTCGGGCGTCCTCGTACGCAGGCTGCGCAGCGGCATCCCCGGCGGACCCAGGCGATCCCGCATCCGCCGCCACGGACGCGAAGAAAATCCGGTAGAAGACGGGCGCCGCCAACAGTGTCAGCAGGGAGGCGAAAGCCAGCCCGCCCATGATCGTCACCGCCATAGAGGCGAAGAACGCGTCCGTCAGGAGCGGGATCATCCCGAGGATCGTCGTGGCCGCCGCCAGCAGCACCGGACGGATCCGCGATACGGAGGCCTCCGTGATCGCCTCGTCGAGCCGCTTTTCCGGCTCGGCGGCCCGGGTGAGGTCGATCTCCTCCACCAGCACGATGCCGTTCTTGATGAGCATCCCGGAAAGAGACAGAAGCCCCAAGAGCGCCGTGAAGGTGAAGGGCAACCCCGTCCCCACGAGCCCGAGCGCCGCGCCGTTCACAGACATAGGCACCAGCAGCCAGATGATGGCCGTCTGACGAATGCCATTGAAGAGCAGCACCGTGATGAGGAGCATGCTCAGGATCGCCATGGGAAGCTGCGTGGCCAGGGACTCTTGCGCATCGGCGGAGTTCTTGCGCTCCCCGCCCCACTCGAGCCGGTAGCCGGGAGGCAGTTCCATACCTTCGATCGGCGCGTTCACATCCACCTGCACCTCGGCTGCCGTGAAGCCCCTCGGGATATCGGCCCCCACGGTGATCACGTTCTCCCGGTCCTTGCGCTCGATCAGCGTGTCCTGCACGTCGAAGAAGAGCCCGTCGATCACTTGCTCCATGGGCACGAAGGTGCTGCCAGCGTCCGAATAGAGCAGGTAATCCGTGAGGCCGAGCCCGCTATCGCGGGGCGCGCGCAGGATGAGGGGGATCTGGCGGTCTTCCTCGCGGTAGGTGCCTGTGCGGCTTCCCGTGGTGGCGAATTGCAGGATCTGGGTGATGTCGGTGCGCGAGATGCCGGCCTCCTGCGCCCGGGCCTCCGCGTAGCGGGGGCGCAGTACGAGCTCCTGCTCGGCCCAGTCGATGCGCGTGTTGAGGATGTTTTCGCTGGCGGCATCCATCCGCCTCTGGGCCTCGACAGCGAGCGCCCGCAGCACCTCCCGGTCGGGGCCGAAGAAGCGCGCCTCGATGGGCGCGCCTCCGCCCGGGCCGAAGGCGAGCCTCCGCGTGCGGAATTGCCCGGAGGGGAGCGCGCCCGTGGCGAAGTCCTCGAGCGCCGTCATCTCGGCCTCGATCTGCTCGAGGGAAGCCACGCGCACGATCATGTGCCCATAGCTCGGATTGTCGTCCTCCGCCTGATAGGTGAGCATGAAGCGCGCGGCCCCGCCGCCCGCGAAGCTGGTGACGTCGGTGACCCCGGGCCGCTCGGCCAGCCATGCCTCCACGAGGCTCAGATCATCGGCCACCTGCGCGACCGAAGCGCCCTGTGGGAGCTTGTAATGCACGAAAAAGAGCGGCGTGCTGCTGTCGGGAAAGAACTGCTGCCGCACCTGCCCGAAGAGCGCGAAACAGGCCACCGTGACCGCGAGGAGCGCCACCGCCACAGCCCAACGCAGCCGGAGCATGGCCCTCAGGAAACGGCCATAGGCGCGGTAGACGGCGCCGCCATAGGGATCCTTTCCCTCCCCGCTTTCGGACTTGAAGAGGTAGTGCCCGAGCAGGGGCGTCACAGTGATCGCGAGGACCCAGGAGAGGAGGAGCGAAATTCCAATGACCGCGAAGAGCGAGAACATGAACTCGCCGGTGGAATCGTTGCTGAGCCCGATACCGGAGAAAGCCATGATGCCGATGACGGTCGCCCCGAGCAGTGGGATCTGGGTCTTGTTGGCGGCTTCGGAGGCGGCCTCCCGCGAGCTCTTCCCGCGTGCCATGGCCTGCTGCATGCCCTCCGCCACGACGATGGCATTGTCGACGAGCATGCCCATCGCGATGATGAGCGCGCCGAGCGAGATACGCTCCATCTCGATGGAGCCGATGGCCATGAAAAGGAGGGTGCCCACCACGGTCAGGAGCAGCGTGATGCCGACGACCAGCGCGGCGCGGAGTCCCATGAAGAGGGCGAGCACGATGATCACGATGCTCACCGACATGGCGAGATTGACGAGGAAGTCGTTCACGCTCTCGTCCACCACGACATGCTGCTGATAGATCGGCGAGACGGACACGCCGAGGGGCAGCTCCGCCTCGAGCTCTGCGAGCCGGGCTTCCACGCGTTCCCCGATATCGACGATGTTCTGATCCGGGAGCCCCGCCACGCCGAGGGTGAAGGCCTCCTGCCCGTTGTGGCGGATGATGATATCCGGGTCGCTCACCCGCTCGCGCGTTATGGAGGCAAAGTCGTTGAGGCGGAGCACCTCGCCGCCCACGCCGATGGAGAGGGTGGAGATCTCGGTGACGGTGTCGCTCCCGCCGGGCCTCTGGATGAGCTGGCGCCCGTCCGCGCTGATGATGCTCCCGCCCGCGGCGATCTCGTCGGCTTCGGCCAGTGCCCCGGCGATGGCGGCGGGCGGAACCCCGAGCGCCGTGGTGAGCGCCAGATCGGGCTCCACGAAGATCGCCTCCTCGGGCAGGCCGGCCAGCGTGACGTCCTTCACGCCTGCGATTGTGAGCATCTGTCGCCTGAGAAACGAGGAGAGCCGATGGACCGCGGCATCCGAGTATCCCGGCGCGGAGACCGCGTAGAAAAGGCCGTAGACATCGCCGAACGCATCGTTGACCTGCGGCGGGCGCGCCCCGTCCGGCAGGTCGGCAGCATTCACGCGATTGCGCAGCTTGGTCCAGAGCTCGGGCAGGGCGTCGCCATCATAGGTGTCCTGCATGGTGACGTTGATGATCGAGAGCCCGGGTTGGTTGAGGGTGTCGATCTGGTCCACCTCGCCCATCTTCTGGATCTCGGATTCGAGCGGTTCGGATACCTCGAGCGCGACCTCCTCGGCTGACGCGCCGGGATAGGGGGTGGCGACGACCGCAATCTTGATGGTGAAGGCAGGGTCCTCGAGACGGCCCAGCGTGTTGAAGCCCCAGAGACCGCCGAAAAGGCAGATCAGGATGAGGAGCCAAGTGTAGATCGGCCGGTTGATGGCGCCTTCCGCGATGCCCATGGACTATTGCCCGAAGCCTGCAAACCGCGTGACCGCGTCGCCGTCCGAAAGGAGCGCGGCGCCCGCGGCGACGATCTCTTCGCCGCCAGCAAGGCCCGCAGTGACCTCCACCGCGCCCGCGCGCGTGGCCCCGATCTCCACCTGCTGTCGCCGCACTGCGCCGCTTTCCGCTCCCGCGGGCTCAAAGACCAAGACCGACGCCGCTCCGCCAGGATCGAAGATGAGCGCGGCGGCGGGGATCACGAGGGATCTCTCTTCCCCCAGCATGCGCGCAAAGACGGTGGCCGAAGCCCCGGGGAGCAGGAAGAGATCTTCGGGCGGCGTCATCCCGAGGGTCAGCCGGAAGGATTGCCCGATCTGCGTCGTCTCGGCGATGACCTCCCGGAAGGCGAGCGGATAGCGCCGGTCGCTGGCCGCGAATGCCACTTCGAGCGCCACGTCGGGATTGCGCCCCGCCTGTTGAAAGAGCACCTCCGGCACCTCGATCTCCACCCGTAGGTCGGACATGTCATGGAGGCGCACCACCGGTGATCCCGCCGCGGTCGTCGTGAAATTCGGGACGTTGCGCCGCGCCACGATCCCGTCGAACGGCGCGCGTAGCGTTGCCAGGGAAAGCGCCCGTTCGGCATCGCGCACGGCGATGGCGTTGAGCTCTACGGCGGTTTCAGCATCGTCGATCGTCACCTGGCTGACGGTGGAGCCGCTCAGCTGGCTCAGGCGGTTGAAATCGTCCTGCGCCTGGTCGAGCTGCGCCCGCGCCCGGGCGAGGCTGAGCTCGAACGGCTCGAGGTCGAGTTCAGCCACGAGCGCACCCTCCGCGATGGGCTGCCCTTCATCGACGGGAAACCGGAGGATCTGCCCGCCCACCTGGAAGGCGAGGTCCACCGTCTGCCGGGCCTTCACCCGCCCGAAGAACACCCGCTCTGAGCCCTCCGAGACAGCCTGCACCTCGGCGAGCACGACCGGGCGCGCCTGCGCGCTGGCCGGTGTGGCATGCGCCCCGAGGAGCAGGATCAGGGCAAGGATGGCGCCAAGGCTGAGTTTTGGGGCAAGGATGCGCATTCTCTCTCCAGCAAGCGGTCAGTCTCATCGAGCCCGGTGCCCGATGCCCGGAGGCGCGGCAGAAGACTCGCGGCTGAGCTTCGCGAATAGTCGCTCATTCGCAAAGAAAATTGCGTCACGTCCCTCTGATGCCCTGCCGAGCGGCATGGTCAGGGGTCAAAAGTTGACCGAAATCGACGAAGTTCCTCGGAATGGATTTTTTTCGGCGCGGGCCGGTCCTAAGCGCGCGCCGGTGGCGTATACCTAGGCGGCGTGCACCTAGGCGGCGTCCGCCGCTTCGCGGCCCTCTCGGCTCCGATGGGGCCCGAGCAGGCAGGCGAGGCCAAGGATCGCGCCGGAGACAGTGGCGATCATGCCTGCCGCGCTCACGGCGTCTTCCGAGCCGAGCCAGAGCGGGCCGTAGCCCGCGAGGACATAGCCCAACACGGCCGAGAGCGTGGCAAAACCCACCGACCACCAGGCCTGGTGCGCGAGGCTGTTGGTCATGAGCCGCGCCGCGGCGGGTGGGCAGATAAACATGGCGATGACGATGATCGATCCCACCGCGTCAAAGGCAGCGACGGCGGCGATGGCGGCCATGATGACGAGGCCCACGCCGAGCGCCGCCGCGGGGATGCCGAGGCTCTCGGCAAAGCCCTCATCGAAGGTCGCGATCTTGAGCCAGCGCCAGAAGACGAGCGTAAGTGTCACGACAAGCGCGCAGACGAGCGCGATGCGCCCGAGCTCCTCGGGGAGCGCCGCGAGGGCTGTTGGATCCCAGAGGGAGGACCACCCCTCCGCACGAAACCAGATCAACGACTCGAGATTGCCCATGAGCGCGTGCTCCACGTCGAGATGCACGGCACTCGTATCCGTCTGCTCGAGGAGGAGGACGCCACCGGCGAACATCGTGGTGAAAACCACGCCCATGGCCGCGCCGGGCTCGATCTTGCCTAGGCGTCTGACACCTTCGATGAGAAGGACGGCGAGGAGGCTCGCGGCGGCCGCGCCGAGCAGCATGGGGATCGCCGTCACCACGCCGGTGATGACGAAGGCCACCACGATCCCGGGCAGGACGACATGGCTGATCGCGTCGCCGATGAGCGCCTGCCGCCGCAGGATCAGGAAGTTTCCGGGCAGCGCGCAGGCGATCGCCGACAGAATGCCGATGAGGATCGGCGTGAGCGAGAATTGTACAAAATCCGCGCCCATCACGTGGCTCCCTGTGCTTGCGGAGGGCCGAGGCGTCGGTCGAACTCCGCGATCTCGTCGGCGGTGAAGACGTCCTCGATGGGGGTAAGCCCGTCATAGCGGCCGGTCATACCGGTATCCTGGTGTATTTCACGCGCGATATCCCATCGGCGCTCGTCCCGGGCGACCTTGGCAGCCCGGGCGCGTCCAGCATCGGTCGGGACGCCGTCGCGCCGCACGAGGCCCGCGCGCGCGAGGAGGCGGAGGGTGTAGACCTCCCGGATGGGATGCTGCGCGGCCAGCGCGAGGAGGCCCTGCCGCAGATGCACGCGCGCCTGGAAGCGCCGGTGCCTGACGACGGCCGCCAGCACCCCGCGGCTCGGCGCGAAGAGGAGCGAGACGACGAAGAGCCCGGCGGCCACCAGAACGATGATCGGGCCTGTGGGCAGCGCGGGGGCGGAGGCCGAAAGCACCGCGCCGAGATAGCCCGAGACCGCGCCCACACCGCCCGCGATCCAGACGACCTCGCCGGAGCGCTCGGTCCAGAATCGGGCGGTCACCGCCGGGATGATGAGCATGGCGACGATCAGGATCAGCCCGACGAGCTTGAGCCCGATCACGGTCACCGCCAGCACGAGCCCCATCATGAGAAGGTCGATCCGCCGGACATCGTAGCTAAGCGAGGCGGCATAGCCACTGTCGAAGGCCACGAGCGTCAACGGGCGGCGGAGGAGCCAGGTGGCCAGCACCGCCAGCGAGCCGCCGACGGCGATGACAACGGCATCCTCGAAGAGCATCCCCGCGGTCGAGCCCAGAAGAAAGCCCTCGAGCCCCGCCTGCCGGCCCGCACTCATCGTTTGAATGACGGTGAGGAGCACCACGCCCACGCCGAAGAAGACGCCGAGTACCGCGCCGATGGCCGTGTCCTCGGAGAGCCGCGTGCGGCGCGTGATCCAGCCGATGGTCAGGAGCCCGATCCAGGCGGTCACAGCCGAACCGAGGAGGAGGCCGAGCGCACTGCGCCCGTCGCCGCCGAGGCTCACCATGATGATGAAGGCAAGCGCCACCCCGGGCAGGGTCGCGTGAGCGACGGCGTCCGAGATGAGGGCCCGCTTGCGCAGGAAGAGAAACGTGCCGGATGCCCCTGCCGCAAATCCAAGGAGCGCGGCGCCGATGGAAACGAGAGCCGCGTTGTAGCCCGCCTGCAGGAGGAGAGCGTCGAGAAACGGCCCCATCAGGCTCCGACCGTGAGCGCCAACTCGTCGAGATGCGTCGCGCCCAGGCGTCCGCCATAGGCCGCTTGCAGGCTCTCCATGGTGAAGGTGGAGGCGACGCTGCCCTCCGCGATGCGGCGCACGTTCATCAGGAGCACGTTGTCGAAGGTGGCGCGCACGGTGGAGAGGTCGTGGTGCACGGCCACGACGGCCTTGCCCTCGGCGCGGAGCGCTTTCAGGACATCCACGATCGCCCGCTCGGTGGCCGCGTCGACCCCCGCGAAGGGCTCGTCGAGGAGGTAGAGGTCGGCATCCTGCGCGAGCGCGCGCGCGAGAAAGACGCGCTGCTGCTGTCCGCCGGAGAGCTGCCCGATCTGGCGCGGCGCGAAATCACCCATGCCCACGCGCTCGAGGCAATCGAGCGCCTTTGTCCGGAGCGCGCCGGAAAGCCGCCCGAGCAGGCCTACCTTGCGGTAGAGCCCCATCTGGACCACGTCGATCACTGTGGTCGGGAAATCCCAGTCCACGCTGGCGCGCTGCGGGACATAGGCCACGCGCGAGAGCGCCTCGTCCATCGGCGCGCCGAAGACATGCACCTCGCCAGACACGCGCGGAAGGAGGCCGAGCGCGGCCTTCAGGAGCGTGGATTTGCCAGCGCCGTTAGGCCCGATGATCGCCGTAAGCGCCCCGGCCTCGAAGGTCGCGTCCATGGAGAAGACCGCGGGCTTCTCGCCGTAGGTCACGGTGAGACCGCGCACCGAGAGCGCGGCATTGGAGGCCGCGTCATCGCGGGCCACGCGTGCGCCGTTTTCGGCGGCGACGAAGGGCCCTGGGAAGGGGGACGTATCGAGCGACATCAGTTCAGCAACCCTTGCATGCCATTTTGCGGGGCCTGCCCACCGAGGGCGGCCGCGATCGTGGTGGCGTTGGAATCGATCATGCCGACATACGTCCCCTGGTAGGTGCCTGGCGCGCCCATCGCGTCGGAGAAGAGCTCTCCGCCGATGACGACCTCGTGCCCGCGGGCAGCGGCACCCTCGATCAGCGCGCGGATGTTGCGGTCGGAGACTGAGGTCTCGACGAAGACGGCGCGGATGTCGCGCTCCACGAGCAGGTCGACGAGCGCGCCGATCCGCTGGAGCCCCGCCTCGGACTCGGTGGAGATGCCCTGAATGCCCAGCACCTCGAAACCATAGGCATTGCCGAAATAGTTGAACGCGTCATGGGCCGAGAGCACGACCCGGCTCTCCGGCGGCACCGATGACAGGACCTCGGTCGTATAGCGCGAGAGTTCTGCGAGCTCGGCCAGGTAGGCATCGGCATTGGCCGTGAAGGTCTCCGCGCCCTCGGGGTGCACGTCGATCAGCGCGTCCCGCACATTGAGCACCACGCGCGCCCAGAGGTTGGGGTTCATCCAGAGATGCGGGTCGAAGCGGCCTTCGTAATCTTCGGAGGCGAGCAGCAGGTTTTCCGGAACCGTCTCCGCCACGGCGACAACAGCATTCGTTTCGCCGAGCTCGCGCAGGAAGTCTTCCATCTGCGCCTCGAGGAAGAGCCCGTTCCAGAGCACAAGGTCAGCCTGCGCCATGGCGGTGATGTCGGTCCGGGTCTGGCGGTAGGCATGGGGGTCCACGCCGGGGCCCATCATCGCATCCACCGTCACGAGCGCGCCGCCCACTTCCATGGCCGCGTCCGCGATCATCCCGGTCGTCGCCACGACGTCGAGACGTTCCTCAGCCGAGGCCGGGCCCGACAGGGACGTCAGGGCAAAGGCTGCGGCAACCGCGAAGAAGGACCGTTTGGTGAGCGACATCAAGTTTCTCCCTTGGTTGATCGGGTGCTGACCGTCACGGGAGCAAGTTAGTGCGAAGCATTCGCAACTTCAATGCACTTGCGAAGCATTCGCAAAAACTTGCAGTTGAAGCAGTCGTTTTCTTGGCCACCCGCGGGAGAATGCCCGTTTTTCGGGCAGAACGAGCGGTCGCAAGTGGGCAACTGCGTCCAACGGACTGCTCTGCTCGGGGCCCGCGGAGACGGGCCCCGTCGCTACTCGGCGGGCGTGACCTCGGAGACGGGCTTTCCCTTCTCTGCTGCCGCATAGGCGCGCGCTTCGGTGCTGGGCATCGGCGGCGGGCTGAAGATCGCGCCGAAGACGGCCTTCACGGCGCCGGAGACGTAATGCACCAGCATGAAGACTGCCGGGATCGCGAAGATGATCACGCCTGTCCCGATCAGGACCCCGTAACCAATGGAGACCGCCAGCGGCACGAGGAACTGCGCCTGCAGCGAGGTCTCCATGATGAGCGGATAGACCCCGAGGAATGTGGTGATCGAGGTGAGCACGATGGGCCGGAAGCGGTCCTTGGTGCCTTCGACCACCGCCTCCTGCACGGAATAGCCGTTGTCGAGATACTCGTTGTAGACATCGATCATCACGAGCGAGTTGTTGATGACGACGCCCGCGAGCCCGATGATCCCGAAGAGGCTCAAGAGCCCCAGGGGAATGCCAACGATCACGTGCCCCGTCACGGCCCCGATGAGGCCGAGCGGAATGGCCACCATCACGACGATGGGCTGCACGAAGCTCCGGAAGATGAGCGCGAGGAGCGCGAAGATCACGAAGAGCGCGATGGCGAGCGCCTGGCTCAGCGCCGCCTGCGCATCGCCCTGCGTCTCCTGCTCGCCGCCGAAGGAGGCGTTGAGACCCGGATAGGCCTCGAGAAGAGGTGGCAGAAGCTCTTCGCGCAGGATGCGGTTGGCCTCGCCGTTGGTGATGACGCTTTCATCGACGTCCGCCGTCACCGTCGTGATCCGCCGCCCGTTCTGGCGCTGGATTTCCGATGGCGCGAGCGCCTCGGACAGCTCGGCCACCGCAGAGAGCGGGATGAGGTCGCCCGCGGGCGTTGCGATGCGCGTGTCGAGGAGATCGGCGAGGCTGTCGCGGTCCTCGGACGGGAAGCGCACCATGACATCCACGCTGTCCTGCCCGCGCTGCACGGTGGTGGCCTCGATCCCGAAGAAGCCGTTGCGCGTCTGGGTGGCGAGGTCTTGCAGCGTGAGCCCGTAGAGCCGCGCTTCGGGGCGCAATGCCAGCGTGTATTCGAGTTTGCCGGTGGAGTTGTCATCGAGGATCTGGAAGACCCCTGGCACGCCGCCCAGCCCATCGCGCAGCTCGGTGACGACAGGCGTGATATCCTGGCCCTCGGGCAGCGAGAGCTCGACGGCGATGGCATCGCCCGCATCCACCAAGGAGGAGGAGATGGTGAGCGTGTTCACGCCCGCGATCTGCCCCACCTCCTCGCGCCAGAGCGTTTCGAAATCGGAGGTCTGCCAGTCGCGTGCGGAGGCCTCGGTCACCTCCACCACGACCTGCGCCACGGTGGGCGAGACGGGCGGAGCGCCACCTTCGGGGCCGCCGCCGCCGGCGCCGATGCCCACGACGACGTATTGCCCGATGAGCACGGCGGGCGCATCCGCGGGCAGCCGCTCCTGCAGCCGTTCGCCCGCGCGGATCGACGCCTCGCGCATGGTCTCGGCCACGGCCTCGGTGCGCTCGAAGGTGGTGCCGTCCGTCATTTCCACGGAGGCCGTCACGAATTCCCCCTGGATCTCCGGGAAGAACGAGAAGCGGACATAGCCGTGCGCCAGAAGGCCCACGGTAATCACCATGAGCGCGATGACGGAGGCGATGGGCACGAGGAAGCGGCGCACGCAAAAGCGCAGCATCGCATCGAGCGGGTAGCGCACGAACCACTTCAGCCCGCGATCGATCACGCCGCGCACGGCGCCGAGGAGGCGGAAGACGATGTTGGGGCGGTAGCTCGGCCCGATCTCGAGGTTCGAGAGGTTCCGCGGCAGGATGAGCAGCGCCTGGAGCAGCGAAAGCGACAGGACGATCATCACGACGGTGGGGATATCGCCCAGGAAGCTGCCGAGGGGCGCGGGCATCTGCAGGAGCGGCCAGAACGCCACGATGGTGGTGAGGGTGGAAAAGACGACGGGCACGGCGATCCGCTGGGTGCCTTTTACGGCGGCCTCGAGCGGCGCAAGCCCGCGCTCACCGTTCTTGTAGATGTTCTCGGAGACGACGATGGCGTTGTCGACCACGATCCCGATGGCGAGAATGAAGCCGAAGAGGGAGATCATGTTGATCGACATCCCCAGCGCCCCCATCACGATGAAGGTCGCCGCGAAGCTCACCCCGATCCCCACGGCCGACCAGAAGGCAAGCCGGATATCGAGGAAGAGCGCGAGACAGAGCACGACGAGGGAGAGGCCGATGACAGCGTTCTTCGTCAGAAGGTCGATCCGGGACTGAAGCTGCGTGGCTTCGTTCTGCCAAACGGTGGCGCTGATCCCCTCTTCCAGCGAGGGCCGGTAGGAGGTGCGCAGGTGGTCCTGCGCGAGATCCACGATGTTGAGGATCTGCTCGTCACCCACGCGGTAGACGTTGACCGACACGGACGGGTCGCCGTTGAAGCTGGAGGACAAATCGCTGTCCTCGAAGCCATCATTGACCCGCGCGATATCGCGCAGCAACACTTGCGCGCCGCTCTCGTTCGACCGGATCACGATGTTCTCGAAATCCGAGCGCGTGTAGTTTCGCCCGATCGTTCGGATCGGGATCGCCACGCTCTCGGTGTCGATGGAGCCGCCGGGCAGCTCCAGAGAGTTCACCCCCACGATCTGCGCCACTTCCGCGAGCGTGAGCCCATAGGCGCGCAGTGTGTCACGGTCCACCTCGATGGAGATCTCGTAGGCGCGGACGTTGGAAACCTCGGCGAAGGAGATCCCGTTGATCGCGATGAGCTCGTCCTTGAGACGCCGCGCCTCTTCTTTCAGGACGCTTTCGGACGCATCGCCGTGGATTGCGATCTCGAGAACGCGGGTGGAATTGTCCCCGCGCACGACGACGGGGTCCTCTGCGTCATCGGGAAAGACGGTAATGCCCTCAACCTCGGTCTTCACCTCTTCGAGCTTTGTCTCGATGTCCTCGCCATCGAGAAAGGTGACGGTGACGCCACCGCGGCCTTCGCTGATGGAGGCGGTGACGTCGTCGATCCCGTCCACGCCGCTCAGCTCGTCCTCGATGGGGCGGACGATGCTGTCTTGGATCTCCGTGGGCGACGCACCGGGATAGCTGACCGAGATCGACACGCTGTCGAGCGCGAATTCGGGGAAGGTCTTCTGCGGCAGCGTGCTGGCGGTAAAGCCGCCGAGCCCGACAAGAAGCACCACGGCCAGCCAGGCCGCGACGGGGTGTTCCGTCATCCATTTGATGGCAGCGTACATGGCTGATCTCCTTGATCAGGGTCTCCGGGAGGGATGCGCAGGGCAAGGAACCCGGCGCGCGGGCGTGCTAGTCCATGACCTGGCTGGTGCGGACATCCTTCTGGGTGTCCTGCAGGGCCTCGCCGGGCTGAGGCGCGCTGAGCGTCGTCAGGATCAGGCGATCCTCTGGCTCTAGATCGGTGATGCGCACGTAGGACGTCTCGCCATCCACGTGAACGAGCGCGGCAGGATGCATGGCCAGCCGGCTGTCGCGGTAGAGCCAAACGCTTTGGCCGTCATTGCGCAGCGCCGTGGAGGGGATGGCGTAGGTCTCGGTGGGTTCGATGCCGTCGACCACGACCTTCGCGAACGCGTTGATGAGCGCGGGCGGCGGTCCGGCGGCAAAGGTCTCCTCTGCCTCCATGCGCTCGAGCAGCGCGACGGTGACGGTGAGCGTCCGCGTAAACTGATCGAGCGAGGGATCCACGCGGACGACTTCGGCGGACCATTCCTTTTCCACGCCGGCGAAGGTGATGCTCACCGTGGCGGGCGCGCGGCGCTCATCGAAGAGCCCGGGAATGAGCGCGGCATCGGTCTCGCGGATGGGGATGGCAACTTCCATCCGGTCATCGGTGTAAATCTGCGCGATGACGGCCCCGCCGCCGACAACGTTGCCGATCTCGGCGTTCTTGGTGAGCACTTTGCCGTCGAAGGGCGCGCGCACGACCTTGTTCTCGAGCGCCACCTCCGCGGTCTGCAGGCTGGCGCGCTGGCCCTCGAGGTTGGCCTCGACCTCGTTGCGTTGGCCGAGGAGATCATCGACCGTCGATTGCGGGACAGCGTCGCGCTCCCGGAGGTTCTGCGCGCGCGTGAGTTGCGTCGTCAGCAGCTCGAGCCGCGCCTCGGTGGCCGCGATGGAGGCCCGCGCCTGCGCGATTTGCGCGCGCTCGTTGCTGGCGTCGATCTCCACGAGCACGTCGCCTTCAGAGAAGCCGTTGAGCTCGGTGATGGAGGGATGGAGCGTCACGATCCGGCCACCGCTCGGCGCTGAGACGTCCACGGTGCGGAAGGGCTCCACGAAGCCTTCGCCGCGGATCGGCAAGGGGCTCTCGGTCGGGACGAACTCGGCGGTGTCCACGAGCGTCACAGGGCGCTCTGCCGGCGCTGCCTCCACCTCTTCCCGGTTCTCGCCGAGATATTGGAAGCCGACGAAACCGCCGACGACGATGGCGCCCGCGATGGCGATCCAGAAGAATTCGCGCAGGGCCGTCGCAATGAACTTGAGTGTCTTTCGCATTCTCGTTCCTCCATGACCTCACGCAAGGAACAGGCGTGATCACTGGCTAATAAGTTGTGTTGTTTACGGGGCTTTCCCAGTGTCAGATTATTTTTCTTCGGCTGAGGCGCGCACAGATTTCGTGCATTCTTGCTGGACTCGGACGCGCCTGGTGCGTCGTACGCTCGGGGCAGGTGGGGATGGCAAGCGAGCCTGAAGCGCCGCGTGCGGACGCTAATCCAATGTAAAACGGTCATAATTTCCGCAGCGCAGCATGGCGGATGGGAAACGGGAATGTGCGCGCCGCGAATGGTGATCCCCCATTCCTTGACACCGGCGTGCACTGATCGATCCTTTGATCAAACAGGAGGTTGTCATGAAACTCACTCCCGCGCTCTTGGCCGTGGGCCTCGCGCTGCCTGCGGCGGCGGAGGTCACCATCAGCCATGGCTACTCCGCCTTCGACGACCTGAAATATCCCGCCGACTTCGCCCATTTCGACTACGCCAATCCGAATGCGCCTCAAGGCGGCACCATGAGCCAGCGGCAGCTTTTCGGCACCCCCACCTTCGACAGCCTCAATACCTTCATCATCAAGGGTGACAGCGCGCCCGAGGTGGGCATCCACATGTATGACAGTCTGATGGTGCGCGCCTATGACGAGCCAGATGCCGTCTATGGCCTCATCGCCGAGACGATCGAATACGACGAGCCGCTGACCTACGTGGCCTTCAACCTGCGCCCCTCCGCACG
This sequence comes from Pseudomonadota bacterium, assembly GCA_038533575.1. Lineage (NCBI taxonomy): Bacteria > Pseudomonadati > Pseudomonadota > Pseudomonadota bacterium. Next base: position 1,924,574 of record JBCAYL010000001.1, on the reverse strand, counting down.
GTTCCACGATGGGGAGCCGGTGGAGGCCTCCGATGTGGTGTTCACCGTCAACGCGCTGAAGACCGAGGGACACCCCTACTATCGCAATCTCTTGGCCGACGTCACGAACGTGGTGGCCGAAAGCAGTGTCCGGGTGCGTTTCGATCTGGCGGAGGGGGCTGGCTCGTCCCTGCCTGCGGATCTCGGCGTCCAGTTCCCGGTCCTGCCGGAGCATTTCTATGACGAAGACACGCCCTTTGATGAGACATGGCTCGAGGCGCCCCTGGGCTCCGGGCCTTATTTGCTCGACCGTGTGGACGCGGGGCGCACGATCCGGTTTTGCAAGGACCCGGATTACTGGGGCGAAGATCTTCCCGTGAATGCGGGCAAGAACAATTTCGATTGCTTCTCCTACGAATACTTCGCCGACGACATCGTGGGGCTCGAGGCATTCTCGGCCGGGGAATATCTGATGCGGAGCGAGTTCCGCTCGGCCTCCTGGGCCACGGCCTATGACTTCCCCGCGGTCGAGCGCGGGGACGTCAAGCAAATGGAGATCGCGGATGCGCGCCCCACCAATGCCCAAGGCATGTGGTTCAATCTCCGACGCCCGCAGCTGCAGGATATTCGCGTGCGGGAAGCGATCGAGCTGGCGTTCAACTTTGAATGGACGAACGAGTCTGTCTTCTACAATTCCTACAGCCAATCGGATTCGTTCTTCGAAAACACCGACATGGCCGCCGAGGGGGTGCCGGAGGGTGCGGAGCTCGCGCTTCTCGAAGAGTTCCGGGATCAGCTCCCTGCCTCCGTTTTCGAGGCCGAGGCCCATGTGCCCTGGCCCGGCGCGCCGCAGCTGAGGGACAGGACGGCGATCCGCCGCGCCTCCGCGCTGCTCGACGAGGCCGGCTGGACGGTGGGCGATGACGGCATGCGCCGCAACGCGGCCGGCGAGGCGCTGACGTTCGAGATCGTGGAAGACAGCCGCTCCTTCGAGCGCATCATTCTGCCCTTCGTGGAAAACCTCCAGCACCTCGGGATCGACGCGCGCCTGGAGCTTCAGGATCCGGCGACGGTGTCCGAGCGGCGCCAGCAGTTCGATTTCGACGCGATGTTCGCCGCCTGGCAGGTCTCGGTGAACCCGGGCGCGAACTTGCGGGCTTTCTACGGGTCTGACGCGGCGGGTGCGGAGGGATCAAACAACCTCTCAGGGATCGCCGATCCCGTCGTGGATGGGCTGATTTCCCGCGCCGCCGCGGCCCAGACTCGCGAGGAGCTCAACATCGCCATCCGTGCGCTCGACCGGGTGCTGCGAGACCGGCATATCTGGGTGCCGGCCTGGCATCTGGGAAAGCATTGGGTGGCCGTCTGGGACATTTTCGGCATGCCTGACACGCCCGCGCCCTACGATTTCAACCGCAACGTGGAGTTCTGGTGGCTCGATCAGGCGCGCTTCGACGCGCTGCGCGCTGCCGGCACGCTCTAGGCACCGAGCCCGCGCGCGCCCTCGATATAGGACTCGAAATAGTCGCTGAACGTCGCCACCAGCGGTGGCAGGGTCTCGTAAGGCGGATAGAAGAGCGTGAGCCAGAGCTGCGGCAGCGTCCAGTCCGGGAGGAGCACTTCGAGCTCCCCCGCAGCAAGGCCCCGCGCCAAGAGGAACTCCGGCAATACGCAGACGCCTTGCCCCGCCGTCGCAAGCCCGGCGAGGAGATCGCCGTTATTCGTGGTCACCCAGGTGCCCGCGCGATGCTGGCGCACGGTCGTGCCCCTCGAGAATTCCCAGGTCTCGGACCCGCCATCGGCGCTGTAGGACATGGTGTGCTCCGCGGACAGATCCCCCGGCTCCTCGGGTCGCGCCATCCGCTGAAGGAGGGCGGGCGCTGCCACGGCATGGCGCGGCACGTCGCAAAGCTTGCGCCAGATCGTCGATTTGTCGGTGGGCGGGCGCGAGATCCGGATCGCGAGATCGCAATCGGCGTCGATGACGTCGATCAGCGCATCGGTCAGCTGAATTTCGAGCTGGATCCGCGGATAGGCGAGGCGAAACCCCGCCACCACCTCCGGCAGGATGCGCAGCCCGAGCGAAAGCGGCGCGTTCACGCGCAGCCTCCCGGCATCGCGCCGCTGCGTGAGCTCACGCCCGATGGCATCGAATTCCTCGATCACCGGGCGGTAGCGCGCGGCGATGATGGCGCCTTCGGCCGTGAGCGAGACCTGCCGCGTCGTCCGCAGGAGGAGCTGCTTGCCAAGGTCCTTTTCCAGCGCGGCCACGATGCGTGTCACGCTTGCCGGGGTCATGCCGAGGCTCCGCGCGGCGCCCGAAAAGCTCTGCTGACGGGCCACTTCGAGGAAGGTGCGGATCGGCTTCAACTGCTCCATTATGTCGACGTATCGAAATAGTTAATGAAACACCATTACTATTCACTGAAATAGAGCGCTGTCCTAACTTCAGCCTCAGCAAAAGGAGACACGCCATGATCACCGACATCAAAGGCCTGCATCACGTCACCTCGATGGCTGCGGATGCAAACGAGAACAACGCCTTCTTCACCGACACTCTCGGCCTGCGCCGGGTAAAAAAGACGGTCAATTTCGACGCGCCAGACGTCTATCACCTCTACTATGGCGACGAGGTCGGCACGCCCGGCTCCGTCATGACCTACTTCCCCTTTGGCCGCATGCCCCGGGGCAAGCGCGGCGTGGGCGAAGTGGGCGTCACCGAGTTCGCGGTACCCGAGGGTGCGCTCGGCTACTGGAAAGAGCGCCTCGGCACCTTCGGCGTGACCGGCCTGAAGGAAGAGACGGTCTTCGGCGAGAAGCGCCTCGGCTTCGACGGCCCGGACGGCGACGCCTTCGCCCTCGTGGAGAGCGAAGAGCAGGGCCGTGAGGCCTGGACCGGCGCGGGCGTGGGTTCGGGCGAGGGCATCCTCGGCTTCCGGGGCGCGCGCTTCTCGCTGCAGGACGCCGACGCCACGGGCGAGCTCCTCTCCTACATGGGCTACCAGAAGGCGGAGACCGAGGGCGCAGTGACGCGTTACGTGATCGAAGGCGGCAACGCCGCGGATACGATCGACCTCGAGCAGTTGCCCGGCGCGCCGGTGGCCCGTCAGGGCGCAGGATCCGTCCATCACATCGCCTTCGCTGTCGAGGATCGCGCGGCCCAGCTTCGCGTTCGCGACGCGCTCATGCAGACGGGCTACCAGGTCACGCCGGTGATCGACCGGGATTACTTCTGGGCGATTTACTTCCGGACCCCGGGCGGCGTGCTCTTCGAGGTGGCCACGAACGAGCCCGGCTTCGACCGCGACGAAGACACGGCGCATCTGGGCGAGGCGCTCAAGCTGCCGACGCAGCACGAGCACCTGCGCGCCCAGATCGAGGCCCATCTGCCGAAGATCGCGGCATGACCTACGAAGCGCTCAGAACGGAAGGAGAGCGTGGTGCGCCCACGCTCTTCGTCTTCCACGGCACGGGCGGGGACGAGACGCAGTTCTTCGACCTCGCCCAGGAGCTCGCGCCCGGCGCCCGCGTCGTCTCTCCCCGGGGGGATGTGAGCGAGCACGGCGCGGCGCGCTTCTTCAAGCGCACGGGGGAGGGGGTCTACGACATGGACGACCTCGCCCGCGCGGTAGAGAAGATGGCCGCTTTCGTCGAAGCGGAGGTCGGCCATGGCCCGGTCTACGGCTTCGGCTACTCGAACGGGGCCAACATCCTTGCCGCCACGATCCTAGAGCATCCGGGCCTCTTTGACCGGGCGGGGCTCTTGCATCCGCTCATCCCGTGGAGCCCTGCGCCCGTCGATCTCACCGGGCGCAAGATCCTGATCACCGCAGGCCGGCAGGACCCGATCACGCCCTGGGCCGAGAGCCAGAAGCTCCTCAGCTACTTTGACGAGATGGGTGCTGATGTGGGGCAGGTCGTCCATGACGGCGGACACGAGCTGCGCCGCGAGGAGATCATCGCGCTCCACGGGCTCCTGTCCGCTAAGGTGGCGGCCTGAGGACGGCTCCGACGGACTTGTGGGTGCCCGAAGAACGAAAGAGGCGGGCGCGATGACCGACCATCGCGCCCGCCTATTTTTCTCGATCCCGGACACCGCGGGCAACACGAGAGGCTACCAGCTCGCTTCCAGGCATTCACAGGTGTGCCTGAAGCGTATATTGCCCCTCCGGCGACCGGCTCACGCGCCGCGCGGAGTGGGCAGATGTCAGTAGACGTCGCGGACGTAGCGCTTCTCTCGCTTGAGCGCGTTGACATAGTCGACCACCTGTTCGTCGCCCATCGCGCCGTGCTCCGCCACGATCCGATGGAGCGCGGCATCCACGTCCTTCGCCATCCGCGTGGCATCCCCGCAGACATAGAAATGCCCGCCCTCCTCGAGCATCGCGAAGAGGTCCTTGCCATTCTCCTCCATGCGGTGCTGGACGTAGATCTTTTCCTTTTGATCCCGGGAGAAAGCGAGATCGAGGCGGGTCAAAAGACCATCGGCGGACATCTTCGAAAGCTCGTCTTCGTAGATGAAATCCGTCTCGCGATGCTGGTCCCCGAAGAAGAGCCAGTTGGTGCCCTGCGCACCACGTTCGCGGCGGGCCTGCAGGAAGGCGCGGAACGGCGCGATGCCGGTACCGGGGCCCACCATAACCATCGGGACACTGTCATCGGTGGGGATGCGGAAGCTCTTGTTCGGGCTCATGAAAATGCCCACCTCGCTGCCCTCGGGCGCCATGTCGGCCATGAAGGTCGAGGCCACTCCCTTGTGCACACGACCCTCCGCCAGCCAGCGCACGGCGGCCACGGTGGTATGCACCTCTCCCGGGTTCGCAACGGGGCACGACGAGATCGAATAGGCACGGTGCTGAAGCGGCTTCAGCCAGCTCACGACCTCGTCGGCGGAGAGCTTCAGCCCCGGGTTGAGGTTCATGAGATCAAGCGCGTCCTTGCCCCAGAGAAACGCCTCAAGCGCCTCCTTGTCCCCGTTCGACTGAACATGGGTGAGTTCTTCGTGGCCTGCGCGTTTCTCGATCTCGCGGATGAACTCCCGGCCCGGCGTCATGATCTCGAAGCGCTTCGCGAGAAGCTCGCCCAGCGGCGCGTCATGTCCCGCGACAGCATCGTCAGCCCTGGCCCCAAGGCGCGTGAGCCACGCATCCACGAGATCGGGCGCGTTGATCGGCATCACGCCCAGCGCGTCACCGGCCTCGTAGGTCAGCCCACTATCGCCAAGCGCGAAGCTCATGTGCCTGATTTCCTTGCCGGAATTCTTGCCGGAAAGGAGCGTGTTGCCCACGACCTTCGCGGCGTAGGGGTTCTTTCGGTTGTAGCCGTCCTTCTTGGCGACCACGACGGGCTCATCACTCACATTGGCGACTGTTGCGTCGGCCGTGGGCACGGTATCCATGAGCCATGCGGTCGCCGCGTCCTCGAAATCCACGTCGCAGTCGATCCGCGGCCCAAGGCGCTTGGCACCCAGCTGCTCGAGACGGGTATCGATGACCTTCCCCGCCTGGCAGAACTCGTCATAGGAGGTGTCGCCCAGCGCCAGCACGGCGTAGTTGAGGCTCTCCATGCGCGGGGCCGTGGACGCGCTGAGCGCCTCCCAGAACATGTGCGCATTGTCGGGCATTTCGCCCTCGCCATAGGTCGAGACGACGATGATCACGTTCTCCATCTGGGAAAGCGCATCCATCTCGATCGCGTCCATCTCGTTCACCCGCGGCTGGAACCCGCGGGTCTTGGCGAGCGCGGCCGCCTCTTCCGCAAGGCTCTCGGCATTGCCCGTCTGCGTGCCGAAGAGAATGTCGAGCGGTTTGGCCTTCACCTGCTGCTCGCCCGGGGCCACGGCCTGTTCGCCGCCACCCATGAGCGCGCGGGAATGGAGACCGGCGAGGAAGCCGCCGAGCCATGCCCGCTGATCGCCGGAGAAGGGCGCGTCCGTGGGGATGTAGGGGACTTGGTTGTTCTGTTGCATCTGTTTACTTCGCTGCGCTGCGTGCCAGGAGGTCTGGCAGGGCGGTCTGAGAGAAGAGTTCGTCAAAGCTCGGGATCTCGCCCAGCGCGGCGCGGTTCTTGGCCGACTGGTGCATGATCCAGGAATAAGTGCCGGGGCTGTCCATGCTCAGGATGTTGCGCATGGAAAGCGCCGTCTTGAAGTCGCTGAGCCGCTTGTGCGCCACGAGCGCCGCCAGTTCCTGATCCGAGTAGTCCGCCACGGCTTGGCGGGCATGTTTGGCGAGCGCGGACATGAGGGAGAAATCCTCGGTCAGGATGAGGTTCCTGACGGCTTTGTCCTTGGCAAGCTGGTGCGCATTCGCGCCGAGGCGCTTCTCTGCCACGACCTGCGCCATCTCGAGCACGGTGTAGGCATTGAGCAGGCGGAACATCTCGCCCGTGTCCATCTCGCCATAAGCGGGCATGGCACCATGGAGCACCGGGCGCCCGTTCTTGTAGGCGCGCTTTAACTCCATGATCTGGTGCATGGAAAGCGCCGTGGCGAGCTCGTCCACGAGGTCCTTGCGGCTGCGGGCGGCGAGGATCGCGTCCTGATCCTGGTACTGAAGCAGCGCCTTGGGCATGACCCACGCCATGTGATGCTGCGTGGTTGACCAGTCCGCGAGGAGCTGTTCAGCCTTCTTCGAGCCCGTGGCCTCCAGGTGCCAGGTCAGCATCTGGAAGACTGCGTCCTTGTGGATCTCGCCCTCCGCGCTGCCGTCGGTCAGCGTGCCCATGAAGACGGAGTCGTGGCTGATCGCGCCCTTGAGCTCACCCAGCGGATCGTACTGGTAGGCGAAACCACCGGACATGCCGTTTCCGTAGCCCTTGGAGAAGCCGCCGAGGTTCAGGATCGCGCCGTTCGTCATGTACTCTGCGCAGAAGTCGCCCACGCCTTCGACGACGGCCGTCGCGCCGGAGTTGCGCACGGCGAAGCGATCGCCGGCCTGGCCTTCGATGAAGGTCCGGCCTCCGGTGGCGCCGAAGAGGGCGAAGTTCCCGATGAGGACGTTCTCGCGTCCGGCGCTTCCGCCGGGCGATTTTACGATGATCTCGCCCCCGCTCGCCCCTTTGCCCACGCCGTCATTGCAGGTGCCGGTGTGGTCCATGACCATGCCGTCATTGCAGAACGCGCCGAAGGACTGGCCCGCGGAGCCGTTGGTGACAACGCGCACGGAACGCGGATCAAGGTAGCGACGTCCGCGTCCATCCTGATGCGCGGCCGTCGGCAGGCGCAGGATCTCGTGGTTGAGCATCCGTTCGATATCGATGCCGAGCTGGCCACCTACCGTCTTGTTGCGGTTGTTGAGCGGTGCGTTCGGGCGCAGCTCGATCTGCGTCTCGCCGCCGTCGATGATGCGGGATTTGACCTGCTCTAGGAGGGCATCATCCACAGCGAAATCACGCTCGAGATAGACCGGGTTTTCCACCTTGATCTCGGGCACATGGGTCAGCATCTGCCGTAGGTTCAGCTTGCCCACGGCGGCATCGTGATCGAGCAGGTGCAGGAGGTCGGCACGGCCGCGGGCCTCGTCGAGCGACTTGAACCCGAGCGTTGCGAGGATCTCGCGCACTTCGTGGGCAATATTGAGAAGGTACTGCGCAAGCGCACGGGGGTCGCCGTCGAAGACCTCGGGGTTCGTCGTCAGGCCCGCCGGGCACTTTACGTTGCAGTTCTTGGCCATGACGCATTTGAGCATCATGAGCGCGGTCGTCCCGAACTCGAAGCTGTCGCCGCCAAGGAGCGAGGCCTTCACCACGTCCGAGCCCGTCTGCATGGCACCCGAGCAGCGCAGCATGACCTTTTGCCGGATGCCATTGGCGCAGAGCGCCTGATGCACCTCGGCGATGCCGATCTCGGCCGCGCGGCCGGTATATTTGAGCGAAGTCACGGATGCCGCGCCCGTGCCGCCGGTGTTTCCGGCGACGTTGATGACGTCCGCGCCAGCCTTGGCCACGCCAACGGCAATCGTGCCAATCCCCTCGGAGCTCACGAGCTTGACGATCACGCGCACGCGCGCGGCCTTCGCATCATGGATGAGCTGGCCGAGGTCCTCGATGGAATAGGTGTCGTGGTGGGGCGGGGGAGAGATCAGCTCCACCCCCGGCGTGCCGCCGCGCGCGGCAGCGATCTCGACCGTGACCTTGGGCGCGGGCAGCTGGCCACCCTCGCCGGGCTTTGCGCCCTGGCCGATCTTGATCTCGATTTCTTCGAGGTTCGGGTCTGCGAGGTATCCCGCCCAGACCCCGAAGCGACCGGAGGCGAATTGCTTGATCCGCGACGCACGGATCGTGCCGTAGCGCGACAGATGCTCGCCACCTTCGCCCGAGTTCGACATGCCGCCGGCCATGTTGGTGCCGTGGGCGACCGCCTCGTGCGCGGAGGCTACGAGTGCGCCGTGGGACATGGCCCCAGACGCCAGTCGCGCCGTGATTTCATGCGCCGGTTGCACATCCTCGATTTCGATGCGGTCATTGGCCCGGCGGATGCGGGACAGATAATCGAGCGCCCAGCCCTTCACGGCGATCTTCAGGCAGCCGCGCGTGATGTGGTGGCCTTCGACATCCTCGCCGAAGCGCTGCACGAGGCTTTCGCCCAGGGCATCTAGGCGTCCGATATCGGTGGCTTTCGGGCCGGTCAGGCGCAGCAGGTACTCGCCTGCGCCGAGCTCTTCCACCTCGAGGCCGCGGATAACGAAGTCGTTGTTCCCGGCGCGGTTGAAGAGCATCATCTCTTTCTTGATGTCTTCGACCTTGTCCATGAACGTGATGTCAGCCGGGAAACCCAGCACATCGCGCAGGGCGGCAGGACGGCGACCGCGCTCCTCTGCCATGATCTCGCTGAACCGGCGGTATCCCGGCGTGATCTCGAAATTATCGATCTGGTCTGTCGTCAGCTTCTCGAAGGAGGTGTTGACGTAGCCCTTGTCGTCGATGCCGAAGGCGTCGTCCATCTGCCGGAGTGTCAGCAGACGCAGGGGATCGGTCTCCCCATCGAGGGCGTCGTTGGCGACGGGCCGGTCGAATGAAATAGGTTCTTCCGTCAGGTCCACGAAGCCGCGAACGGCGGTGGTGCCGTAGGAATGGCCTGCCCCTTCCGCGCGCTCCTTGAAGAGCCCGAGGATCGGAATGTCAGCATCCGACGTGACCGTGAGCGCACGGGCATGCCAATCCGCCACGGATTGTGCAACCCGGTCAAAGCGCACGCCGCCCACGGGCGTCCGCATATTCGGGAAGTACCGCGCGAAGATGGGATCGTTCGTGTCGAGGAAATTCGGCTCGAAGAACTCCCCGCCCGAATAGGACTCGACCGTGCAAAGACCCACCTTGCCCATTGTCTTCATGAGGGCCTTTTCGCAGGCCTTCTGGAACTTGGCGTAGTGATCATAGGCCTTGTCGTGGCCGAAGAGCTCCTCGGCGCGCAGGCGCACGGCGAGCGGGTAGACTGCGGACGCGCCGAAACCGAGGGCGCAGGCGGCGTGATGCGATGAGGAGAGCTGGCCCGACTCGACGACGAGGGACACCTTGAAGCGGAGACCCTCCTCGATGAGCCGCTGGTTGATCGCCGAGATAGCGAGCGACATCGGAAGCGGCGCGAGCGTCGTGGAGACATGGCGATCGGTCAGGATGGCGATGCCACCCTTTTCGCGGGCGAAGCTCACCACGTCGTTGGCGACCTGATCGACGGCCTCAGTCAGCGCGCGCTCATTGGCGGCGGCATCGTTGAAAGCCGGACCGTAGAGGATATCGAACCTGTCCCAGGGCGTGTGCTCTTGCTTCTTGATCTTCAGCATGTCCGACATACGCAGGATCGGCGTGTTGACCACGATCTGCCGCGAGCGGGATTTGCCCATGTGCGGCTTCTCCCCGAGAGCCACGCGGAGCGTCATGCCGTCTGCCTCGCGGATCGAATCGAGCGGCGGGTTCGTCACCTGCGCGAAACGCTGCGAGAAGTACTTGGCCACCCCGCCTTCCTGATCAGAGAGCGCGTTGATCGCGTTGCCGTAGCCCATCGCCGAGACCTTCTCGACACCGTTCTGCAGCATCGGGTCCATCAGGAATTTGAAGCTTTCCTGGTTGTGCGTGTAGGCCACGTATCGCGCGGGCGTGGCGAGATCGCCGAGATAGCGCGTGGCCGCGAGGCCCGGATCGTCATCGGCGCTGGGCAGATCGTCGATATTGATGGCTGCCGCTTCCAGAAGCGCGGGATAATCCTCCGCCTCCGCGAGCATCTCGAGCGCGGCTTCCGTCTCGTAGATGCGGCCTTCTTCGTGGTTGAAATAGATCATGCCGCCAGCAGCCACGCGACCGCGGCGGATCACGCTTTCTGGCGGGAAGGAGATCTGGCCCGCCTCGGACATGACGGCGAGATAGTCTTCCGTTTCCACCGTGCGCAGCGGGCGCAGGCCCAGTCTATCCAGACGGGCTCCGATGATGTTGCCGTCGCCGAAGATCAGCGCTGCCGGGCCGTCATTTTTCTCCTCGAAGAGAGAGAAGTATTCGAGCATGGCCTTCACGTCGGGATCGATGTCCTTATCGTTTTCCCAGGCGGGCGGCATCATAGCCACGACGGCGGTGACGAGGTCCACGCCCTCTTCGTAGACGCGGCTGTTGAGCGTCTGGTCGAGGCGGCAGCTGTCGGATTGGCCTTTCGGGCGGACGATCGCCTTGTTGCGGGCGAGCGCAACGGCCGCTTCGGACAGGCGGTTTTTCTTGTCTGTGTTCAGTTCGCCATTGTGCGCCATCAGGCGGAACGGCTGCGCCATGGTGGGGTGCGGGTCCGTGTTGGTGGAGAACCGCGTGTGGAAATACATCGTGTGCACTTCATGGTCCTCGTCCCAGAGGTCCTTGAAGTACGGCATAATTTCCCAGCTGTTCAGCCGCCCTTTGAAGACCTGCATCCGCGCGCTGAGCGACAACGGATAGAGACCGTCGAGTTCGGGCTGCGTGTAGGCCACGGCCTCGATCTCGAGAAGCGTCGTGTGGATCCGGCTATCAAGCGCCGCGCCACGCAGGCCCTCGGGCGCCTCGAAGATCCACTGGCGGATCGGGAGCTGCCATTTGGCCGCGCGTTCGCTGATGGCGTCGCTGTTGGTTTCGACCTCGCGGCTCACCAGAATGGTAAAACCCCATTCCTTGAGCGTGCTCTCGATGAGCGTCACGGCATGCTCATGTTGGGAGGCATCGGCCGGCATGAAGAAGTTGCCCACCCCGAACGTGCCTTTCTCGAGTGTCTTGCCCACGAGCTTCGAGAAGAATTTCAGCGACAGATCTACGGAGATGCCCGCGCCGTCTCCCACGCCCTCCGAGGACATCCCGCCGCGATGGGGCACCGAGCACAGGGCTTCATGGCCCTTCTCGAGGAGGTCGTGCGTCTGCTCGCTGGATTTTCGCGTGAGAAAGCCCACCCCGCAGGAGCTTTTCTCCAGGGTCGGATCGTAGAGGCCGTAGGGCGCAGTCAGATCAGTCACGGGCGATGTCCTTTGGCAGCGTTGAAGCCTGTCAAAGCCATGCGGGCGTTAGCAGTGGCGGTTACGAAGTGGTCCTGAGCGCGAGAGATTCCCCGCGCTCATGCAGCTGTGGAGTGCGAGATACTCGTTTCGGCCCCCCTCTGGCAAGGGTTTCGCCTCAAAAAAGGTAAGTATTAGTGACATTATTTTGCGCATCTAGGCGGCACACGCTGCGCATTTCGATTAAGTCACTGATAAGAAGCGTAATTTGAGCGGATAGTCACCGATGGAGTAGACTTCACGCTTCACTTTTCATTTGGCGAGTTCGGGTGTTTTTTCGAGCAATGCGAACCCGTTGGCCGGCAGGTGCAGTGTCGTCCCATCCACCTGCGCAGCATGGGGTCCGACAAGCGTGATCGGCTCCGCGAAGGCGAGAGACCGCTCCTCGGGAGACAGGTTGAACACGCAAGTCAGTTCGTCGCCGCGCCGAAAGGACAGTAACGGCTCGGGAAGGTCATGGAAGGCCGTCCGACCGGTTTTGAGCGCCAGTGACTGTGCGCGGAACGCGAGCATCTCGCGGTAGAAGGCGAGCGTGCTGTCGTTGGATGTCTGCTGAAGGCTGACCGCCCGGTCTGCCTGCGGTGCTTTCACCGGCAGCCAGGGCTTTGCGCTGGAAAACCCAGCATGCGGCGCGTCGCTCTCCCATGCCATCGGTGTGCGGCAGCCATCTCGGCCCTTCACGTCGGGCCAAAAGCGCAGGCCCGGCGGGTCCGTGATTTCTTCATAGGCCAGCTCGGTCTCGAGCTGACCGAGCTCCTCTCCTTGGTATAGGCCGATGTTGCCCTCCAGCGAGGCCAAGAGGGCGATGCACTGTCGGGCGAGGGCGTCCGGGTCCTTTGCATGCTCTACCCAGCGGCTCACATGCCGGACGCAGTCATGGTTTGAAAACGACCAGCACGGCCAGCCATCCGGGGCGCTTTCGAAGAAGCGTTCCACATTGCGGCGGAAATGCGTGGCAGAGAATTTCGGGCCAAGCAGCTCAAAGGAGTAGGCCATGTGTAGGCGTTTCTCTCCGGCCGTGTAGGCCGCCATGAGATCAAGCGCCTTGTCGCCGTCTTCGCTCACTTCGCCGACGATCATGCGGCCGGGATAGCGATCCGTGAGCGCGCGGAGCTTCTCGAGGAAGCCCAGCGTCTCCGGTCTGTTCTTGTCGAATACGTGGTCTTGGTGGCCGTAGGTTTCGCGCGCGTGGGCGCGCTGCTCGGCGGGGGCAGGGGGATTGTCGGTGAGGTCCCGGTCATGAAAGTAGAAGTTCGCAACATCGAGGCGGAAGCCATCTACGCCGCGGTCCAACCAGAAGCCTACTTCGGCGAGCAGCGCGTCTTGGACGTCCGGGTTCCAGAGGTTGAGGTCGGGCTGCTCGGTCAGGAAGTTGTGCAGGTAGTATTGATGCCTGCGTGGCTCCCATTCCCATGCGGGGCCGCCAAAGACCGACAGCCAGTTGTTGGGCGGGGTGCCATCCTCGCTGGGGTCAGCCCAGACATACCAGTCGGCGCGCGGGTTGGACCGCGACACGCGGCTCTCCTCGAACCAGGCATGCTTGTCGGAAGAATGGGAAAGCACCTGGTCGATGATGACCTTGAGGCCAAGGTCATGCGCGCGCGCAAGGAGCGCGTCAAAGTCATCGTTGGTGCCGAAGAGAGGGTCGACGCCGCGATAATCGGCGACGTCATAGCCCATGTCCTTCATCGGCGATGGGAAAAACGGAGAGAGCCAAATGGCATCCACGCCGAGCGAAGCCACGTGGTCGAGCCGACGCGTTATGCCCGCGAGATCGCCGACGCCATCGCCGTTGTCGTCTTGAAAAGAGCGCGGATAGATCTGGTAAATGCTGGCACCGCGCCACCAATCCTCGGCCATGGATCAAACTCCCCATCGTTAGAGCGCCTTTTGGCGTCTAATGGCCAAAGTGGCTAGGCCCGGCATGCTTGATGGACAGACGCGCAGGCGACTGCACTGCCGAATTGTGGATGGTGTTTGTGAGGTGAAGTCCCGAAGCGCAGACGTTTCTTTTCCGAAGGGCTCTGGAGGGTGTGCTTAAACGTTTCCAAACTTCGGAATTGCGCTCACCGACACTCGTTGCTGGGTATAGCTGCGAAGGTTCGACGGCTTCTCAAGAGCTGTGCCACGACGCGGCTCTGCCGCCCCGGCAGAGACTGGACCGACAGCGCTCGTCGCCGCTGTCAGCGAGCGCGCAGTCTATTGCTACCCGACGATCATCTGCTTCAGCTGAAGGGCTTCGTGCTCCACCTCCGAGAGGCGGAATTGGACGACGTCGCCGATGGTTACCATGCCGCAAAGGTCCGCACCCTGGACGACGGGCATGTGGCGGAAGCGGCCTTCCATCATGCGCTGCAACACCACAACGAGGGAGTCGTTGGGTTCGCATGTCACGACTTTCGACGTCATGTTCTCCGAAACCGTCTGGGGAAGGGTCTGGCCGGGCGTCTCCGCGAGCTTCCGGACAATGTCGCGTTCGGAGAGAATGCCCTTCAACGCGCCGTTCTCGTCAGTGACCACGAGCGCGCCGATGCGCTTTTCCTTCAGGATGCCAACAGCTTTCGAGATCGTATCATGCGGCCGGATCGCAATTACGCTGTTGCCCTTGGTGGAGAGAAGGTTGGCGACCGTCCCGTTCCCGCCAGCGGTATTCGACGAGATTGATTGGCTATGCGTCTTGGCCGGCGTGCCGCGAGACGGAGCTTGATAAGAAGTAGGCATGGCCAAGGACCTCCCTATTTGTGTGTTGTCCCCTGCTGTGATCCACAGCCTAGACACGCAACTTGATTCAGGGAAGGGCGCTGTTTGGATGGCAGATTTGATGTTGAGCCCGCTGGCGGCCACGTTGATCTTTGTCGCGGCCTGCCTGTGCGGCATGCGCTATCGCAGCGTGTGGAAGGCAGAAGGCCCGACGTGGCAATTGTGGCTTTTTGGGCTCGGCGCGGCGTGCGGTCTTGGCCTGTTGGCGTTCGTGCCGCTCTCGGGCGGCACGTAGCTGTCGCGCTAGGCGCCTTCCGCCTCCATCTTGGCAAGCATCTGTTTGGCCTTGGGGCAACCCCGAAGCCTCTCCTTGAGCGGCGAGTCGGGATCGACCTCTTTCTTGCAGACGAGACAATGATCAGCGTCTGAGATGGCGTTGAGGCCACCGCATGATCCCTTGATCCGCTTGTTCATGAAGATGACGCCCAGCGCCATGCCGAGCATCACCAGAAGCAAGAGAACGAATGCGAGAAGGAAGGTTTCCATCTCAAGGGCTCCTTTGGCCGTGGGTCAGGCCGCGAGCGTCTGGAAGGCCGCCGATGCCGCTGTTGAGAAGCCGTCGCCATCACGATCGATGAAGAGCACGGGCATGTTCAGCGCATTGGCCAGTTCAAGGCCGGTTTCAGACCCCAAGATAAGCATTGCCGTGGCCCATGCATCGGCCAGCATCGCATTTTCAGTCACAACCGTGGCACTGGCCGTGGTGTGCGTGATCGGACGCCCGGTCGACGCGTCGAGGATGTGGCTGTAGCGCTGACCGTCCCTCTCGAAGTAGTTCCGGTAGTCGCCCGAGGTGGCGAGACCCATGCCCGTCACACCGACGACCTGCTGAACGCCGGAGAGCGCTTCAGGCGTCTCGATGCCAATCTGCCATGGGTTTCCGTCGGGGTTGACGCCGGCGGTCAGGAGATCGCCTCCGATCTCCACCATGAAGTCTTCGACGCCCAAGCCGGCAAGCGCTTCGCCGATGGCATCCACGCCGTATCCCTTTCCGATGGCGGAAAGATACACCTCGGCCGCTGGGTCGGATTTCGTCAAAGAACCTGCGCCAACCGTGATCGCGCGCGCCTGGCCGGTCGCCTCGCGCGCTGCAGCGATGGCAGCGTCGGTCGGGATCCGCGAGGACACGTCTTTCGCTCCGAAGCCCCAGAGATCGATGAGCGGGCCGGTGGTCACGTCAAAGCGTCCGTCGGAAAGGGTGTGCACCTCTTCCGCTGCGGCCATGACGGCCGCGAACTCAGGCGACACAGACATGGGCGCCGTCGAACGCATCGCGTTGAAGCGCGACACTTCGGACGTGGCGTCCCAGTTCGACATGCTGGCGTTGATCGACGCCAGCACGGTGTCGACTTCGCCCTGGAGCTTCGTGCGGGACAGCGCGCCAGACTTGTCGACGGCGACGATGGAGTAAGATGTGCCCATCGTGCTGCCAACGAGCTCGATGATGTTTGTCCGGTCCTTGCAGGCGGCAAGGGCGAGGGGGACGAAGAACAGTGTGCGACGGGAGATGATCGTTGGGTCTACCACGGTATGCCTCTTTCTGGATCGCTCTTCCTTTATCAGAATGGACGGCGCCGTCTCGCGACAAAGTAGCCCAAAACGGTAATTTAAGACACAAATGATCGCGATCCGCGACATAGTCGCCCGAGCTGTCAGAAAGGCGGTGGCTGCGACCCCGCGCCTCTTTCGAGAGGTGTGCGATCCTTGTATTCACCGGCATGCAAAGACCAGCAAACAACAGAAGCGAGTCGCGCGTGCAGCATTTTTCGCTCAAGAGAGGCCTGAACTTGCCCGTCGAGGGCGCCCCGGAAAGGGGCATCACTGATGGGCCGGCCGTTCAGCGAGTTGCGCTCCTAGGAGCAGACTATGTGGGGCTGAAGCCCCGCCTTCAGGTAGAAGAAGGCGACACCGTCGCCGCCGGAAGCCCGATATTCGCCCACAAGGATACGCCCGACGTGTTCGTCACCTCGCCGGTGTCCGGGCGCGTGAAGGCCATCAATCGTGGTGCCCGCCGCGTGCTGATCAGCGTCGAGATCGAGATTGCAGCCGGGCAGGACCCGGTGGATTTCTCCGGCGTGGGCGGTGTCGACTCGAGTGACGCGATTGCAGAGAAGCTGGCCGCGTCTGGCCTGTGGACGTCCTTCCGCACCCGCCCTTACTCCAAGGTGCCGCCGTCCGACGCGCGTCCCGCAGCTATTTTCGTGACAGCGATGGACACAGAGCCGCTCGCTGGCGACGCCGCAGAGATCATTGATGATGACCGCGCGAGCTTCGTGCGTGGGCTCGAAGTGATCGCCAAGCTCACCGAGGGCAAGACGTACCTGTGCCATTCACAGGGCGCTGATGTACCCGGCGGAGATGTCGAGGGCGTGGAGCCGGTGACGTTTTCCGGGCCGCACCCTGCGGGGCTGCCCGGCACGCACATTCACTTCCTCGAGCAGGTGACTTCAGACCGGCAGGTCTGGACCATCGGCTACCAGGACGTGACGGCGATCGGCCGCCTTTTCGAAACGGGCAAGCTTGATGGCTCCCGGATCGTCGCTCTGACGGGCCCGAAGGTGAAGAACCCTCGCCTCGTCCGCACCATCTCGGGGGCGTCGATGGTCGATCTTACGCGCGGCGGCATCCACGACGACGCGCCTCTGCGCATGATCTCGGGCTCGATCCTGTCGGGCCGGTCCGGTGAAGCGGAGAGCGCCTATGTCGGGCGCTACGCACGCCAGATCACGATCATCGAAGAAGACAAGCGGCAGCACTCGTTCGGCTGGATCCGCCCGATGCGCGAGAAATACGCCATGCAGCCGGTGCTCGGCTCGGCGTTCGCGCGGAAGACCTACGCGCTGACATCCAACCTGAATGGGGGACGGCGCGCGATGGTGCCCTATGGCACGTTCGAAGAGCTGATGCCGCAGGACTACCTGCCGACGCAGCTTCTTCGGGCGATGCTCGTGATGGACACTGACCAGGCCCAGGCGCTCGGCGTACTGGAGCTTGATGAAGAAGACATGGGCCTCGTGGGTTTTGCCTGCCCGGCCAAGTACGAATACGGCGAGGCGCTTCGTGACTGCCTCACCAAGATCGAGAAGGAGGGTTAAACCCATGGGTGCCCGCGACTTTTTCGACCGTATAGAGCCGCAATTCGAGAAGGGTGGTAAGTACGAGAAGTACTTCCCCATCTACGAAATGGTGGAGAGTTTCCTCTTCACGCCGAAAACGGTCACGACCGCTGCGCCTCACGCACGGTCCTATATCGATATGAAACGGATCATGATCTACGTGGTGCTTGCCACGTTTCCCGCGATCCTACTCGGACTCTGGAATGTCGGTCTGCAGGCCAACGAGGCGCTCGCCGTCTCCGGCATTGATCCGACCGGATGGCGGGCCTGGGTGCTGAGCGCCACGGGAATCGGCTTCAATCCGGCCAACCATTTCGCGAATTTCATACACGGGTTCCTGTACTTCCTGCCCATCTACGTCGTGACCGTGGTGGCGGGCGGCATCTGTGAAGTGATCTTCTCCGTGGTGCGCGGGCACGAGGTCAACGAGGGCTTTCTCGTCACCTCCATGCTCTACGCCCTGATCTTGCCTGCGACCGTGCCGCTCTGGCAAGTCGCGCTCGGCATCATTTTCGGGGTGATCATAGGTAAAGAGGTCTTCGGGGGGACGGGGAAGAACTTCCTCAACCCTGCACTGACCGCTCGAGCCTTCCTCTACTTCGCGTATCCCGCGCAAATGTCGGGTGACAGCGTCTGGATCGCCGTCGATGGCTACACGGGCGCCACGTCGCTCGCGATTGCTGCGTCCGATGGTTTCCAAGAGCTCGCAGGCACGACGGGGACCTGGTGGGATCACTTCTGGGGCTTCATTCCGGGGTCCATGGGCGAAACGTCGACCGCGGCGATCCTGCTCGGTCTCGTCTTCCTCTTGGCCACGAAGATCGTGAATTGGCGTATCCCGGCGGGGGTGATGCTAGGCACTATCGCATTCACGTTGCTCCTGAACTTCATTGGCTCGGACACGAACCCGATGTTCGCCATGCCCTGGCACTGGCATCTTGTGATGGGTGGCTTCGCCTTCGGCATGGTCTTCATGGCGACGGAACCGGTCTCCGCCTCGCACACCAATGCCGGCCGTTGGATCTACGGCGCGCTCATCGGTTTCATGGTCGTGATGATCCGTGTCATCAACCCAGCTTTCCCCGAAGGCATGATGCTGGCCATCTTGTTCGGGAACGTATTCGCACCGCTGATCGACTATTTCGTGGTGCAGGCAAACATCCGTAGGAGGGCGCGTCGACATGCCGTCTGACATGCCAAACGAAGAGAAACCCAAGGGCTTCATCAGCCGCTTTTTAGCGGCCCCACCCGATAGCGTGGGCAAAACCATCGTGGTCGCGGTCTCGCTCTGCCTTGTGGCGTCCCTTGTGGTGTCGGCAGCAGCCGTCTCGCTGCGCCCCACGCAGGAGGTCAATGAGGTCCGCAACATGCGCCTCAACGTGCTCCAGGTGGCCGGTGTCTATGACGAAAGCGTGCCGGTGGCAGAGGCCTTCGAGGCGTTCGAGCCGCAGGTTCTCAATCTCACGACCGGCGAGTTCTCGCCGGAGTTCGACGCGGTGAGTTTCGATGATGCCGCCGCGGCAGAGGATCCGGAGCTGAGCCGCGCGCTCAGCGATGATCCGGCCGGGATAGGCCGCCAGGCGCTCTACCGCACGGTCTATCTGCTGCGCGACGATGCCGGGGCCGTGGACAAGGTGATCCTGCCCATCCACGGCTATGGTCTCTGGTCGACGCTCTACGGCTTCATCGCCATCGAGGAGAACGGCAACGACATCTTCGGCCTGCAGTTCTACCAGCACGCCGAGACGCCTGGCTTGGGCGCCGAAGTGGATAACCCGCGTTGGCGCGCCCAGTGGAACGGAAAGCAGATCCGCGATGCCGAGGGAGACCTCGAGATCACCGTGGCCAAGACCGTACCTGCGGCGGGCGAGGACTATCACATTGACGCGCTTGCCGGTGCGACGCTGACCTCGGTCGGCGTGGACAACCTGGTGCGCTTCTGGCTCGGTGAAGAAGGCTACGCGCCGTTCCTCGCCAAGCTCAGCGAAGGAGGGGTTTCTTAATGGCCCAGACGAAACGCGAAATGCTCGTCGACCCCATGGTCGACAACAACCCGATTACCTTGCAGGTGCTCGGGATCTGCTCGGCGCTGGCCGTGACCTCGTCGATGCAGGTGGCGGCGGTCATGTCGCTCGCGGTTATCTTCGTGACCGCGTTCGCGAGCTTCTTTATCTCCTGCCTGAGGAACCAGATCCCCGGCTCCATCCGGATCATCGTGCAGATGGTGATCATCGCCTCGCTCGTGATCATCGTGGACCAGTTCCTGCGGGCCTACGCCTTCGAGATCAGCCAGACCCTTTCGGTCTTCGTCGGCCTCATCATCACGAACTGTATCGTGATGGGCCGGGCCGAGGCATTTGCCATGAAGAACGCGCCGATCCCGTCTTTCATCGACGGTGTGGGGAACGGGCTGGGCTACGGCCTCATCCTCATGATGGTGGGCTTCGTGAGAGAGCTTTTCGGCTCTGGTTCGCTCTTTGGCTTCACTGTCTTCGAGACGGTGAATAACGGGGGCTGGTACGTGCCGAATGGTCTGCTGCTGCTTCCGCCCTCGGCGTTCTTCGTCATCGGCTTGATCATCTGGGCCTTCCGCACCTGGAAGCCAGAGCAGGTTGAAGAGCGTGAATTCAAGATCCAGACGGTGGAGGCACACTGATGGAAGGCCTTCTGTCCCTGGCCGTTAAGGCCATCTTCGTCGAGAACCTCGCGCTCTCGTTCTTCCTCGGGATGTGTACCTTCATCGCCGTGTCGAAGAAGATCGCGACGGCCATCGGCCTCGGTATCTCTGTCATGATCGTCCAGTCGATCACAGTGCCGGCGAACAATCTCATCCTGAACTACCTGCTGGCGCCCGGTGCGCTGAGCTGGGCGGGCTTCAGCGAGGTGGATCTCACCTTTCTCGGTCTGATCTCCTATATCGGGGTCATCGCCGCCCTCGTGCAGATCCTCGAGATGGTTCTCGATAAGTATTTTCCGCCGCTCTACAACGCGCTGGGCGTCTTCCTGCCGCTTATCACGGTGAACTGCGCCATCCTCGGCGGCTCCCTCTTCATGGTGGAGCGCTCCTACGACTTCGCGGAATCTGTCACCTACGGCATCAGCTCCGGCTTTGGCTGGGCGCTCGCGATCACGGCCATGGCGGGCGTGCGCGAGAAGCTGAAATACTCCGACATTCCCGACGGGCTGCAGGGGCTCGGGATCACCTTTATCACCGCTGGATTGATGGCCATGGCATTCATGTCCTTCTCCGGCGTCAAACTCTAGGAGACGCTTTCCATGGCAACTCTCGGACTTGGCATTGCTCTCTTCACCCTCATCGTGCTTGCGCTGGTGATGGTGATCCTCGGCGCCCGTTCCAGACTGGTGTCGACCGGCAATGTGAATATCGAAATCAACGGGGAAAAGACGATCTCCGTGCCGGCGGGTGGCAAGCTTCTGCAAACGCTGGCTGAGCAAAAGCTCTTCGTCCCCTCCGCCTGCGGTGGCGGTGGCACCTGCGCGCAGTGCCGCGTGAAGATCCACGAGGGGGGTGGCTCCATCCTTCCGACGGAAGAGAGCCACATCACCAAGCGTGAGGCTCAGGGCGGGGATCGTCTCTCCTGCCAGGTGGCCGTTAAGCAGGACATGAAGATCGAGGTCCCCGAGGAGGTCTTCGGCGTCAAGAAGTGGCAGTGCACCGTGCGCTCCAACGAAAATGTCGCCACCTTCATCAAGAACCTGGTGCTGGAGCTCCCGGAGGGCGAAGACGTCGCTTTCCGCGCGGGCGGCTACATCCAGATCGAGGCTCCGGCGCACCACGTGAAGTTCTCGGACTTCGACGTACAGGAGGAGTACCGGGAGGACTGGGACAAGTTCAACATCTGGCAGTACGAGTCCAAGGTGTCTGAGCCGATCGAGCGCGCGTATTCGATGGCGAACTACCCGGACGAAAAGGGCCTTATCATGCTCAACGTCCGGATCGCGACGCCGCCGCCGCGCACGGAGGGGATCCCGCCGGGCAAGATGTCATCCTACATCTTCAACCTGAAACCGGGCGACAAGGTCACGATCTCGGGGCCGTTCGGCGAGTTCTTCGCGCGTGACACCCAGAAAGAAATGGTCTTCATCGGCGGTGGTGCGGGCATGGCGCCCATGCGCTCCCACATCTTCGATCAGCTCAAACGCCTCGAGAACCGCGATCGCAAGATCACCTTCTGGTACGGTGCCCGTTCCAAGCGCGAGATGTTCTTCGTCGAGGATTTCGATGAGCTGGCGGAGCAGTTCGACAATTTCGAATGGCACGTGGCTCTGTCGGATGCTCTGCCGGACGACAATTGGGATGGCTACACGGGCTTCATCCACAATGTCCTCTTCGACGAATACCTGAAGAACCACCCCGCGCCGGAGGACTGCGAATTCTACATGTGTGGCCCACCGATCATGAACCAGTCGGTCATCAACATGCTCCTTGATTTGGGCGTGGACCGCGAAGACATCATGCTCGACGATTTCGGCGGCTGATGCTGTAGGACTTGCAAGAAAGGCGGCTCAGCGAGCCGCCTTTTTTTTAGCCGCGCTGATAGGGCAGCGGCTTGCCGAGATAGAAGCCCTGCGCATACTCGGCCCCGAGACTGCGAACGAGTTCGAAGTTCTCCTTTTCCTCGATACCTTCGACGACGATGGCAGCGCCTGCCTTGTGTGCGAGATCGATCATGCCGGACAGGAGGTCCCGGCTCTTCTGGCTGCCGGACGACGATCTGACGAACCTGCGGTCGATCTTGACCATGTCCACTGGCATGGATTCGAGGCGCTCGAGGTTCGATGCGCCGACGCCGAAGTCGTCCAACGCGATCCGAATGCCGGAGCCGCGGAGATTGTCCAGGACCTCGCTCACGGCTTCGACCTCGCTCTGGATGGCAGCCTCGGTGATCTCGAAGATGATCTTTTCCCGAGGGGAGGCGCCGATGATGTCGTTGACCCACTCAATCTCGCCGCCGGCGATGCGTTCCAGAAACGCCATGGAGATATTGAAGCAGCAGAAGGCGCCTTGGCTCAACGTCACCCATTCGGTTGCGGCGCGGGCAAATTCGAGCGGGGGCCGCGCTCGCGCGCTGTAGGCCTCTGTCATCGTGCTGAGGAACTGCGCAGGGGCGAGCACTTGCCCATTTGGCCGCTCCCACCTTAAGAGTGCCTCGTAGCCGCGAACCTCCCGCTTCTGGCAGCAATAGATCGGTTGAAGGTAGTAGCCGATCTCCGAGCGCTCGAGCGCGAGACGCAACTCATCGACGCTCGGGCTGAGTTCCATGGCTTCGGCATCGTGCATGTTGAGGTGGTGCGCGCGCCCCTTTCCGAGGTTCTTGGCACACCGCATGGCCGTGTCGCCAAGATCAATCGCCTCGTGCGTGGCCAAGGCTGGCACAAGGCGGACGCATCCGATGGAGGCGGCACGTTTGATCGTCAGTTCGCCGACACTGATTTCGGAATGGAGCACGGACGCACCAAGTCGCCTTGCGAGTTGGTCCACAGCCGCGGGCCCGGATTGGAAAGAGAGCGCGACGAACTCGTCTCCGCTGAGCCGCGCCACAAAATCCTCCTCCGCGAGGACACCGGCAAGCGATGAGGCGATGAGCTGAAGCAGTCTATCGCCCATCTTGTGACCATAGTGATCGTTGACGCTCTTGAAGTTGTCGAGATCGATGAAGAACAGCGTGCCGTTCGCAGCGGCATATCTCGTGTAGTGCTCGAGAAAGTAGTCTCTCGAGCGTGCGCCAGTGAGGCTGTCCGTCGCGAGGCGTCGTTCGAGATCCGCTACACGCTCAGCGAGCCGTGCGTCTGTCTCCACTCCGCGCACGGACTTTTCATCCAAACCATCGATAACCTGTCTCCCGCTTCCCTGCACAGCCTACACGTTACTCTTCGCGGGGCCAGACAACTTTTAGGAAAGTAAAAGTGGGAAACGATGTGTTCTCGTTGGCGAAACTTTCAGAATGCCCGCCCGGTTTTTTCCGAGCTTCACTGGCCACCTATCCGCAGCCGCTTAGCTAGAGGCCTCCCAGCAGGAGAACGTCTTGGCCAGCTCGCTCATCGTCTTTCCCAACCAGCTTTTCGAAGATCATCCGGGCCTCGATCTCGATCCAAGCACCGTTCTGTTGGTGGAAGAGCCACTTTTCTTCGGCGACCCGGTCTATCCAGCCGTCTTTCACAAGCAAAAGCTTTGGTACCATCGCGCGACCATGGCGCGGTACCAGTCGCTGCTGGAGGAGAAGGGCTTTGCCGTCTCGATCGCACGGTACGAGGCGGACAAGGAGATGCTCGCAAAGGCCATCGGACGCCTTGAGGCTGATACGCTGGTGGCCTGCGACGTCGTGGATCACACGCTCGAGAAGAGGCTCCGTGCGGCGGCCAAAGCCCACAACAAGCGATTGGAGCTCCTTCCGACGCCGCTCTTCATCAACAGCTACGAGGATAACGCGCACTACAAGAGCGGCAAGAAATCCTGGTTCATGGCCGACTACTACAAGGCCCAGAGGCGCAGGTTGGATGTGCTGATGGAGGAGGGCCAGCCGGTGGGCGGGCAGTGGTCTTTTGACGAGGACAACCGCAAGAAGGTGCCAGCGAAAATGATGGGGGAGATCCCATCCCTTCCATCTCTCAACCGCGCGCCGGAGGATCTCGAGGCGCGCACGTCCGTTCTCGAGGATTTTCCGGAGAATTACGGGCGCTTGGAAACGCTGATTTATCCGACAAGCCATGACGAGGCTGCCGACTGGCTCGACACCTTCCTCAAGGAGCGCTTCACGCTCTTCGGTGACTATGAAGACGCCATCGTCAAAGGAGAGACGTGGCTCTGGCACGGTGTGCTCACACCGATGCTCAATACCGGGCTGCTCACGCCGCAGCAGGTTTTGGACACCACGCTGGCCCACGCTGAAAAGCACGATGTGCCCCTGAACTCTCTGGAGGGCTTCCTTCGGCAAATCATCGGGTGGCGTGAGTTCATGCGGGCGACTTACGAAGACCTTCATGTGCGCATGCGTACGACCAACCATTGGAAGCACACGCGCGCCATGCCGCCGAGCTTCTACGACGGAACGACCGGCATCGATCCCATCGACGACACCATCACGCGGATTCTTGAGACCGGTTACTGCCACCACATCGAGCGGCTCATGCTGCTCGGCGGCTTCATGTTCCTCTGCGAAATCGATCCCGACGACGTCTACAAGTGGTTCATGGAGATGTTCATCGACAGCTACGACTGGGTCATGGTGCCAAACACCTACGCCATGAGCCAGCACGCCGACGGAGGGCTGATCACCACCAAGCCTTATTTCTCGGGGTCGAACTACATCAAGAAGATGTCTAATTGGGGGAAGGGTGACTGGACCGCGATCTGGGACGGCCTCTACTGGCGTTTCATTTGGGAGCACCGGGAAGAGCTCGGCGGCAATCCAAGGTGGGCCATGATGTGTCGCACGGTCGAGAAAATGGACGATGATAAGCGCGAGGGCCACCTCTCAGCAGCAGACGCGTTTCTTGCAAAGCTTGGTTGAGCGGGGGTGCGAGCCATCGACAGGGCTCGACTTTATGGCCGCAAAGACGCGGTTGCTTTTCTCCGGCTTCGGTGGTCATGAACTCTCGCGCCTGCGTCGTTTTGGCGTGCGAATTTCTAAGTCCGCTTGACCCGATAATCCGTACCACTCACAACCCAAAGCACGGCACGGTATGTAAATAAATCTGGACACATAGTGTCAGATAAAGTTTACATAAGGTGCCGGGCCGTCCGCAATCTGTCCGCCGCCTGGGAGACATCGATGAAGCAACATATCCAAGAGCTCACCCCTATTCCAACACAGTGGGTTGGGCCGATCGCCATCACGGGCAATGTGATGAACGAACAGGTGAGCGTCCCGATGGCGACCTATGAGACGCCGCTTTGGCCGTCGACGGGCCGGGGCGCGCGGGTGAGCCGCAAATGCGGCGGCATTCAATGCACGCTCGTTGACGAGCGCATGACACGCTCGATCATTCTGCGCGCCAAGGATGCCGCCGCGGCCTTCGCTGCCTGGCAGTCTATCGAAGCACGCCACGATGAGCTTCAGGATGTGATTGCGACGACCTCGCGCTTTGCAAAGCTGATCGAGATGAACCGTCAGGTGGTGGGAAATCTGCTCTTCATTCGCTTCGAGTGTCGGACGGGCGATGCATCGGGGCACAACATGGTCACGGGCGCTGCAGACGCCGTGATGGCCTGGCTCCTGCAGGAATACCCGGAGCTCGAGTACTCCTCCATTTCCGGCAATTTCTGCACGGACAAGAAGGTCAGCGCGGTCAACGGCCTTCACGGACGCGGGAAATACGTCGTGGCGGAGATTGAGATCCCGCGCGACGTTTGCGAGGGCACGCTCCGCACAACCCCCGAAAAGATGGCGCAGCTGAACACGGAGAAAAACCTGATCGGCGGCGTGATCGCGGGCTCGCTCCGCTCCGCCAATGCGCATTTCGCCAATATGCTTCTCGCCTATTACCTGGCGACGGGGCAGGATGCCGCGAACATCATCGAGGGCTCCCAAGGCATCGTTCATGCCGAGGCGCGCCCTGACAGTCTCTACTTCTCCTGCACACTGCCAAACCTCATCATGGGGTCTGTCGGATCCGGAAAAGGCAACGAGACGGTAGAAGCAAATCTGACGCGCATGGGGTGCAAGGAAGATCGCGCGCCCGGCGAGAACGCGCAGCGTCTCGCGGTCATGTGCGCAGCGACCGTGCTCTGCGGCGAGCTTTCGCTCCTTGCGGCACAAACGAACCCAGGCGAGCTCATGCGCACCCATTTCAAGATGGAGCGCGGCTAGGCGAGGAGGCCACCATGACAGCCATTGGCATCGACAAGCTCAGCTTCTATGTCCCCCAACACTACATGGCCCTCGAGACCCTCGCGGAGCGGCAGGGCATAGACCCCGCAAAGTTCGCAAAGGGGATCGGACAGAACAAGATCGCGCTTCCGGCCCATGACGAGGATGTCGTGACGATGGCGGCCGAGGCCGCGCGATCGATCGTAACCGCCGAAGATACCGAGAAGATCGACACCGTGCTCTTCGCGACGGAGACGGGCATCGATCAGTCGAAAGCCGCCGGGGTCTATGTGCACCGGCTGCTGGATTTGCCCTCCAATGTGCGCGTCGTGGAGCTGAAGCACGCCTGTTACTCCGGCACCGCCGGCCTGCAGCTCGCCGCGGGCCACGTCGCGCGCAAACCGGACCGCAAGGTGCTCGTGATCGCATCGGATGTCTCGCGGTATGACGTGGACAGCCCGGCAGAAGCGACGCAGGGCTGCGGTGCCGTGGCCATGCTCGTGAGCGCGAACCCGCGCGTCCTCGAGCTCGACCCGGAAACGGGGTGTCACTCGGAAGACATCATGGATTTTTGGCGTCCGAATTACCGCAAGACGCCGCTTGTCGACGGTAAGTACTCGACGGTCAAATACCTCCACTCACTGGCGCATGCTTGGGAAGATTACGTCGCCCAAGGTGGGCGCGCGTTTAACGAGATGGCGCAGTTTTGCTATCACATCCCATTCACCCGCATGGGGGCAAAGGCCCACGCGCATCTGAGCAAGATGAACGAGGCCCAGAACGACGTGAACCTGATTGAAGCGGGGATGGTCTACAATCGCGAGGTCGGCAATTGCTATGCCGCTTCGCTTTATCTGTCCCTCATCTCGATGCTGGAGAATACCGAGGCAGACCTGACGGGTCGTCCTGTCGGCATGTTCTCCTACGGCTCCGGGGCCGTGGCTGAGTTCTTTTCGGCTGTGGTGCAGCCGGGATACCGGGATCATCTGAAGAAGGCGCATCACGGCAAGCTTCTCGAGGATCGCGTCCCCTTGAGCTACGATGAATACCTCGCCTTCCGCCATGCGCCCGACCCTGTCGACGGCTCAGAGGCGGTGATGGCGCAGCAGGCGCGGGGGCGGTATCGTCTCGCTCGGATCCATGAGCACAAACGGCATTACGAATCTGTCTGACGCCACTACCGCGAGCAAGCCAGGCCAGAGCGCACGTTCTCCCGGAAAGCTGATCCTTTCTGGGGAGCACTCTGTCGTCTACGGCGCGCCGGCGCTTGCCGTGGCTGTCCAACACTTCACCGAAGTCACTTTCACGCCCCTCCACAAGACGGGCGGCCTCTTCACGGCGTTCGAATCCTTGAGCCCTTCTGCCTTCTACCCGTTCGAGGCGCTGCGCGGTTTCAAGGAGGGGCTCGACAGGCGCTTCGAGGAATTCATGCGCGGCGACATGCCCGTGCAAAAGATCCTCCAAAGGCCCGATGACCTCGCGGTCTATACGCTCACGTCGCTCCTTCCCATGATCCCCGTGCCGGGAGCCACCTCCAAGCGGAGGTTGCCCGTGCCCGGGCAGCTCTCCTCAAAGACGGATATGCCGCTCGGCGCGGGGATGGGCTCGTCGGCGGCGGTCGTGGCGGCCACCGTCGTGCTTTACGAACACCTCCTCGGACGACCGCAGAGCGTTGAGGAGCGCTTCGAAAAGGTTCGCTTCTGCGAGCGGCTCCAACATGGCAAGGGGTCCGCGATCGATGCGTCTGCCGTCGTCTATGGCGGTCTGAACAGGGTGGAAGGTGATACGGTCCAGCCCATCCATATCGGCCCAGATCATTCGCTGAGCCGCGCCGATGGTTGGTACTGGGTGCAGCTGGGCACTCCGCTCTCCAAGACCGGGGAGTGCGTTGCGCGCGTGCGGGAGCGTCACGGCAGCGACACTGCTCTGTGGCGGGAATTCGGGGAGGTCACCACGCGCCTCGAAGGCATTATCGCGGAAGATGGCGATCCGACGGATGTCCTGCGTCAGAACCATGGCTTGCTCCAGAGGATCGGCGTGGTCCCGCAGCCCGCGGCCCGCTTTGCCACAGCGGTAGAAGCTCTTGGAGGTGCCGCAAAGATCTCGGGTGCCGGGGCGGTCCGCGGAGAGGCCGCCGGTGTCATGCTGGTGTATCTCGAGGATGAGGGCGCCATGGCCAAACTCATGGAGGCCTATCCGGAGCGCCGATGGGAGCCTCTGCGCGTCTCTCTGGAGGGGGCGCACCTGAGCGGCGAGGCGCGGGTGGCGCTCTCTGCGGAATGACGGCTTCTGTCTCCGCAAGCGCACCGGGCTCCATCATGGTTACCGGAGAGCACGCGGTTGTCCACGGCTATCCAGCGCTCGTTGCCGCTGTGAAACAGCGCGCCACCGTCACAGTGGAGGCACGCAAGGACGACAAGGTCGAGATCTCTTCCGCCGTTGGTTCGCATGAATCATCGCTCCATGAGCTGAAGCCGGAGGGCCCCCTGCGCTTCGTGATTGCGGCGATCAAGGCCCTCGATCCGCCGCATGGCCTGCGCGTGCAGACAAGGTCCGGCATCAAACCAGAGCTGGGCCTGGGATCATCGGCGGCCATCACCGTGGCGGCCCTCGGTGCAATGGCGCGCCTATTGGATCGCGAGGTGGACATCCTGGCGACCGGGCTCGCTATCGTTCGAGCAATCCAGGGGCGAGGCAGTGGCGCCGACCTCGCGGCCTCACTTCACGGGGGGATGCTCTCCTACGCTCTCGATGCGCCTCCGGAGAAAATGCCCCTGCCGCCAACGCTTTCGCTGAAATATGTCGGCTACAAGGTACCGACGGGAGAGGTGTTGGAACAGGTGGCTCGAGAGTGGCAAGGCAAAGACGTCGGCGCGCTCTATGGGCAAATGGGCGATGCCTCGAAAGCGGCGATCCTCGCCGCATCGGCGAGGGATTGGTCGTCCATGGCCAGCGCGCTCGACCTCTATCAGGGCCTTATGGTCGATCTCGGCGTCTCAAATCCTGATCTGAACGACCTTGTTCTGGCTGGACGAAAGGAAGCCATGGCGGCGAAGATCTCCGGCTCGGGCCTCGGAGACTGCGTGCTCGCGTTCGGCGGTGTGCCCAAAGGCTGGGAGCGGGCGAAAATCGATGAAAAAGGCCTCGTCATCCATGGCTGACCCTTTTGACAGCGTTCTCCCGAGAGTGCTCCCCGAGCCGATTGCCGGCGAGGCCTTCGCGCCCTCGAACATCGCGCTCTCCAAATACTGGGGCAAACGAGATGACGCCCTGAACCTCCCGCTCAATTCATCTCTTTCCATCTCACTCGGAGCGTGGGGAACGCACACGCGTGTCTCGCCAAGTGACGCGGACTCGGTGGCCTTCAATGGAGCCGAGCTCAGCCTTGAGGACCCTTTCGCGGTAAAGGTGCTGCGTTTCGTGAACAGATTTCGCCGTGGGCAAGACTTGCCTCTGAAGATCGAGACGCGGAACTCCATCCCGACAGCGGCGGGCCTCGCTTCGTCGGCATCAGGGTTTGCTGCGCTCACCATGGCCCTCGCTGACGCGTTCAAGCTCGAGCTTTCCAAATCCACGCTTTCCATGCTCGCGCGGTTCGGATCGGGATCCGCGACAAGATCGCTCTGGCATGGATTTGTGCGCTGGGATCGGGGCGAACGCGACGACGGCGGCGACAGCCGGGCGGCGCCGCTCGACGTCTCCTGGCCCGAGTTCCGGATCGCCATCGTTCCTGTCGATACCGGGCCAAAATCACAGTCTTCGCGGCAGGGGATGGGGCACACGGCAGCCACATCACCTCTCTTTGCGGGCTGGCCCGCGCAGGCAGAAGCGGACTGCGCCGCCATTGAAGCCGCCATCCATGCGCGGGACTTTCAAGCGCTCGGTTCTCTGGCGGAGGCGAATGCATTGGCGATGCACGCAACCATGCTCGCCGCACGCCCGGCGCTGATTTACTTGAAAGCCGAGAGCTGGGCGGTTCTCGAGACGTTGCGACGTGCCCGCGATGAGGGGCTCATGGCCTTTGCGACGATGGATGCGGGCGCGAACGTGAAACTGATCTTCGAGAGCAATAGCGAGGACGATATTCGGACCACGTTCCCAAGCGCCGAGATCATCGAGCCGTTCGCTCACTCCTCGTAGATCAAGCGAGGCCCGCGCCTCTTGGCTCGGACGCGGTCCCAGATGACCCAGACCATGGCCGCTCCGAAGAGCAATGCCATGGCATACCACGTCAATGCATAGCTCAGATGGTTATTGCGGAATTCGACAATCGTCAGGCCGCCTCTTGGGAAGGTGCCTTGCGCGGTCATGTGGTCCGCATCGATGAAATAGGCCTCAGCCGTAAGACCAGCAGCGGCCGAAAGTGCGGCGACGTCGCGTGCGACCCAGCGTTCGTTCTCAGGATCATTGCGTTCTAGAAGCGTGCCTTCGGGCTCGGTGATCCGCAAAAGACCCGTGATGCGTTGCGCGCCTTCAGGCCGTTCCAGCGCACCGTCATGGCCTTGCGGGATGAAGCCGCGATTCACCCAGATGGTGCGATTGCCGGTCTCCAAGGGCGTGACAAGCCAGTTTCCGAGGCCGAGCTCGGTCACCGCTTTCACGCGGCGGGTCTCCGAGTAATCGAACGTACCGAAGGCCTCGACGCGGAGGTACTCGTCGTCTTCTACTGAAACAGGCCTTGATGGGGCGGGCACCTCCTCCGCATAGGCGCGCGTTTCCACCGCCTCGATGAGGTCAAGCTTCCAGCCAAGCCGCTGGATTTGCCAGTTTCCCAGCCCGAGCATCGTCAGGAAAACGACGAACGCCGCAGCGAGGATAGATCCATCGACCCAGAAGGGGCGCATCAGGGCAGCTGCTCCACCCGCTCAATCAGCTCATGGGCGGGCATCATGTTTTCCTCGAGGTGGAACATCACCCAGATGGATCCCGCGAGTATGATGACGAGCAGAACACCCGTGAAGCCCAGCGACATGGCCTGCCAACCATCCTCGTTCCCGAGCGTGACGTGCAGGAAGTAGTAGACATGAACCAGGATCTGGATCCCGCCGGCGATAAAGATCGCGGCGATGGCCCAGCCAACGTATTCGTCCAGTGCACCGGTGAGCACGATGCTGAAGGGGATGAGCGTCAGGACGACCGAGAGCGCAAATCCGATCAGATAGTTACGATAGGTGCTTTCGTGCGTAGCCGTACTCATAGCAGCACTCCTGTGAGATAGACGAAGCTGAACACGGCGATCCAGATCAGATCGAGGAAGTGCCAGAAGAGGGACAGGCATGCCACGCGGCGCGTATTTGCCTCGATCAGCCCCTTTTGCTGCACCTGTGCGAGGAGCACGATCAGCCAGATGATGCCCGCACCCACGTGGAGCGCATGCGTGCCCACGAGGAGGTAGAACGAGCTCAAAAACGCCGACGCCATGGGCGTCGCGCCGATGTGCCAGAGGTGATTGAACTCGTAGATCGAGATGCCGAGGAAGACGGCGCCGAAAATCCCCGTGATGCCAAGCCAGAGCAGGGTGCCGTTCTTCGAGCCCTGCTGCATCTGGATCATGGCGAAGCCGTACGTGATCGAGGAAAACAGCAGCATGAACGTGCTGATGAGGATGAGCTCCACCTCGAAGAGATCGGCCGGGGAGGGTCCCGCCGCATAGTTCTGGCCGAGCACCGCGTGAACCGCGAACAGGATCCCGAAAAGGAGGCAATCCGACATGAGATAGAGCCAGAAGCCCAGCATTGTGCCGGTCTCGTGGTGCTCGTGGGCGTGCTCATCCTCCACGACGTGGAAGTCGTAGGTCGGGGCGGCCCCGGCGGACGCCAAGCGAGGCCCGCCGAAATCAGTGGTGGCGTCGGTCATTGTGCTGCCTGCGTGTTGGCGAAGGCGATCTCGCGTTCGGTGCGTGCGCCTTCGGTTTGTGCGACCTCGTCGACAGGGATGTTGTAGTCGCGGTCATAGTTGAACGTGTGCGCGATCCCGTATGCGAGGCTGGCCACACCCATCGTGATGGCGAGCCACCAGACGTGCCAGACAAGCGCAAAACCCATCACCGTCCACAGTCCAGAGATCACGATGCCAGTCGCCGTGTATTTCGGCATGTGGATCGGCTGGAAACCGTCCAGCTTCCGCTCGTACCCGTTGGACTTCATGTGCTCCCAGGCGTCGCGACGGTAGACCCGAGGGGTGAACGCAAAGTTGTACGCGGGCGGCGGGGAAGACGTGGCCCATTCGAGCGTGCGCCCGTCCCAGGGATCGCCCGTTTCGTCGCGGAGCTGGTCGCGGTTCTTGATGGATACGTAGAACTGCACGAACATCGCCACGACACCCACCGCGATCAGGGCCACGCCGATGGCCGCGGTGAAGAAGTAGATCGCGTAGATCGTATCTTCGAATTGGCTCAGGCGGCGCGTGACGCCCATCAGACCCAGCACGTAGAGCGGCATGAACGCCACATAGAAGCCCACAACCCACGTCCAGAAGCTGACAAGGCCCCATGTGCGATCGAGGTGGAAGCCAAATGCCTTTGGCCACCAGTAGTTGATGCCAGCGAAGATCCCGAAGAGCACACCGCCGATGATGACGTTGTGGAAGTGCGCCACGAGGAAGAGCGAATTGTGCAGCACGTAGTCTGCCGGCGGAATGGCCAGCAGGACACCCGTCATGCCGCCGATGACGAAGGTCAGCATGAAGGCGACGACCCACATCATAGGAAGCTCGAACCGGATACGGCCTTTGTACATCGTGAAGAGCCAGTTGAAGATCTTCGCGCCCGTGGGGATCGAGATGATCATGGTCGTGATCCCGAAGAACGAGTTCACATCCGCGCCCGCGCCCATGGTGAAGAAGTGGTGCAGCCACACGATGTAGCTCAGGATCATGATGACCGCCGTGGCGTAGACCATAGAGGTGTAGCCAAAGAGACGCTTGCCGGAGAAGACCGGCACGATCTCGGAAAAGATGCCGAAGATGGGCAGAATGAGGATGTAGACCTCCGGGTGCCCCCAGATCCATATGAGGTTCACGTACATCATCGGGTTGCCGCCGAGCTCGGACGTGAAGAACGCAGTGCCGAGGTACCGGTCAGCGGTCAGCAGCGCGAGCGTGGCTGTGAGCACGGGAAAGGTGGCAACGATGAGAATGTTCGTGATCAGCGTCGTCCACGTGAAGATGGGCATCCGCATCCAGGTCATCCCGGGGGCGCGCATCTTCACGATTGTGACGATGAGGTTCACGCCCGACAGCGTCGTGCCGATGCCCGCAATGTTGAGAGCCCAGAGGTAGTAGTCCATGCCAACGCCGGGGCTGAAAGTGAGCCCAGAGAGCGGTGGGTAGGCCAGCCAACCGGTGGCGGCGAACTCTCCGACGAAGAGCGACACCATGATCAGGATCGCGCCCGACGTGGTCAGCCAGAAGCTGAAATTGTTCAGGAATGGAAAGGCGACGTCGCGTGCCCCGATCTGGAGCGGCATCACGTAGTTCATGAAGCCTGTGATGAAGGGCATCGCCACGAAGAAGATCATGATCACGCCGTGCGCGGTGAAGACCTGATCGTAGTGGTAGGCAGGCAGGTAGCCGACATACCCCGCCGACGCGAGGGCTTGGTGGCCTCGCATCAACACGGCATCCGAGAAGCCACGCACGAACATGATCGTGGCGAGCACCATGTACATGATGCCGATCTTCTTGTGATCGACGCTCGTGAACCACTCGTTCCAGAGATAGCCCCAGAGCCTGTAATACGTGAGCGCGGCCACGGCGGCGATGCCGCCGATCACGACCACGATGAACGTGCCCAGAAGGATGGGGTCGTAGAACGGGAAGATGTCCCAGGTCAGTTTGCCCCAAAACGGGTGGGCAGTTTCGGCACCTTGGGTGCCGCGAATGAACTGGCCCGCAAAGTCGGGTACGGCTGGATTGGCCACGGTTAGTTGCTCCGTGCTGGTGTCGCGTCGGCCGGGTATTCCGGGGGCAGGAGGACAGCGGCGTAGCGCTCCTCGTCGGCCCGCAGTTCCGGCTTGAGAAGGGCGAGCAGGGCGCGCGGGTCATCCGCGTCGCACAGACCGGCGAACACTTCTCGATTGAAGAGACCGTCGAGGCCGCCGCCGCCGAGGGCGTCGACCATCATCTGGTCATCCAGGCAAAGTGCGCCTTCGGTGGTGCACATGTTCAGGATGCGGTCATAAACCCCGTCTTCCAGGCTGTCGTAGGTGACGACCCGATCGAAGGTCGACGGGAGCGCAAGCGCATTGAATGTCTCGTCGGAGAGCTGTCCGGAAGAGATGGCACGCATCTCGTCGGTCCAGCTGGCGAATTCCTCTTCGGTGTCGAAGCTCTTCACGTCGAACCGCATCTGGCTGAAGCCCGTGCCGTTGTAATTTGCCGCAAAGCCTTCGAATTCGCCGGGGGAGTTGAGAACTGCGTTCAGCTCGGTCTGCATGCCGGCCATGGCGTAGATCATGCCGGCCATGTCGGGGATGTAGAATGCATTCATGACCGTGTTGGACGTGAGGTGGAATTCCACCGGACGGTCCTTCACGACAGCCATCTCACCGACAGTCGCGATCTGCTCATCGGGATAAATAAAGAGCCACTTCCAATCTAGGGCCACGACCTGGACTTGCATGGGCTCGACGCTCTCGTCGATCGGCTGCGTTTCGGAGATCCGCCGAAGATCGGCATAGGGATCCAAACGGTGGGTCGCGACCCACGTCAGACCGGCCAAGACCACGATGATCGCAAGGGGGACGGCCCAAATGACGATTTCGAGGGAGATGGAGTGTCCCCATTCCGGCTCGTACCGGGCCCGCTTGTTCGATGCGCGATATTGCCAGGCGAAGAACGCGGTGAGCGCCATCACCGGGCCGATGACGAGCATCATCATGATGGTGGCGTAGATGATGAGGTCGCCCTGTTGCGAGGCGACGTCTCCAGCGGGGTTGAGCAGCACCAAGTTACATCCGCTCAACGCACCGAAAGCCATGATCAGCAAAAGGGGACGGAGCCTACGAATTCTGGACAGCATGGGGTGAAACACCTGTGTCGGTTAGTTGCTAACTTCTCGCGGCAGCCCGCATGACGCGCAGGTCAACCGCTGTTGCTGGGTACATAGGCGTCTGGGCCCTCGCTGCAGTGCAACAAAACTACGCACCCTGGAGGAGGTGGCGTTTTCGCCTAGGAGCCTATGTAAGTAGCGCAGGCAACGCGTACGAACAGGGAAGGCATGGCCGAGATGTCCGATACCCATGCGACACACGAACACACCGCATCCATAGATGAGGTCATCACGACCGTGATCATGTCACGCGTCACCGACTTCTTCGGCTTCTTCGTTTACGGGATTGCCTGCGTCCTCGTCTTTCCCCAGCTCTTCTTCCCGACCTTCGGCGCCATCGAAGGGACAATGCTCGCCTTCGCAACCTTCGCCTTGGCGTTTGTCGTGCGTCCCTTCGCGCAGCTTGGTGGGCGCGCAATCCAGCGGCGCATCGGCAAGATTGCCAAGATCACCATCGCGCTCTTCATCTTGGGTACAGCGACGGTCGCGATCGGATTGCTACCCGGCTACGAGAAAGCGGGCTGGGTCGCACCGGCGGCACTCGTGGCCCTGCGCATCGCCCAGGGCATCGGTCTGGGCCTCGCGTGGGACGGGATCACGCTCCAGCTCCGTAATGCCGCGCCGGAGGGATACGAGGCGCGATATGCCATGGTCGCGCAGCTCGGCGGCCCCTTCGGCTTTGCCGTGGCAGCCTCGCTTTTTTACGTCCTGACCGGGTTCCTGACGCTGGACGAATTTTACCAGTATGGCTGGCGCTTCGCGTTCTTTGCGGTGATGGCCGTGAACGTGGTGAGCCTCTTTGCCCGGATCCGGCTCTTGCAGACCGATTTCGGTGGCAACGAAGAGAGCTTTCAGATGGCGCCCTTTGGCGAGCTCATACGGACGCAGTGGCGCCCCATCTTGCTGTCCACTGCGCTGCCCATCGCCTCTTACGCGCTCTTTCACATGGTCACGATCTTCCCGCTCGCATGGCAGATCCTCTACGGAGCGGTCTACATCGAGCAGCTTCTCCTTTGGCAGCTGATTGGCGCGGGCTTCGGCATCGCCTCGGTGATCGCGTCTGGCTACATGGCTGACAAACTTGGCCAGCGCGCCGTGCATTGGGCTGTGACGCTCTCCATCGTGTTGCTTTGCTTGACGATCACGACGCTCGAGACCAACCCGGCGATCTACATGATCCTTGGCTTCATCCTCCTCGGTTTTTCCTACGGCCAAGCGAGCTCCATCGTTCCTGGCCGCTTCCCGCCCCGTTTCCGGTACTCCGGGACGGCCCTCGCGACCAATCTGAGCTGGATCGTGGGCTCTGCCTTCGCTCCGCTTGCCGGCCTCGGACTGACATGGGCGTTCGGTCTTTGGGCGGCCTCGCTTTACCTGCTGTCCGGGGTGATCGTCACGGCGGTGACCCTCTATCTTCTTGGTCGCCAGGAGGCGGCGCAACTAGACCACGGCTGAAGGCCATTGAAGCGTCAGGAGCGCCTGCATGTTCATGACGGGCGCGTCAAAGCCTCTTGATGCTCGCCAAGCCAGCGGCAATGCTGCGGTGATACCCCTGTGACTGCTCGATCCCGCCCACTTGTGCCCGGCGGGTAGGCGCCAGAAGAAAGCCCCTTCCTGCAATGTCATCTCGCAGCGACCCCCAAGACGACCTATCCGGTCTGATCGCCTGTCCTCACTGCGACGCGCTCTACCGGATCGGGGAAGTCAAGAAAGGCGACCGCATCGCCTGCACGAGATGTCACGCACCGCTGGCCTCGCGGCGCCACAATGCGGGGCTGATGATCATTGCCCTCTCGCTTGCCTCGGCCATCTTGGCAATCGCCGCGTTGTTTCTCCCCTTTCTTGAAATACGGCGGCTGGGCTTCGCGAACGCAGCGTCCATCATCGACACGGCGCTGGCCTTTTCCGGTGGGCCAATGTTCCTTCTGTCTCTTGGCGTCGTCGGCCTCATCGTCGGGCTGCCACTCCTGCGGCTCGGCCTCACTCTTTACACAATCGTCCCGTTGGTCGCGGACCGAAGGCCGTGGCCCGGCGCGCGTCGCGCCTTCCGCTTGAGCGAAGACCTCAAGCCCTGGTCGATGGCCGAGATTTTCGTCATCGGGTGTGCGGTATCTCTGATCAAGCTCACCGACCTCGCGCGGGTGGAGATCGGCGTCGCATTCTGGATGTTCGTGGTTCTCGTGATCTTTCTGGCCGTGCAGGACGCCCTCATGGATCGCCACTCTGTTTGGACGGCGCTGGAACGATGACGATCACGGCGCGAGAAAAGGACCTTGTGGGCTGCCGCACCTGTCTGCGCGTGCACAAGCGCGGCACTGAGACCTGTGAGCGCTGCGGTGCGCCTCTTGTCTCAAGAGATCGGGCAAGTCTGCAGCGTGTGTGGGCCTGGTGGATCGCAGGCGTGCTCGCTTACATTCCGGCAAACACGTTTCCCATGCTGGAGACGCGCACGCTCTTTCATACACAATCCGACACGATCATTGCTGGCGCGCTGGATCTTCTGTCTCACGGAGCGGTCTTCATTGCTCTCGTGATCCTTGTCGCTTCCGTCGTGATCCCGCTCGCGAAGTTCTTTGCCATTGCTTACCTCGCGCTTTCGGTGAAGCGCGGGGCAAATTGGGGGCCGGGCCGACGCTTTCTCGTCTACGAGATCGTCGAGTATATCGGGCGCTGGTCCATGATCGATGTGTTCGTCGTGGCGATCCTGTCTGCCTTGGTCCAACTCAGCAGTGCCGCATCTGTGAATGCGGGCATCGCCACCCTTGCCTTTGCGCTGTCCGTCATATTCACCATGCTCGCGGCACAAAGCTTCGATTCAAGGCTGATATGGGACCGGATCGGGGATATTGACGACGAAGACACCGTAGAGGCGAA
The DNA here is from genome assembly GCA_038533575.1 of Pseudomonadota bacterium. NCBI lineage: Bacteria > Pseudomonadati > Pseudomonadota > Pseudomonadota bacterium. The sequence continues at coordinate 1,886,470 of JBCAYL010000001.1, read as the reverse complement.
CGTTTGAGTTCAGAAGACATCCCAGAGGCCCACCGAACGGAACGCAAGCGGCTCGGCCTTTCCGCGGTGTCTTTCGTCTGGCTCGTACCGATTGCGGCGCTCCTCATCGCGATTTCCGTCGCCGTGAGCACGTACACGAACCGTGGGCCCCTCATTCAAATCGCATTCGAGGATGCGGCAGGCATTCTCGCCGATGAGACAGAGCTCAGGTTTCGCAATGTGTCGGTGGGCGTCGTCGAACGGGTCACGTTCAACGATGACCTCACGCAAGTCCTCATCGACGTGCGGATGGACCCGGAGGTGGCGCCGTTCCTGGATCAGGGGGCGCAATTCTGGATCGTTCAACCCGAGGTGACGACCTCTGGTGTGACCGGCCTCGATACCGTGCTGTCAGGGGTCTACATCGAAGGCACATGGGACAGTATAGCTGGAGAGCTCGTTTACGAGTACCAAGGCCTCACAGACCCGCCGCTCATCAGAAGCTACCGCCGGGGCATCGAAATCGAGCTCCGCTCGTCACGCCCGTCCGGCCTCTCTGAAAATACCCCTATTCTCTTCAAGGGCATCGAAGTCGGGCGCTTGGGGCCAGCGCGGATCAGCCGCGACGGTGGAAGCGTGTTCGCGAATGCGGTCATCTACGAGGAACATCAGCGTCTCGTCACAACGGCGACCCGGTTTTGGGACACATCGGGCTTCTCGGTCTCCATCGGCCCGAACGGCGCGGAGCTGGACTTCTCGTCGCTTGCCTCGCTGATTTCCGGGGGGATCACCTTCGATACGCTCGTGTCTGGCGGCCAGCCGGTACGCCCGGGCCTCGTGTTTGAGGTTTTCCCCGATCGTGGAAGTGCCCGGAACTCGATATTCGAAGAAAACGACGGCACGACCGTCAATCTGACGATGATCTTCAACGAAAACGTCGGGGGCCTCGCGGCCGAAGCCGCGGTGGAATGGCGCGGCGTGCGGATCGGACAGGTCGTGAATGTGACCGGCGTCGTGGATGAGGAGCTTTTTGGCGATACCCGTGTGCGCCTGCTTGGAACGGTCGAGATCACGCCGTCGCGCTTCGGTCTCGGTGGACAGATCACCGAGCAGGAGGCCCTGGAGTATCTTGCGGAGCGTGTCGATGAGGGGCTCAGGGCGCGCCTTGCTTCGGCTTCTATTCTGACCGGTGGTCTGAAGATCGAGCTGATCTCCGTCGACGACCCGCCCCAGGCGGAGCTGCGGCTCGATGCCGATCCCTTCCCGATCTTTCCGGTAACCGACAGCGATATTGCGGACGTTTCGGCAACTGCGGAGGGTGTATTCGAGCGCGTGAACGCCCTTCCAATCGAGGAGCTGCTCTCGAGCGCCATCAACTTCCTCGACAACGCGACGGCTTTCGTGGCGAGCGACGATCTTCGCGAGACGCCCGGCGAACTGCGCGGCCTTCTCTCGGACGCCCGTGGCGTCATCGGATCGGAAGAAATCCAGGCGATGCCGGCTGAAGTGAACGCGTTGCTGCGAGACCTGCAGAGCGCGAGCGGTGACTTGCGCATGATACTGGCCGAGCTGAGAGATGCTGGGGCGGTGGAGCGGCTACTGGCCGCCGTGGATCAGGTTGGCGCTGCGGCGGAAGCTGCGAATGCCGGTCTGCGGGGGCTGCCAGATCTTACAGAACGGGTTGGTCTTCTTGTGGACAATGCCACCGCGCTTCCGCTGGAGGATCTTGTGACCGAGGCCACGGGCCTCGCCGCAGAGGCACGGCGCTTCGCGGCCTCGGAAGGCATTCAAGCACTTCCTGCGGCGGCCAGTGCGGCCGTGGATGATCTCGCATTGCTTCTCAATAACCTCACCGAGGCGAACACAGCCGAAACGCTGAATGCGGCCCTTGCGGATGCTTCGGACGCTGCGGACGCGGTGGAGGCCTCCGTTGCGGGCGTGCCTGACCTCGTCGCCCGCCTCGATGCCATCGCGGCCAACGCGCAGGCCGTGCAACTCGATCAACTGGCCGTGGAGCTTGAAAGCGTCTTGGCCTCGGCGAGCCAGCTCCTCGGGGATGCCAGCGAGGCAGACCTTCCGAGCGCTCTATCCGGCGCGCTCGGTGAAGCGGAAGCCGCGCTGGCAGAGCTGCGCGCAGGCGGTCTCGTGGAGAACGCGAACGCCACGCTTGCCTCCGCTTCGGATGCGGCCGCTGCGATCGAGACCGCTGCGCAGGATCTGCCGGCGCTCGTGGAGCGGTTGAACGCGACCCTCGGCCAAGCGCAATCCACATTGTCCGACTTCGACGGCAACAGCACCTTTGCGCGAGAGACGTCTTCCGCCTTGCGTGAGATCGAGCGCGCCGCCGAAGCGCTGACCGATCTGGCCCGTGCCATTGAGCGGCGACCGAACTCCTTGATACTGGGGCGCTAAACGATGCGTATTCTTCTTGTTTCCTTTGCTTTGCTTCTGGCCGCGTGCTCCGAGGATCAATTCGTTCAAGCGCCACAGGTGGAAGTGACAGAGCGCGTCCGCACCTCCTTTTCATCAATTGAGGTGCGAGAGGTCTCTCTCCCGTCCTACGCGTCCGGCGAAGAAATCGCGGTGTCGAGCGGCGGCGCGATTATTTTCTCAGAGGCGCTTTGGGCAGACGATCCGACGCGAGCCGTGACCCTCGCGCTCGCGCGCAATCTCAAGGAGATCACCGGGGCGCGCGTGGCGTCCGAGCCTTGGCCTTTTGACTCATTTCCGGCGGCACGCGTGGATGTCCGGGTGGAAGAGTTCACCATCAGCGATGGGGTCGTCCGGCTGGCGGGGCAATACTTTGTGGCCGATCAAGAAGGACGCGGGCGTGATCATGCGCACCTGTTTGACCTGAGCCGCCCCGTGGCTGGCGCGTCAGCAGCCGCGGCCGGAGCGGGCCGGTCTGCTCTCATCGCAGACCTTGCACGGGAAATCGCGCGAGACGCACTTTAAAGCCAGCGCTTAAGTTTCTCGGGACTTGCAGGGCAAAATCAGGGTCGCGAGCGCTCATCGGCCCTATTTCGCTCGGCCCAAATGAGCGGTGTGGACACGTTAGTGAGGCGAGATGTCACCTCCGCTGCCGTTGCACGCAGCTCGATTGTCGTATACCGCCGTATACAGACCCCTTGTATCTCCTCTTCTGAAGGTCAGCCATGAGCCTCTACGCAGATTACCTCGCCGAGATCGAAGCGCGCAAAGCTGATGGGCTGCATCCGAAGCCCATCGATGATGGAGATCTGACGGCCGAGATCATCGGGCAAATCAAAGATCGTGACCATCCGCAAAGAGACGCGTCACTTAACTTCTTCATCTACAACACGCTTCCCGGGACGACCGCCGCAGGACGTGTGAAAGCGCAATTCCTCAAAGCTGTCGCACTGGGCACAGAGCAGGTCCCGGAGATTACGCCGGAATTCGCGTTCGAGCTTTTGAGCCACATGAAGGGCGGGCCATCGGTGGAAGTCTTGCTCGACATCGCGTTGAGCGATGCAGCTGAGCAGGCGGCGCAGGCTGCCGACGTGCTGAAGACGCAAGTGTTTCTCTATGACGCGGACATGCAGCGGCTCGGAGACGCCCTGAAAGAAGGGAATGCCGTCGCTAAGGACATCCTCGAAAGCTATGCCAAGGCGGAGTTCTTTACCAAGCTCGACGATGTCGAAGATGAGATCGATGTTGTCACTTACATCGCCGCGGAAGGCGACATCTCCACGGATCTGCTTTCCCCCGGCAATCAGGCACACTCACGCGCGGACCGCGAGCTGCATGGCAAATGCCTGATCTCGCAGGAGGCACAGGACGAGATCGAAGCGCTCAAGAAAGACCATCCCGGCAAGCGCGTGATGCTCGTCGCGGAGAAGGGCACGATGGGTGTGGGATCCTCCCGCATGTCCGGCGTGAACAACGTGGCGCTGTGGACGGGCAAACAGGCCTCGCCCTACGTCCCGTTTGTGAACATCGCTCCGATCGTGGCCGGCACGAACGGAATTTCACCCATCTTTCTCACCACGGTGGGCGTCACCGGCGGGATAGGTGTCGACCTCAAGAACTGGGTCAAGAAGGTCGACGAAAACGGCAAGCCGATCCTCGGGAATGATGGCAACGCAATCCTCGAGCAGCGCTATTCCGTCGCCACCGGCACCGTTCTGAAGATCAACACGAAAGAGAAGAAGCTCTACTCCGAAGACGGGGAGGAGCTTGTTGATATGTCCGCGTCCTTCACGCCTCAGAAGATGGAGTTCATGAAGGCTGGTGGCTCCTACGCCGTAGTTTTTGGCAAGAAGCTGCAGACATTCGCGGCCGAGGCTCTCGGGCAAGAGCTGAAATCGGCATTCGCGCCGTCCAAGGAGATCAGTCACGCGGGGCAGGGCCTCACGGCGGTCGAGAAGATCTTCAACGCCAATGCGCAGGGCACCACGCCGGGCAAGGTGCTCCATGCAGGATCGGACGTGCGGGTTAAGGTCAACATCGTGGGTTCGCAGGACACGACCGGGCTGATGACCATGCAAGAGCTCGAAGCCATGGCAGCCACCGTGGTCTCTCCTCTTGTGGACGGCGCGTACCAATCCGGCTGCCATACGGCCTCGGTCTGGGACCTGAAGGCGCAGGCCAACACGCCGCGGCTTATGAAATTCATGAACGATTTCGGCCTCGTCACAGGCCGTGATCCGAAAGGCGTCTATCACGCGATGACAGACGTGATCCACAAGGTGCTCAATGACATCACGGTCGACGATTGGGCGATCATCATAGGCGGCGACAGCCACACGCGCATGTCCAAAGGCGTGGCGTTTGGCGCGGATTCCGGCACCGTGGCGCTCGCGCTCGCGACCGGGGAAGCCTCCATGCCGATCCCGGAATCCGTCAAGGTCACCTTCACGGGGCAGATGGCCGATCACATGGATTTTCGTGATGTCGTTCATGCCACGCAGGCGCAGATGCTCGAACAGCATGGGGACAACGTTTTCCAGGGCCGCGTCATCGAGGTCCATATCGGGACGTTGCTTGCCGATCAGGCCTTCACCTTCACCGACTGGACGGCCGAGATGAAAGCGAAGGCTTCGGTCTGCATCTCAAACGACGAGACACTCATCGGCTCGCTCGAGCTCGCCAAGTCCCGCATCCAGATCATGATCGACAAAGGCATGGAGCATGAAAGCGGCATGCTGGCGAAGCTGATTGGCATTGCCGATGCCCGCATCGCGCAGATCAAATCGGGCGAGAAGCCAGCACTTCGCCCCGACGAGGATGCAAAGTACTTCGCCGAAGTCGTGGTGGATCTCGACAAGATCGACGAGCCCATGATTGCGGACCCGGACGTGCAGAACGCCGATGTCTCCAAGCGCTACACCCACGATACGATCCGCCCCATCAGCTTCTATCGCGACAAGAAGGTGGATCTCGGCTTTGTTGGCTCCTGCATGGTCCACAAGGGCGACGTGAAGATCGTGGCACAGATGCTGCGCAACCTTGAGGCGGCCTATGGGAACGTGAAGTTCGAGGCGCCGTTGGTGGTCGCCGCGCCGACCTACAACATCATCGACGAGCTGAAGGCAGAGGGCGATTGGGAGATCCTGCAGAAATATGCGGGCTTCGAATTCGACGATGCCGCGCCCAAGCAAAAGGCGCGGACGGAGTACGAGAACATCCTCTACCTGGAGCGGCCCGGCTGTAACCTGTGCATGGGCAATCAGGAGAAAGCAGGCAAGGGCGACACGGTGCTCGCGACGTCCACACGCCTTTTCAAGGGGCGCGTCGTGGAAGATTCTGCCGATAAACTCGGGGAGTCTCTTCTGGCGTCTACGCCCGTTGTGGTTCTCTCGGCCATCTTGGGGCGGACGCCGACAGTGGACGAGTACAAGACCGCAGTCGAAGGCATCGACCTCACCAAGTTTGCACCGCCGCAGAAGACACCGCTGGACGCACTTTCCGTGCACTACTGACGCTGCCGGAGCCCGGCCTCGCGGCGGGCTCCTCCTCACGGCCCCTTGATGTGCACCTCGCCTTGTGCCCCTACTTCGGGGCAAGGATTGGGGGGTAGCATGCACATTCAGGGCTCTTCGAAAGCAGCTTTCGTTGAAGTAGGTCAGGCCTTCGCAGGGTCGGGGTCTCTTTGATGCTCAGGGTTGGGCTTTTGGGCGCGGGCCGGATCGGCGCGGTACATGCGGCAGCGATCACCAGGCATGGCGGGTCAGAGCTCGTGGCGATTTCCGATTTTCACTCTGAAGTCGCGGATAAACTGGCGTCCGAGCATCAGGCCGCTGCCCGGACGACCGAAGAGATCATCGGCGACCCGGATATCGACGCCGTTCTGATCGCCACGTCCACCGACACGCACTCTGACCTCATTGAAGCGGCGACGGCCGCTAGCAAGGCGGTGTTGTGCGAGAAACCCGTGGATCTCAGCCTTGCGCGGGCTCGAGCCTGCGAGGAGGCCATCGCAAGCTCGGGGCAGCCCGTCATGATCGGCTTCAACCGACGCTTCGACGTCAACTTCTCGCAGCTGAAATCAGCGCTTGAGGCGGGCGAGATCGGCCAACCGGAATTGCTCTCGATCACGTCCTTCGATCCCGCGCCACCGCCGGTATCCTACATCAAGGTCTCAGGGGGGCTCTTCCGAGACATGATGATCCATGACTTCGACATGTCTCAATTCCTGATGGGGGAGGCGCCCGTCACCATTATGGCGACGGCGAGTTCCCTCGTGGACCGAGAGATCGGCGACGCAGGAGATGTGGATACCGCCGTCGTCACCCTGACCTATGACGACGGGCGTATCGCGGTGATCAGGAATTCCCGGCGCGCCGCGTATGGATATGATCAGCGCGTGGAACTGCTGGGCTCGGAAGGGCTCCTCGAGGTTGAGAATGTGCAGGAGAACCGCCTGGTGAAGTCCACGTCCGAGGGTATCATGAGTGCGAAGCCCACCTACTTCTTCCTGGAACGCTACATGGCTTCTTACGCTGCGGAGTGGTCAGCCTTTGTAACAGCGGTAACGGACGGCGCCCCGATGCCGGTGACGCTTCAAGAGGGCATCTCGGCGCTCGTCATGGCCGAGGCAGCGACGATTTCCGCCCGTTCCGGGAAGCCCGTGGCGCTCGCCGACATCTAGGAGACGATGCCCATGGCCAATCTGCTTCGAAAGCCATTCGGCACGAGAGGCGAGGTGCACCGCATCACGCCGGAGAGTGCGGGTTGGCGCTATGTCGGGTTCTCCTTGCATCGCCTGCGGGAAGGGGACAGCGCGTCGGATACGACGGGCGGGCGGGAAGTCATCATCGTGCTCGTGGAGGGCAAGGCGCACCTTAAAGGCGCGGGACAGGATTGGGGTGTGCTGGGCGACCGGATGGACGTCTTCGAGAAGTCTCCGCCTCATTGTCTTTATTTGCCAAATGGCACGGACTGGACCGCGCGTGCAGAGACGGATTGCACGATTGCCGTATGCTCTGCGCCGGGTCACGGGGGGCATAACGCCCAGCGGATAGGCCCGTCCGGCATCAGCCTCACAGAGCGCGGCAAGGGGACGAACACACGCTACATCAACAACATCGCCATGGAAGCCGAGGACGTGGCGGATAGCCTGCTGGTGACAGAAGTATTCACCCCAGCGGGCCATTGGTCATCCTACCCCTCACATCGCCATGACGAGGATGACTACCCGCGCATTACCTACCTGGAAGAGACCTATTACCACAGGCTCAATCCCAATACCGGTTTCGGGATCCAGCGGGTCTACACCGATGACGGCACCTTGGATGAAACGATGGCTGTCCAGGATGGCGACGTCGTTCTCGTGCCTCGCGGCCACCACCCCTGTGGCGCGCCCTACGGCTTTGAAATGTATTACCTGAACGTCATGGCCGGGCCGCTTCGAAAATGGCGCTTCGTCGCGGCGCCAGAGGTGCAGTGGATCATGGATCGGGATGCGACTTGAGAGACGTTCGCATCTTCGTCACCGGCGGCACAATCGACAAGATCCACGACACGCGGACCGAAGCGCTTGGCTTTTCGCCCGATGGGGCGACGCACATTCCCGAGATGCTGCGCGTCGGGCGTTGCCATTTCCCCGTCGTGGAGGTGCTGATGCTGAAAGACAGCCTGCACTTCGAGGATGCGGATCGCGCCGCGATCTCGAACGCGGTGAAGGCCTGCGCAGAGGAGAGTGTCGTCATCACCCACGGAACGGGGACCATGGAGGACACAGCTCGGTATCTCGAAGGGCAGGGCACCGGCGACAAGACCATCGTGCTCACAGGAGCCATGAGGCCGTTCTCGCTTTTTTCCTCGGATGGTGAGTTCAACCTCGGCGGCGCTGTCGTCGCCGCTCAGGTTCTTCCTGCCGGCGTGTGGGGTGTCATGAACGGGCGCGTCTTCCCGGCGGCGCATTTGCACAAGAACGTGGAGCAGGGGCGCTTCGACGCCTGACGATTTCCCCTAGGAAGAGTTGGGACGTGCGGCTCAGTCCGCCCCTCTCACTCGGATGGGTGCGGAAGGATCGGGGCGGAACACACGCTGTATGGCCAGCATCGCTGCGGCTGTTCCAACGCCGATCAAATCCGTGACGAGGCCCCCCTCGATCATGAAGAGCGCGGCCACAATGACCCCCAGCCGAACAAACCATGCCGAGCGCCCGCCGAAGAACCACCCTTGGACACCGGAGCTGAGGAAGAAGACCCCGACGATGGCGGTCACGGCAGCGCGCAGTATTTCCACTGTTTCGCCGTCCATGAGAAGGGCGCCGTTGTAGAAGAACATGAAGGGGACGATGAAGGCCGCGATGCCGATCTTGAATGATGTCACCGACGTCTCCATCGGGTTTGCGCCGGAGATGCCTGCCGCAGCATAGCTCGCAAGAGCCACGGGCGGAGTGATGGCTGAAAGGACCGCGAAGTAAAACACAAAGAAATGCGCGGTGAGTTGGGGGATGCCGAGCTGCACGAGGCCCGGTGCGACAACCGACGCAGCCACGGCATAGGCAGCTGTCGTGGGCATCCCCATGCCGAGAAGGATCGCGATACACATGGCAAAGAAGAGCGCCAGAAGCTGCGACGTGGCCGCCAGATCGAGCAATACGGCGGAGAAGCGTGCGCCCACACCTGTGAGGGAGATGACGCCGACGATGATGCCAGCGCAGGCGCAGACCGCGATGATCTGGATCGACATGACGCCCGCAAGTTCGAACGCCTTGAGTATGGATTTCAGTCCCATGCGATGAGGCGTGAGCCAGCTGACGACAGCCGCAGCCACGGTCGCCAGCGTGCCAGCCCGAATGACCGAGTAGCCCAGAAAGAGCGCGTAGATCAGGATGATGATTGGCACGAACAGGTAGACCTGCCGCAGCATCTTGTTGAGCTTGGGCAGCTCGTCCTCGCGCATGCCGCGCATGCCGAGCTTTGCGGCCTCGAAGTCGACCATGAAGTAGACGGAGACGAAGTAGAGCACGGCCGGGATGATCGCCGCGATCGCGATCTCCTGGTAGGGAATGCCGGTGATCTCGGCCATGATGAAGGCGCCCGCGCCCATGATCGGCGGCATGATCTGGCCACCGGTGGAGGCGGCGGCTTCCACGGCGCCGGCGGTCTTCTTGTGGTAGCCCACCTTTTTCATGAGCGGGATGGTGAGCGAGCCGGTCGCCACGACATTGCCTGCGGACGTTCCGTTGATCATGCCCATAAGGCCCGAGGCAAAGATCGCCACCTTGGCCGGGCCGCCGCGCGCGCGTCCTGCCGCGGCGAAGGCGAAGTTGACGAAGTAGTCACCCACCTTCGAGGCCTGCAGAAACGCGGCGAAGATAATGAACAAGATGATGTAGGTGGAGGACACCGCCGTAGTCGGCCCGAGGATGCCCGCGTCGGAATACACGTGCCCAAAGAAGCGCTGCCAGCTGTAGGGGCTTTGGACCGCCAGAATGCCGGGAAGCAGGTGCGCGGTGAAGGTGTAGAGGAGAAAGACCGCTGTGATGATGACGAGGGCAAGGCCCGCCACACGGCGCGTCAGCTCGAGGATTAATGCGGAGCCTGCCGTGGCGGCGAACGCGATGCCGATTGGCACGAAAGGTGTGCCCACCGCGTTGCGCGCGGCGGTTCCGTAGATCGCGACGAGGTAGAGAGCCACCACGATCCCGCACAAGGCAAGGACCGCATCAGACGCGGCAAACTGGCTGCGCTCTCTCCGTTCGAACCAGCCGAGGACCAGCGCGCCGAAAGTGGCAATCAGGAGCGGGATGCCGAACCAGGTGACTTCGGCCTGATAGATCTCCGTGCCGGGAAAGGCGGCCCACGTGGTCAGCCCCCCCATCTCGGGGAGTGTTCCGGATGCGATGGTGTTGGCAAAGCCAATGGCCGTGACACCTGCGATGACGGCGGGAATGACGCAAAGCGCTGAAGCGTAGGTTACGATGCTTGGTGAGGGTTTTGCGTCGTCGGCAAACCGGTGTGCTGAGAATATCAGAAATCCGAGCGCCAGGGCCCCGGCCACATGGATGATGCGGAAATTCCAGGTTTCCAGTGGGAACTGAGGCAGGAAGCCGATCTCGACACCCGTGAGGTTCGAGATGGAGACGCCGTTGAGCGCGAGCATGTGGAAGGCCGCGTAGATGGTCGCGAGGCTGGCGACGAAGATGAGGGAGGTGCCATCGAAGAGCCGTCGATTGCCTTCGACAGGCTCTTCATCCACGCCATCCGCGATGAGCGCCTCTTCCTCATCGAGATCGTTCAACTGAGCGCTTTTGTCGGCCATCTGTCCCCCTGCGCGCTGTCGTTCAGCGCCCTTTCGGTCATCTCGCGCGGGTTTCTCCCGCGTCGAATGAAAAGTCCGCGCTCCCGAGGAAGCGCGGACCCATGTTTAACCCTTCAACTGGAAAGAGCCAGTCTTAGCCGCCGAAGATCATGCTTGCATCGATCGTCGCACCGGCATTCTCGGTGAACCACTTGGCAGCACCGGGGTGCCACATGAGGACGCCGTTCTTGTCCCAGTTCTCGGGCAGGGTGGAGCGCGCGGCCTTGTGAATGTTCACCATACGCTCGTTATCGGACATCACCACATCCACGACAGCCTCTACGAAGCTTTCGGGCAGATCGCAGTTCGCGATGGCGAAGTTCCACATGGAGACCGAACGCGCGTCGCTCTCGAGGGTCGTGTACGTGTCCGCGGCGATATTGAACTGAGACACCGGGAATGCGCCTAGGATCGTCGCCTGCTCGTCCTCCGTGAACTCGATGATGTTCACATCCGTTTGCACTTCGAGCTGGCTGACGGCGGGCACCGGGACACCGGCGGCAAACGCGATCACATCGAGCAGGCCGTCCTGCAGCTGTCCGCCGAGGTCGGTCCAGCCACCGTTGCGGCGCTCGAAGTTAACGCCAAGCTCTTCCATCATGCGCGGGAAGTAGGTGTCGGAGGTGGAGCCCGCCGGACCGAAGCCGATGCGCGCACCGTCCGGGATATCGGCGATAGACGTGATGCCCGAAGACGAAAGCGCCGTTACAGAGAAAGGCGTCTGATACATGGGGAACATCGCGCAGGCGTTGTTCATCTGGAGGCCGGGGGCGATCGGGTTGGTCCCCTGAAGGGATTCCGCCGCGGGGCCCATCGTCGTCATGCCGAACTGTGCTTCGCCCGTGTGGACGAGCGCCATGTTCTGCATCGGGCCTCCGGTGACTTCGCCGCCGCCAGACAGGCCCAGCTCTTCAGCCACGAGATTTGCCCAGCCGGAGCCGTAAGCGAAATAGGTGCCGCCCTGCGAGGCGGTCCCGACGGTGAAGCTCTCAGGCCAGCCGGTGCGATCCACGTGACCGTCAGCGAATGCCGCCGTGGCGGTGAGTGCAGCCGTGACCGTGACAGCAGTCGCCTTGATATGTCCGAACATTCTTCATCCTCCCTAACGTTCGTCTTTGAAGTGGTGCAGAGCCTGCACCTTCCTCTGCGGCGGGACCCTAGGGCTTTCCATCGGCGTCGCAAGCGGAAACCCGGAGCAGCGAGGTGGCCGAGATGACGGCAAGGCGCAGGTTTGCTTTGTTGAACATGCCCCGTTTTCATCGCCACGCGCGCGGAGAGACGAAAGAAAAGCGGAGTGTTCCACTGGCATTCGAAAAATGTAATGGTATAACATTCGGCGTCACCTTGAAGGCGGAACGACATGGGTAAACGTGGAGAGGCTCTGCAGGCAGAGGTCTTGGACGCGCTGCGCAGCGCGGATGGCCCGCTGTCGGCCTACGACATCCTCGCAGAATTGCGGTCAACGACGCCGAAAATGGCGCCGACAACCGTGTATCGGGTGCTCGCAGCACTGACCGAGAAGTCCCTGATCCACCGCCTCGAGTCCTTGAACGCCTACATTCCCTGTCAGTGCGAAGAGGCCGGGCACGAGGCCATCATTTCCATCTGTGATGATTGTGGCTCAGTGGAAGAAACCGTGGCTCCTGAGTTGCTAGCTACTATGGCGGAAGCAATTGGAAGCAAAGGGTTTTCTGCAAAGCGGCACGTGGTGGAAGTCCACGGTACTTGCGCGGATTGCTCCCCGGAGGACGCCACGCAATGAAGGGTTCCCATCGGTGGCCGGGCCTTCTCCTCGCCGGAGCGGGCAGTAGACTTGCCGTGGCAGGGGCCGTGATCCTTCTGCTTTGGGCCGGATTTTTCTGGGCCACCGGGATGCCGGGCCCTGTCGCGGAGCTGTTCCAATGACCGCGCTTGCGTTCGACGACCTGACACTCGGCTATAACCGCCACCCGGCCGTGCATCATCTCGATGCAGAGATCAAAGACGGCAGCCTCACCGCGATCGTGGGGCCGAATGGCGCGGGAAAGTCTACCCTTCTCAAAGGTCTGACTGGAGCCCTCGTTCCACTGGAAGGGCGGGTCAGCTTTCGTGGGATCAAACGCGATGAGGTGGCGTATCTCCCGCAGCAATCCGAGATCGACCGGAGCTTTCCTCTATCCGTCATGGACCTCGTGGCGATGGGCCTCTGGCACGAGGTCGGGGCGTTCGGCTGGCTCACTCGCCGCCATAGAGCAAAGATAGAAGAAGCCGTGGCAGTCGTGGGGCTAACGGGCTTGGAGGGCCGGTCAATCGATACCCTCTCCGGAGGGCAAATGCAGCGCGCGCTCTTCGCCCGCTTACTTCTGCAAGACGCAAAGCTCGTGCTCCTCGACGAGCCCTTTTCCGCGATCGACGCCCGGACCATGACAGATCTCATTTCGGTCGTCCGCGGCTGGCACGGGGAGGGCCGCACCGTCATGGCCGTGCTCCATGACCATGAGATCGTTCGCTCACACTTCCCGGAGACGATGCTTCTCGCGCGAGAACTGGTCGCGCATGGACCGACACGCGATGTCATGACCGTCGAGAACCATCGCCGCGCGCGCGTGCTCTGCGAGGCTGTGGACGACCGCCTCGAGATCTGCACGAAGACCGCGGCGTGATCTACGACGCGATCATAGCGCCGTTCGCGGAGTTCGGGTTCATGCGCCGCGCGTTGCTGGGCTGCATCGCGATTTCGGTCGGAGCGACCCCCGTTGGCGTCTTTCTCATGCTCAGACGCATGAGCTTGACCGGAGACGCCATGGCGCACGCCATCCTGCCCGGCGCGGCGGTCGGCTTTCTGATTTCCGGGTTGTCCCTTGGAGCCATGACGATCGGCGGGCTCATCGCCGGTATGCTTGTCGCGATTGCATCCGGGGTCGTGAGCCGCATGACCGCGATCAAGGAAGATGCCAGCCTGGCGGCCTTCTACCTCATTTCTCTCGCGATAGGTGTTCTCATCGTGTCAACGCGCGGCAGTAATGTTGACCTAATGCATGTGCTCTTCGGCACCGTGCTCGCGCTCGACGATGCGGCCCTGATCTTGCTGTGCAGCATCGCGAGCATCTCGTTGCTGATGCTTGCTGTGATCTTTCGCCCGCTTGTCCTCGAATGTGCGGACCCGCAATTCCTGCGCTCGGTGAGTGGCATGAGCGCACTGACCCACTTCATCTTCCTGACCCTCGTCGTGATGAACCTCGTCGGCGGTTTTCACGCCCTGGGGACACTCATGGCCGTGGGCATCCTGATCCTTCCAGCCGCCGCCGCGCGCTTTTGGACACCCAGTATCGGGGGGCTCATGGGGGTCTCGGTTCTGGTCGCTGTCCTGTCCAGCGCGGTCGGTCTTCTCTTGTCTTACCACTACAGCCTCCCCTCCGGCCCCGCGATCATTCTCGTCGCGGGGGTCATCTATGGGGTCTCGCTTTTTGTGGGTCCCGTGGGGGGGGTCATCCCCCAGCTTCTTCCACGCTGTCACTACGAAACCTGAGGAGAATTCATGTCCACTCGTCGCTCGCTTCTGAAATCCGCAACCGCCCTCGTGGCGGCATCACTTCTCGCGCCGGGCGTTGCATCGGCAGACGAACCGATCCCGGTCGTTGCAACCTTCTCCATTCTTGGGGACATGGTCGCGCGCATCGGTGGTGAGCACATCGCATTGACCACGCTCGTCGGGCCGAATGGAGACGCCCACGTCTACCAGCCGACGCCGCAAGCAGCCTCGGCTGTGGCTGGCGCCGATGTTCTCTTCACGAACGGGCTCGAGTTCGAGGGGTGGCTGGAGCGCCTGGCCGAGGCGGCATCCTTCGATGGCGACCTCGTCGTGGCAACAGTCGGCATCGACGCAATCGAGTTTTCCGACGAACATGATGATCACGGCGACCATGAAGAGCACGCCTCCGATGAAGATCATGATCATGACCACGATCACGACCACGGAGAAGAGACCGCATCTGCCGTGGACCATGACCATGATCATGACCATGACCATGGTGAAGAGACCGCGTCTGCCGAGGATCATGACCATGATCACGGGGACGATCACGACCATGATCATGAAGGCGAGCAGGCTTCCATGGAGGAGCATGACGATCACGACCATGACCATGCCGGTCATGACCATGGCGCCTTTGATCCCCATGCCTGGCTGACGATCGAAAACGCTGTCGTCTACGTCGACAATATCACCGCCGGCCTTGCGCAGGCCGACCCAGAGAACGCGGCCAGCTACTATCAAAACCGCGCGGCCTATGTGGCGGAGCTCGAAGCGCTCGAGGCCGAGATCGATGTGATGATGGCATCCATCCCGGAAAGCCGCCGGACAGTTGTCACCTCCCACGATGCGTTTGGCTATCTGGCAGCTCACTACGGCATGACCTTTGAAGCGCCACAGGGGCTCAGCACGGAGAGCGAGGCATCCGCCGCCGATGTTGCGGAGCTCATCACCCAGATTCGGGATGAGGGGATCTCGGCCGTCTTCGTCGAAACGATCACGGACAACCGTCTTCTCGAGCAGATCGCCAACGAGACCGGCGCAAGCATCGGCGGGACGCTCTATTCCGATGCTCTCTCAGGCTCGGATGGCCCAGCCGGGACCTATGTCGACATGATGCGCCATAACGCCATGACGCTGTCCCAAGCTTTGGGATCCTAATTCCATAGAAGACTGGCCTCCCTTGCCAGCCCTTGGCAGGCGGGGGGGCACTGCCGATACCCAGCTTAGCCATGGCACCCCCGAGCGTGCCATGGCATTCCGAGACTGCCCTTGATGCGTTAACTCTCATCAAGACCAGTTTTTCCGGATGGCTTCACGTGACCAACAGCCTCTACGACGCGCTTTTCGCCCCTCATGAAGGGAGCGATCGTCCGTTCCTCACGCTCGATGACGGCCTTTCTATCTCCTACGGCGACTTCGTCGCTCGCGGAGCTCAGATGGCGCACGTTTTGGTCTCCTGCGGCGTGGGTCCAGGTGACCGGGTTCTGGTCCAAGCCCCGAAGCTCGCCGACACGCTCGCGCTCTATGCCGGGACCGTTCAGGCCGGCGCTGTCTATCTCCCGTTGAACCCGGCCTATACCGAGGCTGAGCTGGCGTATTTCGTTGAGAATGCCGAGCCAAAGCTCATCGTGTGTGACGCCGCTCAAGAGAAAGAGTGGCAAAGCCTTTCGCGAGGGACACAGTCGAGCGTAGTCACGCTGTCCGCAGCCGGCGGCACGTTGAGCGACCGGGCCGATGCGATGCCCCGGAGCTTCGCGACGGTCCCGCGGAAGGACGCGGATCTCGCGGCCCTGCTCTATACGTCTGGCACGACCGGGCGCTCGAAGGGCGCAATGCTCTCCCATCGGAACCTTCTGTCGAATGCGCGGACGTTGACCGAGCTCTGGCACATCACCAATGCCGACCGCCTCCTTCACGCACTGCCGATCTTTCACACGCACGGCCTTTTCGTCGCTCTTAACACGGCTCTGTTGGCTGGTGCCGAGGTCCGCCTCTTGAAGCAGTTTGATGTGGATCTCTTGCTCGAGGAGCTGCCAGGTGGGACCCTGCTCATGGGCGTCCCCACCTTCTACACGCGCCTTCTCGCGGCCCCGCGTTTCACCCGCGACCTCACATCTGCGATGCGCTTGTTCATTTCGGGCTCCGCACCTCTGCTTGCGGACACCCACGCGGAATTCGAAGCGCGGACCGGTCACCGCATCCTCGAGCGCTACGGCATGACCGAGACCAACATGATTACCTCCAATCCCTACGATGGCGATCGCCGCGCAGGAACCGTGGGGTATCCTCTGCCGAACGTTGAGGTGCGCATCACTGATCTGGAAGAGAATAAGGAGGTCCCGGCAGGCGAGATCGGCGTGATCGAAGTCCGCGGAGACAACGTGTTCCAAGGCTATTGGAAGATGCCGGAAAAGACCTCGGAAGAGCTGCGACCGGACGGGTTCTTCATCACAGGTGATCTGGCAAAGTCCGAGACGGATGGACGGATCAGTATCGTCGGCCGCGTCAAGGACCTCATCATCGCCGGTGGTTTCAACATCTATCCCAAGGAAGTCGAAGATGTCCTCAACGGAATCGATGGGATTTCGGAAAGCGCGGTTTACGGCGTGGCGCATCCCGATTTTGGCGAGAGCGTCGTCGCAGCGCTGGTGCCCGAGGCTGACAAGGTACCAGACATCGAGGCCATAGAAGCAGCCGTGCAAAAAGCGCTGGCCCGGTACAAACATCCTCGCGCGTATCGTGTGCTGACTGAATTGCCGCGCAACGCGATGGGAAAAGTTCAAAAAAACCTGCTGCGGGATCAGGATCCCGGTTTGCAGTGACGCCCGTTTACTGGAGCTTGGTCGCGAATAACCGCCACGGCTCTTTGGTTTCTGGTTGAAGCTGTTCCCGTCCCTCGGAGCGAGCATGTGGAATTGTCGACAGGCCATCGCTAGCCCGCGCGCTGCCGGCTCAGCAGCCAGACGAAGAAAATACCGCCCACAAGACCTGTGACGATACCGATGGGCATGTCTTCCGGCGCCATGACCGTTCGGGCACAGATATCTGCCCAAAGAAGGAAAACGGCGCCCAGCAGCGCTGAGGCGGGCAAAACACGTCTGTAGTCGCCACCAACGATCATGCGGGCCACATGGGGAACCATGAGCCCCACAAATCCGATGATGCCGGAGAACGCGACCATGACGCCTGTTATCAGCGCCCCTGCCACGAAGACGGAGAGCCGAAAACGCGCGACGGGGATCCCAAGTGTTGACGCAGTCTCGTCACCGACTGTCATGGCGTTGAGTTCTGCCGACTTGGCCAAGAGCCAGGCGGCGCAGACGCCAAGGACGACCAGCGGGTAGATGAGCTGGCTCCACTGGGCGAGGCCAAGCCCACCGAGCATCCAGAAAACGACGACGTGGGTCGCGCGAGGATCGCCGAGAAAGATCAGAATGTTGGCCGCTGCCATGATGATGAAGGATACCGCGACACCCGCGAGAACGAGCCGATCCGCGCTCGTCGCGTCCGCCAATCTTGAAACGCTCAGGACAATCGCCGTCGCGCCCAGCGCCCCGACAAAGGCCAGGAGCGGAACGGTCAGAAGTCCAAGGAAAAGACCGGTGTGAAGAAGCGCGAGGATCGCGCCGAATGCCCCGCCCGAAGAGATCCCGAGGAGATGAGGATCGGCGAGCGGGTTGCGCGTGACGGCTTGGAGGCTCGCTCCGACCATCGCGAGACCCGCGCCAACCATCATGGCCAAAAGTCCGCGCGGAAACCTGATCTCCCAAACAATGGCTTCGCGTCCCTGCGACCATGTTTGTTCGATGGTGCCGGGTGCGACCTTGTTCAGGAAAACGCCCCAAACCGTCCCGAGAGGAACCGGAACAGCCCCGACCGAAATGGCAAGGGAGAGCGAGACCACGAGCAGTGCCACACCGCCCAGGGTGTAGGCATGAACGCCAGACAGGCGACGTGCGGTCGATGGGGATGTCGTGGTCTCGCTCATGGTCTCACTCAGACCAGAACGCGTCCGCGAGCGTCTTGATCGCTTGAATGTTTCGCGGCCCGGGTGTGGCTTCCACGTATTCAAGGGTCACGAAACGATCGTTCTTCACCGCGTCGAGCTCTGCGAAAGCGGGATTTGACATCATGAACTCGCGCTTTTGCGCGGCAGTCACATCGCCGTAGTTCACGATCATGACGACCTCCGGATTGCGCTCAACGACTTCCTCCCACGTGACCGTCGCCCAGCTTTTGTCGAAGTCATCCATGATATTGACCCCGCCCGCGGCCTCGATGAGCGCTGTCGGCATCGCATACCGGCCTGCGGTGAAGGGTGTGTCCTCCCCGCTGTCGTAAACGAACACGCGGAGCGGTTCACCGGTCTCGAGACCTTGTTTGAACGCGGCGAGTTCGGCCTTGTAGCCCGCGACGAGATCTTCAGCCCGGCCTTCCACGTCGAAGATGCGGCCGAGGTTCATCAGGTCGGCATACATGTCGTCCATGCTGGCCTTGTCCTTCTCCATGATATGGGTGCAGGACTCGGTCAATTCGTAGACGTCGATGCCGAACGGCGCCAGGGTCTCCGGCGTGACCTCGCCGCCCACCTTCATTCCATAATTCCAGCCGGCAAAGAAAAAGTCCGCGTCGGCCCCGACGAGCACTTCCTTGGACGGGTACTTGGCGGAAAGCTCGGGGAGTTCTTCGACGCCCGCGCGCATTTCTTCGTCGAGTGTCTTCCAGCCAGAGATGCCCGTGTAGCCGACCATGCGATCCGCGAGGCCCAGGACAAGCATCATTTCGGTGAGGTTCACATCGTTGGAGATTGCGCGCTCAGGGGGGGCGTCGAATGTGACGGCGCGATTGCAGCTCTGCACGGTTGCGCCCGCAGAGACCGCGCTGGCGGCCATCGCGAGGGCAAAGGAGGTGAGGATAGTCTTCTTCATCGGTACGTTCCTTTTTGGTGAAGATGAAAAGTGAGATGATCCGCCTGGCTTCGCGAAAGCTGTTCGCGCTGGGCGATGACATTGAATGCGCCGGAGACGGCCTGTTCGGTGAGGACGTCGGCGGGCGGACCAAAGGCGACGGACTTTCCGGACTGCAGCAAGAGCACGACGTCGCAGACGCCAGCTGCGAGGTTAAGGTCATGCAGCGACGTCACGATGGTGATTGGAAGGTCCTTGATCAGTTCGAGGACCTCGAGCTGGTGGCGAATGTCGAGATGATTGGTGGGCTCATCGAGGATGAGCAGCCGAGGCTCTTGCGCCAGTGCCCGGGCCACCATGACCCGCTGGCGCTCGCCGCCGGAAAGGCTTCCCAGGTGGCGATCTGCGAACCCGCGGAGGTCCATCCTCTCGAGAACGCGATCGATGATCTCGAGATCGTTCGAGCCCGTGGTGCCGGCAAACCCCCTGCGATGGGGCGTCCGCCCCAAGGCTATGATTTCTCCGACGGTGAGGGCGAAGTCGCTCGGCTGTTCCTGGAGGACGGCGGCCACCCGTTGCGCGGCCATTCTCGCGGACATCGACCAGATGTCGTTGCCCCCGATGAGGACGTGTCCGGTCGTGGGGCGGTGAAAGCGATAGAGGAGCCGCAGAAGGGTGGTTTTGCCGGCCCCGTTAGGCCCCACAACCGCAAGAACGCGTCCTGCGGGAAGGTCAAAGCTCATGGGCTGAAGAAGCGCCGGGGATCCGCGCCGAGGTGACCAGCTGAGGTCACGGGCAGAGAGCGCCTCGGCTGTCACGACGCCTGCGCTTCCGTGTCGTCGAGTGCCCAGATCGCGGCTGGGACACGGGCCAGCGTGGTCTTCCTGAGCTTTCCCGGACGGTCGACAGACGAGCACCACCCATCGTGGAGATAGGCATATTGCTCGGCAAAGCTGACGAGATCTTCGATATCCGTGGCCGGGTCGATGTCTCCGAAAAGGTAGGTGGCCTTCTTCGTCCCGTGAAAGGCCACCGTGCACGGGCGATCGCAGCCAGCCATGCAGGCCACGCCAGACACCTCAAAGTCGTGAGGAAGCGCATCGCCTGCTGCGTCGAGTGCGGCCTTCAGGCGCGTGATCAGCTCAAAGCCAGGGCGGCAGGGCGTCCCCTTGTGTCGGCATGACGTGCAGATTGAAATTCGATGTCCCATTTGGCCCTCCGCCACCGAGGCGGGCGCGCAAAACAGAACTGTGGTGTCGCGGAAAAAGCCGCTTTGCCATCTTTCTCTCCCTGTCAGGCGCCCCGCCTGCATCGAGTTGAAATGCCCGCGCGCATCAAGGCGCAGGTGATGGCAGGTCTCCTGACTTGCGGGTCTTTGTTTCCTCGAGCCTTCCCGGATTTCACTCCAGTGGCGCTCGTCGAGGTCACTCACCGCTCACAGTTGCGGGGGCAGTCACGGATTTGGTGCCTACTGGCTACGCCTCACCGTGTTCCCTTTTCATCTCATGGGCCTTTGGCCCTAGAGAACCATCGACCGGGAGCTAAGAGCACTTTCATTTCTGGGTCAATGAGCGACGTGGGAGAAACCAAGCTTTCTCGATCTTGCACGGGGCGAGGGACCAGCCCTAGCCCTGCTCGGATTGCCAAGAGCTCAGCGCCTCGATGATCGCGTCGAGGCCGTCCGTCAGAGCCGCTGGGCCGGGCTGAAGGATGAGGGGAGACTTGATCTCGTGGATGCGTCCATGGCGGACGGCGGGTATCGCGTCCCACCCTCCACGCGCCGCTATCTTCTCTGGTCTCACCTTTTTCCCGCACCAGGATGCAAGAATAACGTCGGGCGCCGCCGCGATGACTTCTGCATCCGTGACAACCCGGTCGAGCGCGCCCGGCTTTTGCGCGGCGTCAGGAAAGACCTCTTTACCGCCCGCTATCGCGACGAGTTCGCTGACCCAGCGGATGCCCGAGATCAGGGGCTCATCCCATTCCTCGAAGTAGACGCGCGGTCTTGGTCTCCCGGCGGAGAGCGCCGCAACCCGCGCAAGGCGCGCCTCAAAACTCTGGGCCAGCTCATCGGCCCTCTCTTCTTGGCCGACGGTCGCGCCGAGATGCCGGATCATCGTGAGAATTCCGGCGATGTCTCTCTGATTGAAGGCCATCACAGAGATGCCGGATCGGATGAGCTCCGCGGCGATGTCCGCTTGCAGATCTGAGAATGTGAGGACGAGATCTGGCGAAAGGGCGAGGATCTTGGGGATGTCCGCCGAGGTGAATGCCGACACCCTCGGCTTCTCCTTGCGCACGCGCTTGGGCCGCACCGCGTAGCCCGTGACCCCGACGATCCGATCCTCTTCTCCCAGAAGATACAGCGTCTCCACGGTTTCTTCGGTCAGGCAGACAATTCGTTCCGGAGGATAGGTGCGCATGGAGAACCTGTGGGTATGCCGGGGGAGGACCCGAGCTCCCTACACAGCCGGTGGCTTGCGTGCATGCCGAAAAATGAGCTGTTTTACGGGTGATTGCCTTGTGTCAGGCGGGAGCCTGTTGACTACCACCCGGCGCTGCGCTCCCAAGGTCTTTCGAGCTTTCCTTGCTCTAAGTTTTCCCCCAGAGACGTCGCCCGCGACATGGCCCTTGGCCCGCAGATACGAAGAGACCGCAGTGGATGTAAGCGGCCCGGTGTCCGCAAAGTTGCCGCGATCCTCGCCGTCTCCGAAGAGATCATCTGAGCTGTCCACAACCCATGATTGCTGGTGTTTCCCCCTAGGAATAAGGCGCGCCGTGCCCGCATTCCCGTAAAAGATGAGTGATTTCAGAGGTCTAAAAGATCGGATTTTCCTCAAATCGGTCTGATTAAAGCCACATTCCGGCGGTTGATTGGCTGCAAACCAGAAACAATAGCGTCGCCTAGACAGCGAGTGGGTAGCACAATGAGAATTCTGTCCGTCGATGATGACCCGATTTTCCTCGATGTGATCGCGGCTGAGCTTGGGGCCCTTGGCTACAATGACGTGACGCAGGTCTCGTCTGCTGCGGACGCGATGACGCTTGTGCAGGGCGGTGACGCGCCGTTCGACTGCTTTCTGCTCGACATCGACATGCCGGAGACGGACGGCGTCGCGCTGTGCAACATGCTTCGCCAAAATCCGGCGAGCGCTCATACGCCGATCATCATGATCACCGTGCGCGCCGACATGGGCAGCATTGATCGTGCCTTCGGCGTCGGCGCGACGGACTACCTGACAAAGCCCATTGATCGCCGCACACTGCGCGGCCGCATGCAGATGGTCGATCAACTCACCGCGAAAAGCACTGAGCGCCAGTTTGGCGCGCCGGCGGCCTTCGACATCTCTGTGCCACTCCCGCTCACGGAAGCCCCGCGCACGATCACGTATCTGGCCATGCAGAACTATCTGCTCAAGCTCAACGCGGCTCACCTCATGGCATGGTCCGCGATCGGTATTCGTGTCGACAATGCCGAGGACATCCACGCCAATCGCGGCCCGGAAGCCTACCCGGATATGCTGCTGGATGTGGCGGAGATCCTCGCGGAGACCTTCAAGAACGAGCAGACGCTCATTGCCCATGCGGGCTACGGTGACTTCGTCGTCTTCACCCGTGGCTGTCGCTATACCGGTGTGGACGAGCTCGCAGACCGCCTCGATCCTGCGCTTTCGACCCTCGCGGACTGGTACCGCTCCGTTGGAGATGTGGCGCCGCGCCTACGGGTCGGTGCACCTGTGCGCCGCGGGCTGTTTTCTTTCAGCAGTGCTGATGAACTCCTCGATGAGGCAATCGAAAATGCAGCGGTGGAAGGCAAGCTGGTCGGCTTGCCCGCGAAAGACATGCCAGCGGTTGCGTCGAACGGGCTTCGTTTCGCATGAGACACCATTTCCCAGCGGCCTCATCGAAAACTCCAAATCGCGCCGATCTCGACGCGATGCTGGCGCCCATTCGCCAGCGCTTCTTCAGCAACCTCGAGGTCAGAATTCTCAGGTTGGAAACGGCGGCGGTGGAGCTGCAAAGCAATCCCGAGGCGGCTGACGCCCTCGAGATCGTGCAGCGCGATTGCCACAAGCTCGCTGGCGTGGCGCCAACTCTTGGCTTTTCGAACATCGGTGCACTCGCACTGGACATCGAAACGGAAGTGAAAATTGGGCGTCGCATGACGCCGCCCATCGCCGAAGCGCTCGAACATCTCCTCACGGAGTTGGAGCGAGAACTTGAGACCCAAGGATAGGCTCTGCCAACACGTTCAGGGCAGTAAACTGGAGCGGGGGCCCCAATGAAATCGCTAAGCAACCGTAAGTGGGCACACCGGCCGCGCCTCAATCACCAGCTTCGGCTGGCTCTCGTCTATCTTTTCATCCTCGCTGTCGGCGCCCTGACGGTCCTGATGCTTGAATCGGTGACGCTTCGCTCCGCGCAGCTCAACGAGGTCGATCGTTACCGCGACAGTGTAGAGGATATCGTCGACCACGCCGAAACGCGCCTGCGTGCTTACGAAACGCTCACCGAGAATCTCGCAGTGTTTATGGGGGTTGGCCCGGGCGATGAAACGGAAAACTTTGAGTCCCTCGCCGGCGTTCTGAGCAATACCAACACCAGCATCGTGAATGTTGCGATGTCTGACCCTTACATCATCACCCAAGTCTATCCGCTGGAGCCAAATCGCGCCGCGCTGGGCCTCGATTTCACGCAAAGGCCGGATCTCCTCAAATGGGTCGATGCGGCGTTGGAAAACGACGAGGTGATCGTTCAAGGCCCGGTCAATCTGGTGCAGGGCGGCGTCGGCCTAATTCTACGCGCAGCCGACGCAGCATACGGCCCCGAGGTCTATTCAGTCGTCATCGATGTCGGAGCATTCTTGGCCGAAGCGGGCATCAACGACGGCTCAATTCAGACGGATATCAGCGCGCGATCTTTCACGACCGAACCGGGCGACGTGCTCTTCGGAAACGCCGACATCTGGCAAAATGAGCCGCTGATCGGCCGAATCCGTTTGAACGATACGGCATTCATTGAGATAGGGGCGGCGCCTTCCGCCGGCTGGACAACGGTCTCTCCCCAAAGAAGCGCGATCCTTACCATCGTCATATGCCTGATGGTCATTGGCTACACGGGCGTGAACTACGCGCGCCGCTTGATCGTGGATCGCGCAAATGCCCGGAGGCAGCTCGTGGCGGCAATCGAGTCCCTCGAAGATGGATTTGTCGTCTATGACGAAGACGACAGGCTGCTCCTCTGCAATGAGAAATATCGCCAATACTATGCGCATTCCTCGGATCTCTTTGTGCCTGGGAATACGTTTGAGCACATCATTCGAGAAGGCGTTGCACGCGGCCAGTATCTCGATGCGATCGGCAACGAAGAGGCATGGATCGCAGAGCGGCTCGCGCTTCACGCGGACCCCAAAGAGCCGACCGAGCAGCGCCTGCCTGATGGGCGTTGGCTCAAGGTCTCTGAGTCCAAAACGAGCGATGGCTTTACCGTTGGCTTCCGCGTGGATGTTTCGGAGCTGAAGACGGCGATCTTTGCAGCGGAACAGGCGTCGGCGGCGAAAACCGATTTCCTCAACAATATGAGCCACGAATTGAGAACGCCTCTCTCGATCATTCTTGGCTATGTTGCGTTCCTGAGAAACGTCACGCTGCTTCCAAGCTATGGAAAGGTGCGGTCAGCAATCGGCGCGAATGCCGATGCACTGGAAAAGTTCGAGGCATTCGCAAGCGACATCAAGCGCCAGGCCGAGAAATCCGATCACTCTGGCCAGCATCTTCTTTCTCTCATCAATTCGGTCCTCGATTGGTCCAAGCTCAGCACAAACAAGGTCGAGCTCCACAAGACCACCGTCGATCTCGATGCGCTGATCCAGCGCCTGATCGCTGAAATGCAGGAGAAGGCTCGAGGAAAGGGCCTTTCCCTTACCTATACGGGCACACCGTGCCTCATCTCGGCGGATGAATTGCGCGTGCGCCAGATCATGATCAATCTCGTTTCAAACGCGCTAAAATTCACAGACGAAGGCTCCGTGAAAGTGAGTCTTTCGCAGTCCCTTGGGAGCGTCCGCCTCAGCGTGCAGGACACAGGCCCAGGCGTGCCGAGCGATCGGATGAAATCGATATTCGAGCGTTTTGAACAGGTTGATGCGTCCACGACCCGAAAATACGGCGGCACGGGCCTTGGTCTCGCGATTTGCAAAAGCCTCGTCGACCTGCACGGGGGCACGATCACGGCCGAAAGCGAAATCGACGTGGGAAGTACCTTCGTGGTGACCCTGCCAGGGGTCATGGATTGTGGTAAAGCGGTCGCAGCCTAATTTCTTGGCGGCGTCGCAGATACAATTTGACGTCATGCAAAATATTTCTAGTAGGGTGTGGAACAACAACCGAAGCGTGTAAGTTGCAGTCCAAAAGATACAAATAGTTGGGGCGGTAGCATGAAAGAGCTAAAATCGATTTTGCACGTAGATGACGACGAAGACATCTTGGACATTACGAAGATGTCGCTGGAACTCGTCGGGGGATTTGAGGTCCTCCAGAGCCGATCAGCAGATCATGCATTCGCGACGCTGGATCAGATCTCACCCGATTTAATATTGTTGGACGTCATGATGCCTCATGTGGATGGGCCGACGTTCCTGAAGCGGGTCAGAAACATCGCGCGCTTCGAGAGCATGCCCGTCATTTACATGACGGCCAAATCCGAAACAGATCTCCAAGAGCGCCTCCTCCAAGATGGGGTTCTCGGTGTCGTGACGAAGCCGTTCGACCCCATGACACTTCCGACGCAGCTGATTGAGCTATGGAATGGCGCTGCGGGAGTGCAGGCGGCCTAGTCCGAGAGTGCTCTTTCGCGCTTGCTTGGCGCAAAGCGGCGGCGCGACCCTTGGCGCCGCACGCCTTGCGAGAGGACAGCTTGTTGATGTGCCTCCTTCAACCTCAAGCGACCCGAATGATGTCTGACACCTCCGTCACAAGCTGAGACAGATCGCACTGCGCGCCTCGCGCCTCGATGTTGAGCCGGAGCAGCGGCTCGGTGTTCGAGCAGCGCAGGTTCAGGCGCCAATCGCTTGTTTCGAAGCTCAGGCCATACAGCGTGTCGCTTGCAAGGGCTTCGGTTTCATAGGTTTTCCGAATGCGCTCCGTGACCTCAGCGGGGTCGTCGACGCGAAAATTGATCTCGCCGGAGCTTTGGAAGCGCGCGCGCATTTCAGCCACCAGATCGCGAAGCGATTGTCCGGTTTTCGAGATGTAGGCCGCCACGAGTAGCCAGGGGATCATCCCGCTATCGCAATACATGAAGTCGCGGAAGTAATGATGCGCTGACATTTCGCCGCCATAGATTGCGCCGGTTTCCCGCATCTTCGCTTTGATGAGCGCATGACCGGTTTTGGAGACGACCGCATGGCCACCCGTCCGGTCGACGATTTCGTGGGTGTTCCAGAAGACGCGGGGATCATGAACGATCTTTTCGCCAGGGTATCTCTCAAGCATTGATGCGGCGAGCAGGCCCACGAGATATTCGCCCGGAATGAATTCGCCTGTGTGGTCGAAAAAGAAGCAGCGATCGAAGTCGCCGTCCCACGCGATCCCGAAATTGGCGCCTGACGCGACAACGACTTCAGCCGTCGCGGGCTGGTTTTCCGGGAGGAGCGGGTTGGGTATCCCATTCGGGAAGGACGCATCGGGCATGTGGTGCATTCTCACGGCGTCAATGGCAGCATTGCGGGCAGACAGCCCCTCGAGAACAGCGTCCAATGTCGGGCCGGCAGCGCCATTGCCAGAGTCTGCGAGGATCCTCAGAGGCATCAGAGCTTCGGGATCAATGAACGAAAGAACGCGCTCGACATAAGCATCCCGGCAATTCGCGAAGGCGCGTTTCCCTTTTTGCGCCACCGTCGAATAAAGTCCGTGGGCCGTGGCAGCTTCAATTGCGCGGAACCGCTCATCGGAAAGCGGAGAGGAACCGGCCCCCACGATCTTGAAGCCGTTATATTCGATTGGGTTGTGCGACGCCGTGACCATCACGCCAGCCGAGGCGTTGAAGTGCGCTGTCGCGAAATACACCTCTTCGGTGCCACAGAGCCCGAGGTCGAGGACATCGACGCCGTGGGACGTCAGCCCTTCCGCCAGTGCATCGACGAGCCATGGTGAGCTTTCGCGCGCGTCGCGTCCTACGACGACCGTGTTTGCTTCGAGCTCAGCCGCCACGGCGCGTCCCAGACGCCGAGCGAGGTCTTCATCTAGGTCCACGCCGACGCGTCCGCGGATGTCGTAGGCTTTAAAGCAAGAGAGATGTTTCACGGTGCTTCTCCTAATCTGGGTTACCGGCCTCCTACGTCTCGAAGGGAGATAAAGTAAGCAAAAACAGCGCGTTATATCCTTATTGGTCGCGCCTATACTTTCGAGACGAGCCCTATACGCCTGCGGGCGTATCGGCTTCGCTGCATGGATGTAGGAAGGGGCGAAACCACTGGAGATCGGTTCGTGAAGATCCGCCATGAACGTCCTATGTCCGACCTGTCGTTTCAGGTGCGCGCGCCCCTGGGCTTAGAACTCAGTACGGGCGAGCGGCTGACGATCACGGATTGGTCGCTTCAGGGTTTCGAATTCCCGAATGAGAGCGATGTGCTTCCAAAGGAAGCGATCCTCTCTATCCCGTTTCAGGGCGTGGATATTCGATTTCCCATCAAGCTGAAGCGAGATGGTCGCGATCGCTTCCTCGCATTTGACGGGCTGACCGGGCGCCAGCGCGAAACTCTTGCCGTTTTCTACCGGTCGATCCTTTCCGGGAAGATGGCGTCAACAGAGGAAGTCATCACCAGTCTCGACACACCAGTCGATCTCGTTCCCATGGAGGAGACCGAGGAAGAAAAAGCCGTGGCGACCGCGGGCAAATCTCCGCGGAGCCTTCGCGCGGTCTTCTCCATCATCCTTTACCTCTGCATGGGCGCGCTCGTCTTCTACACCCTGGGCTCCGGCATTTGGGGAAAGCTGGCAACTGTTCAGATCGAGAACGCGCGGATCGAAGCTGAGATGCTCCCGCACAGTGCGGCGGACCGCGGCTTCGTAAAAGAGGTGCTCGTTGCCCCGGGGTCCCAGGTCGAGCAGGGTGACATGCTCATTCGACTGACGGATCCCGAAGGTGAGGCAGCGCTCGAGGAAGTGCGAAGCCGGATCGAGCTCATCGAGACGCGTCTTGAAAAGGCGATGGAGACGGAAGCCCGCTTGGCAGCCCGATTGGATGGTATCCGCACTCAGATCGTAGCGGCGCTTCAGCCCTCCTTTCCGTCAGTTGAACGCCTCCTTGAAGCATTCGACGCGCGCTTTGCACCCGCATATCGCGACCTGTTCGAGGCGCACGAGGCGGTCCTCCTGCAAGTGGACACCCTGGATGATGAGCTCCGACGCCTCCGCCGGGAGAGGGGTCAGCTACGCGTCGCTTCCGATGCGCTTCATGTGGTGGCGCACAGGAATGGGACGGTCACCGAGCTGCACGTTCTTGAGGGGCAGCTTCTCGGCCAAGGCGAGATTGCCCTCGTTCTCGAGACCGACGAGGCGCGCACGGCACGGGGTTGGCTTGATCCCTCGATGGCCGTGGCAGTGTATCCGGGCATGGTCGTGACCGCGGAGGTCGCGAGCCGCGATGGTCCGAAGACCATCCGCGGCGAGGTCAGCGAGATCGCCGCGGGGATCGACCCGGACCTGTCTCCCGACTTCGGCATGCTGGTGAGCGTGCGCTTTCCCGATCTGACCCGCGCGCAGACGCGTGAAAGCCTTCCGCATCTGGCACCCGTCTCACTCAAAGCGCAGCGTGGTTGGGCACAGACACTGGCACGGCGGGCCGAAGAGCTTCGTGCCCGCGTGGGTCGATGATGCACGCCCCAGAAACCGAATACGCCTTTGACAAGGATCTGACGACCCGGCTGCGTGCCCTTCGCGCGCCTGTGAAGCGGGGCATCCGCAAATGGAGCGCGCCCCAGCTCATTGTGCTCGCACTCATCGCTGGTTGTCTGCTGTGGCTCCTCACCCACACGCAGAACCGTTTCTTTCAACCGGATACGTTCCATGTGACGCTGGTGCTCGGATCCCTTGGGATCTGGCGCTTTGGCTGGTGGTTCACCCATGCTGTTCGTGCCGAGATTTACCGGCGCATGAGGTGGCCCCGCATGCGCGCCGCGGCAGACGCTGTTTGGCAAAGCGGCTGGCGGCCCAGACGCCTGCACATCCAGATGACGACGTACTACGAAGAGCCCGCGATCACGAAGCGTGTCATCGGCTCTATTCTCGCTCAGATCCGGCGGGAGAAGATCCCGACGACGATCTATATCGGCACGGGCTCGAGCTACGACGAGCTCATCATCCGGTCCTTTGTGGAGACCCACGCCCAAGACATCCCCGATGATCTCGCTGAATTGGTATTCTTGCGACAGAACCAGCCGGGTAAGCGGATGGCCATCGGGATGATCCTCCGGGCGATCAACCGGAACGGTGTCGACAAGGATGATCTTGTCATCTTCATGGATGGGGACGCGCTCTATGGAAACGACGTCCTCGAGAAAACGCTTTCCATGTTTGGCGCCGATCCCGAGCTGCAAGCCCTGACAACCGATGAAGAGGTCATCTGCTACGGGCCCAGATGGATCGCGAACTGGCTCGACATGCGCTTTGCGCAACGGCGGCTGGCCATGCAGTCCCACGCGATGTCGGGCAAAGTGCTCACGCTCACAGGGCGCATGTCGGTCTTTCGCGCGCAGCACATGCTGTCCGAGCGCTTCATCCGCACGATCGAGGCCGACCATCTCGACCACTGGCTCTGGGGCCGCTTCCGGTTCCTGTCGGGCGACGACAAGAGCACCTGGTACTACATGCTCACCAAGGGCGCGAAGATGACTTACGTGCCAGACGCCACCGTCTACACGATCGAGGTAATCAAGGAGAACGGGCTGGAGCGGATGGTGCAGAACTTCCGGCGCTGGTCGGGGAACATGCTGCGCAACGGATCCCGCGCCATAGCCCTTGGTCCCCGGCAGGTGAAGCCTTTCATCTGGTGGTGTGTCGTCGATCAGCGCATCGCCATGTGGACGATGATGGTCTCGCCGACGCTTGCGCTCCTCGCCGCGATGGTGGACCCGCTTTATCTTTGGTCCTGCCTCATCTGGGTGCTTTTCAGCCGCGTCGTCCTCTGCACATTTCTCTACAGCTATTCCCGTCGGGTGGACCTCAGCTGGCCGTTCATTCTCTACCTCAACCAGGTCATCAACGCGTCGGTGAAGATCTTCATGATCTTTCATCTCTCGAAGCAGAAATGGTCCAACCGGGGCAACCAGTCTTCCGGCGGCGGAGCCGGTTGGAAAGCAAACCTCCAGAACGGTACCGCCAAGGCCCAGCTTGCTGTGGCCGTCGGAGCATTCATTGCTGTCCTCTCGGTATACATCGGAGCGATCCCCGCGCCGTTCTGACGTGCGGCGCTGCACTATCCTTTTGAGCAGTCACCCACGCTTTTGGGCGTCCATCCTCTCCTCCCGGCCAGAAGATCGAGCGCCCAGAACCGCTTAACAGAGCTTCAAAGCACATCACTTGGAGCAAGACACATGATCATCCCCGTTATCCTCGCTGGCGGTTCCGGCACGCGCCTTTGGCCCGCCTCGCGCAAATCCTTTCCTAAGCAGTTCACCGATATCGTCGGAGGCGAGAGCCTCTTTCAATCGACGCTGCGGCGGTTTTCGGGCGAGGGCTTTGCTGCGCCGACGATCGTGACTGGAACGGACTACCGCTTCATCACGGCCGAGCAGATGGAGGCCGCCGGTATCGATGCCGGTGCGATCCTTCTCGAGCCCATGGGGCGCAACACCGCACCCGCTATCCTCGCGGCAGCGCTCCATCATGAAGCGACCCCAGACGCCATGCTGCTGGTGGCTCCGTCGGACCACCGTATCACGGACGAGGCCGCATTTGCTGCAGCCATGGAGCAGGGTGCGGCGTCGGCCGCGCAGGGCGAGCTCGTCACCTTCGGTATCACGCCCACGTCCGCAGAGACGGGTTACGGGTACCTCGAGACATCGAAAGAGCCGGAGGCGGCCACGCCGCAGCGCCTCAAGAGCTTCGTGGAAAAGCCCGCGAAAGGGCGCGCAGAGGAGATGCTCGAGGAAGGCAATTTTCTTTGGAATGCCGGGATCTTCATGTTCCGCGTGGGGTCCATCATCGAAGCGTTCGAGGTCCTCGCACCGCGCCTCGTGATGCCCTGCCGAGCAGCACTGGCCACAGGTGCCGAGGATCTGTGCTTCTTCCGTCTCGGAGAGGATGCCTATGGTCGCTGTGAAGACATCTCCATCGATTATGCGATCATGGAAGCGGCGGACTGTCTGACCGTCGTGCCCGTCGATTGCGGCTGGTCTGATCTCGGTTCCTGGCGCGCCGTCCTTGGAGCTGACGACCATGATGAAGATGGAAACGCCCTGAGCGGTTCGGCCATGCAGATCGGATGCAAAGGCTCGCTCCTGCGCTCTGATCGCGAAGGCACCCGCATTGTCGGCCTCGGGCTCGAGAACATTGCCGCCATCGCCACGGGCGATGCGATCCTCGTCGCCAATCTGGATGAGAGCGAACGTGTCAAAGACGTGGTGGCTGAGCTCAAGGTGCAGGCCGCGCCGCAGGCCACCGGCTTCCAGCAGTGCCACCGCCCCTGGGGCCACTACGAGACCCTCTCCCTCGGTGACCGCTTCCAGGTGAAGCGTATCATGGTGAAGCCGGGCGGGCAGCTTTCGCTGCAGTCCCATCTCCATCGCTCCGAGCACTGGGTCGTGGTCGAGGGAACGGCCACCGTCACCGTCGACACCGACGTCCGCAACCTCGCAGAGAACCAATCCGTCTACATCCCACTTGGCGCAATCCACCGCCTCGAGAACAAGGGCAAAGTCCCTCTCACGCTCATCGAAGTTCAGAGCGGTCCCTATCTCGGGGAGGATGACATCATCCGGTACGAAGATGTCTATGCTCGCGCCCCTGAAGGAGCTGCACAGGCGGCCTAGGCCTCCACTCAAAAACCGCTTGAAAGCTCTCTTCGACCCCGCGCTTGTCGCGGGGTCTTTTCATTTCCGGCAACGAGGGTCTTTGCCCGACTATCCTTTGGTATTGCAGAATTCTCGTCCGAGCGATCGCTTAGCCTTTCGCACGATAAAATAAGTGATTTCAGTGCCGTAGACAGCCTCCAGCGAAGTCAAACCCTGCTGGAAGGACTGAAACCATGCTCGATCTGAGCCCCATCAATACGGCCACGGCACTGCCCGCCGGCCTCTTCAATTCCATCGAAAAGCCCGCCATCTCCATCGTTGGCCTTGGCTATGTCGGGGCCGTTTCCACCGCGTGCCTTGCAAGCCTCGGTCACCGCGTCGTGGGCGTGGATATCGACCGCGAGAAAGTGGCTGACATTGCGGCGGGACGGTCCCCGATCCACGAGAAGGATCTTGGCCGCCTCCTCGCGGAAGGCGTCGAAGCGGACCTCGTCACCGCAACCGATGACCTTGCCCAAGCAGTCCGCGACACGGATGTGACCTTTGTCTCCGTTGGGACGCCCACCGCCGCCGATGGCGGCTGCGACTACCGTTTCATCGAAGCCGCCGCCCGCAGCATGGCCGAGGGGCTCGCGCAGAAGTCCGATTTCCACGTCTTCGTCATGCGCTGCTCCATTCCGCCGGGCACGACCATGCGCGTCATGACCCCCATCATCGAAGAGGTGAGCGGCAAGACGCTCGGTCTCGATTTCGGCGTGGCGTTCAATCCAGAGTTTCTGCGCGAAGGCGTGGCCGTCGATGACTTTTACGCGCCGCCCAAGACCGTCATCGGTGCAACCTGCGAACGCACCGGCGCGATCATGCGCGACATCTATGCGCCCGTGGACGCGGCTCCGATCGTCACTTCGATCGAAACCGCCGAGATGGTGAAGTACGTCGACAACGTCTGGCACGCGACAAAGGTATGCTTTGCCAACGAAGTTGGGCGACTTGCCAAGAGCCAGGGCGTCGACAGCCACGAGGTGATGGAGGTCTTCTGCCAAGATCAGAAGCTCAATCTCTCTCCGTACTATCTGAAGCCGGGCTTCGCCTACGGCGGCTCGTGCCTGCCGAAAGAGGTCCGTGCTTTTGCGCATATCGCTGAAAAGGCAGGCGTTTCACTGCCGATGATCGAGCACCTCGGGGTCTCGAACCGAGTGCAGATCGAGGAGGCTGTTCGCCTCGTAATGGAGCGCGGTGCAAAGCGCGTCGCCGTGCTCGGACTGGCTTTTAAGCCCGGCACCGACGATCTCCGAGAAAGCCCGGCGCTCGAGCTCATCGCCGCGCTCCGCGACGAGGGTGTCGAGGTCAAAGCCCATGATCCGGCGGTCACGCGCCGCACGAATATCGAGGGGCAGCTCGGCTATGTGAAGCACGGTGCCCCCGGCCTCGCCGCCCTCGCGCAGGATCTCGGCAAGCTGATCGCAGACGATGGGTGGGGTGCCTGCCTCGGCGTCGATGCCGTCATCGTGACCCAGGCGAATACGACCTACGCAAACATCGCGCGTGCTGCACTCGATGCAGGCACGCCTGTGATCGACGTCGTCCGCGCCTTCCCGGAATTGCCAGCCTCCGCCGACTACCACGGCATCGGCTGGTGATGTGACCCACAATTAGGAGCACCTTCATGGACAGGATCACAGGAACCGATCTCAGCGAAGAGATCACAGGCCTCCCCGGCGACGACTTGATCGTCGGTCGGGGCGGCGACGACAACATTGAAGGCGCGGCCGGCAAAGACGTCATCTTTGGTGACTACGCCGACAACCTTCTCGCGGAGACGGAAGGGAAAATGAGCTTCGCGGGCTACGCCGACACGAGCCAGTGGCAGGTCAGCGAGCTGCCTGGCGGCCACAACGAGATGTCGCAAGTCGTCACGACGACAAAGGGCGCCGAATACCAACTCACCTTCGAGGTCGCGGCCAATCTCGGCGCCGGTGTCGTTCAAGGCGGCGTCGAAATCCTCTGGAATGGCGAGAGCCTCGGGCGCTACGAGGCCGAGAGCGGTCTGTTCGAGCCGATCACGGTGAGCTTCACCGGCACCGGAGAAGCAGGCGCGCTCACATTCCGGTCTGTCGAGCCGCAGGGGAAAAGCGAGATCGATACGAGCGGCCCCATCTTCTCCTACGAAAAGACCGTGGAGATCGGCGGAGAGGAGGTCTCCGTCGCGGCTTTCGCGGAGGGGCAGCCCAACCTCTATCAGGTGCTGAACGGCACGCTCGTGGTCTTCGACCCCGAGACGCAGAGCTACGAACAGGCCGGGGCCAAGGCGACGGTCACGGTCAATGCGATCGGCTTCAACGTGGAAGACGACCTTATCTACGGCATCGCCGTGAAGAAGGGGTTTGATGCGCTGGGCAATGCGATCGCCGAGCGTGATCTCGTCATGATCGACGCCGACGGATTGAGCTACCGCATGGGCGAGACCCCGTACCGCTCATGGACAGGCGATTTCGACGACAAGGGGAACCTCTGGGCCTTCGAAGCCGACATGGATTACTTCATGCGCGTTGACGTCTCCGAGCGAGACGAAGACGGGAACCCGGTCGTCGAACGCTTCAATCTGCCGGACGAGCTCATCTCCGCACGCGTGTGGGACGTGGCGTATGACGCTGCCACCCAGACGTTCAGCGGCGTGGTTCGTCCGCAGAAAGAAGGCGGCGAAGGGACGTTGATTACCGTCGATGTCTCCGGGGATGCGCCTGAATTCTCTCTCGTGCCGGTCACCGGAACAGTCATCGACGGCGTTTTGCACGAGGGCTTGCCAGCCGTCACGTTCGGTGCGGCGATCATCGATGCCAACGGCACGCTCTATGTCGGTGGCAATTCTGGCGACCATGACATGGACGACAGCACCGGGTCCTCCGGCGGCTTCTATCGGGTCGATACCGATCCGGTGACGGGTGAGACGTTCCTCGTTCTCGTGGCGGATGCCCCGCGGGCCTCTTCGAACGACGGCGCTGCGGATCCGCGTGCCCTCGATCCGTTTCAAGCGCTCGATCTCGATTCCAGTATCCTCATTCGTGGGATCGAAATGATCGAAGATCCGTCAGGTGCATCGAGCTTTGATGACACGGTCGATGGCAATGCCGGAAGCGACGAGATCCTCGGAAACCAAGGCAGCGATCAACTCAACGGCAGCTCCGCAGGAGATACCATCGACGGTGGTACCGGAGACGACATCATCAATGGCGGCGCGGCACCCAGCAATGAGAGGCCCGACATCATCTCGTTTTACGACGAGGACGGGCGCAGGTTCGACCAGAACGGCAACCTCCTTGAAGAAGATGACGACGTTCTTCTCGGCGGCGCAGGCGATGACATCATGTCGGGGTCAGCCGGCCATGATCGCCTGGAAGGCGGGCAGGGACACGACCAGCTGAAAGGTGGGTCCGGCTCCGACAGCCTCGATGGCGGGACCGGAAATGACCTTCTGAAAGGTGGCAGCGGGGCCGACAAGCTCTTTGGCGGCGACGGTGAGGACAGTCTCAACGGCGGCTCCGGCGATGACGCGCTTTCAGGAGGAGGCGGTGCTGACAGTCTTCGCGGCCATAGTGGCGACGATCATCTGCAAGGCGGCGAGGGGGACGACAAGCTTCAGGGCGGATCGGGGAACGACAACCTCGCCGGTGGCGAGGGGGCCGACCTCCTCAAAGGTCAAAGCGGAGACGACGCGCTTACCGGAGGCACCGGTGACGATGTGCTCCGCGGCGACAAGGGAAGCGACACGCTCGACGGCGGGGCGGGGAACGACACGCTCAACGGAGGCTCCAACGACGACGAGCTTTCCGGCGGCGATGGCAAGGACTTCCTCAACGGTGCCTCTGGCGACGACCTCCTCGATGGGGGCGCGGGCAACGACCGCCTCTATCTCGGTGCGGGCGACGACATCGCACGCGGCGGCGTAGGAAGCGACCGCTTCGTCTTCCGCAAGGAAGACATGGACGAAGGCAGGGACCTCATCCTCGACTTCCGCAACGATGCCACCGAGGCCGACACAATCGACTTCCGCGCCTTGCAAGTCCTGGAGGGGACCACCGCTGACGCTTGGCTCAAGCATCACGTCACCCTCGAGACCGACGGCTCGGTGACGGTTGATCTTGGAGGCTGTGAACTGGGCTTTGCCAGCCGAGGCGAAGACGACGGGCAGGCCTTCTACGCGGAGATCTGTGACGGGTTCCTGTTCTGACACCCGCGTGAGACTGCTTGGCGCCTGCGCCAGGATCGACCCCCTGAGGCGGGCTTAGAATAGGCCCGCCTCTTTTCCGATCATGGCCGCATGCGTTCGGTTCTTGGCGTCGAGTTTCCGGCACAACGTCTTCACGTGGAGCTTGATCGTTACTTCCTGCAGATCGAGCTCTCGCGCGAGTTCCTTGTTGGATAGCCCTCGGCAGAGCCCTCCCAAGACCTGCTGCTCTCTCTCCGAGAGGAGTTTTGCGAGCGGCGGTTTTTCAGGCGTGGCCTCTTCCGCGTTCAGAAAATCCAAGGGGACGTAGGTCTCGCCCATGGCCATGAAGCGCACCGCATTCACCAACGATTTGGCAGCCATGGTTTTCGGCAAGAAGCCGATCGCACCCTTGTCGATTGCGTCTTGCGCTACGGCCTTGGTCGCCGTTCCCGACATGATCGCCACCGGTCTCCCGAAGGACGCCTGAATTGCCTTCTCAAGCCCCGCGAGCCCGTCCATGCCGGGCATGGAATAGTCGAGAAGAACGAGATCATAGGCCGTATCATTGCCGATCTTTTCACAGGCTTCTTCGAGCGAGCCGCAGGTCTCGACCTCGAATTCACCCTGCGCGGTCAAGAACGCGCCCAGCGTTTCGAGAACGAGGTCGTGGTCATCGGCAAGGAGCAATCTCATGGATACAATCCTAACGGGTGGCAGGAAGCGCTGCTAGGGCCTGCGAGAGTTGGATGAGGTCGATGGGCTTGGCGAAAACACCGTTGACCTGGTCAGGTCCGAGGCGCGGGTCTGAGAGCCTCTTGGCCAGGGCGGTCACGACAAACACGGGAAGATCGGGTGCAGCGGGACGAAGCTTTGCGACGAGCGCGCCGCCGTTCATGTGAGGCATGTCGTAGTCGGTGATCATCGCCGACCAACTCAGAGGATCCTCCGCCACGGCTTCGGCGGCATCTCGCGGATCCTCGCAACAGGCGACCTCTGCTCCCAGCGCTTCGAGGAAGGAGCTCAACACTGCGCTCACGGTCGGATCATCGTCGACGACGAGGACCGTCATCCCGCTCAGGTCCGCCGCCTCCGCGCCCGTGAGATCGGGCGCCTCCATGCCGATTTTGGCTTGCGGCCAATAGAGTGTGACGCGTGTACCCTCTCCGAAGGCCGTTTCTACGTCGATCCCGCCGCCCAATGAGCGGACCCGGAGCGCTGCCGTCGCCAAGCCGAGACCCGTCCCTTGCCGCCCCTTCGTGGTGAAATACGGATTGAAGACGCTCGCTGCGGTCTCGGCAGTCATCCCGCTTCCGTCATCGCTGACCGTCAGTTTCACGTAGTCCCGCCCGGCTTTCATGCCGCCCACTTGGAGCGCTTCGTCCGCGAGACAGCTGATCGTATCCGCGCTGAGCCTGATCGCGCCCGAGCCTCCCTCAAAGGCATCGCGCGCGTTCAAGATGAGATTGATCAGGATTTGGCTCAGCGTGCCTGGATCGCCGCGCATCGCCACGGCTTGCACGTCGTCTGAAATCGTCAGATTCACCGAAGATGGAAGGCTCGCCCCGACCAGCGACGGGAGATCTGACAGGACAGATGCAAGTTCGAATGCGCCTTCCGCGCCGCTGTCGGCTCCCACGTCGAGCAGCTTCGAGACAAGCTTCGTGGATTGCGCGCCCGCGGTGGTGATCCTCTCCAGATGCGGCAGGACGTTTTCGGGGAGGTCGTCGGACATCCCGATCAGGGTCGCCGAGCCGTTGATGGCCGAAAGCAGGTTGTTGAAATCGTGGGCCACGCCCGCGGTGAGCTGCGCGATGGCCTCCTGGCGCTGGAGCCGGAAGAGCTCCCGGGTGAGTTCTTCCTCGCGCGCTTCGATTTCCAGCGTTTCGGTCACGTCGCGAATGACGACGACGTTCCCACCCTGCTCCAAGGGAGAGCCGATGATCTCATGGGTCTTTTCCTGCGCTCCGTCGCGTCTTGTGAGCGTCACGTCGAAATCCGTGCGCCGCGCCGTCTGCGGTGCATCGGTGTATCGGTCGCGCCAGTTCTGCCCCAGCGCCTCGTCGGCGGACGCAAACGAAAGATGCGCCAGGCCCACTGAGTTCAGATACGTCAGCTTTCCGTCTGGGTCCTCGATCGCAATGCCGTCCGGCGCGGCTTCGATGGCCGCAAGGCGTTGCGACAGAAGGCTTTGCGCGGCCTTGATCTCCGTCACATCAGTTGCCGAGAGCACCATGCCGCCATCGCCCAATTGACCGGCACGGATGAGGACCCGGCGGCCTGTCGGCAAGTGGACTTCCTGTCCGGTCCTCGCCTTGCTGAGCCGCTGGATATCTCCCCCGCGCACCATCTCGGTGACGCGCTCTTGCTGCCCCTCACTTCCCGTAACGAAGGCCTTCCAATTCTCTTCAAAGGACGTGCCTGCGTGCCATGAAATGCCCGGCGCGGGAAAGAAGATGTCCACTGCGCGATTTGCAAAAGAAACGCTGCCATCCGCATCCAGCACCAGGAAGGCATCCGCCGTTTCGGCGAGGGCGCTTTCCATCCTGTCGCGCACTTGGTCACGCTCTGCCGCTGCGTCCACGCGCTCCGTCACGTCGGCTTGCGTGGCCACCAGGTTCTTCACCTGCCCGGCCTCGTCGAAAACAGGCGAGAGGGTGAGCTCGTTCCAGAACAACTCGCCTGACTTTCGGCGATTGCGCAGAAGAAACTTACCACCTGTCTTCGTCCGCACGGCCTCTCTGAGCTTCGCGCGTTCGGGCGATCCCTCGGGTTCGGCAGACAGAAATCTGCAATTCTCGCCGAGGGCTTCTGCCGCGCTGTAACCGGAAAGCCGCTCGAAGGCATCGTTGACGTAGATCAGCGGTTGTCGCGGGTCGGTGGCGTCCGAAATGGCGAAGCCGGATGATGAGCCCGCGATCGTCGCTGCCAGCAGCTCGTTTTCCGCGGCAATCTCTCTGTTGCGAAGGGCTTGAGCAGCAAGGCCCGAGAGGCGCTCCACAAGGCTCAGATCGTCTTTTCTAAAGTTCGACGGCGCCTCGCGAAACGTCATGAGTGCGGTCGCGTTCGATGTCGGCGTGACGATCAGACCCTTGAAGCCCGTCGGGGAAAACCCCTCTCCCCAAGGCCCGAGCATGGACAGGTCGGAGATGTTGCGTGGCCTGCTGAACGGATCGAATGGCGGTGAGATCTCTACCCCGAGATACTCTGGAGCGTCGCTCGCGACGATGGCGAGGCCTTCTCCTGCCTTTTGGGACACGATGAAGGTGAGCGCTGCGCCGAGTTTCTGACTTAGGGAGACGAAGATCGAAGCCAGTGCGTCGCCAGCATTCGGCGCGTTCGTGAAGGCTTCCAGGCATTCGAGAAGGGTCCGCGTTTCTGCCAGGGTACGCGCCTCTCGATCGCGTAGGAACTGCAGTTCCAACAGGGCTTCGCGCAGACGTTCATCTTCGGCCATGGCAAGCCTTCGAAGTTGTTCAGCCGAAGACTATGCAGGAAATCATGAGGTTTCCATGGCGGTTTCCAGCCCGGAGTAGGGTGCCCTGTTCGCCGAATGTGAAGGCGCCGAGGAAAGGCGCACCATCAAGCGCAGTATTCACACCAGAGACGACATCCTCGATCTCATCTTGGACGGAGAGCATGCAGCCACCACAGTAGATCATAAGCGCGCCGGCAATGGGCTTTTCCGAAAGGCGGCCAGTCTCTCGCGCCAGCGAGGCCACGCGCCCCGCGCGCTCGACGAGGCTCTTCTTGGTGCCGTTCATACAGGTGACTTCTTCACCTTCGTCGACGGTGGCAAAAAGCTCGATCTCTCCGGTGTCATGGGCCACGGCAGGGTGAGCAAGCAGATAAAATGGCACCTGGCCGACCTGATTGATTTCTCGTCCCAAGGGCCAGAGCGTACTTGCGCCGAGGATAGCCTCCGCCGGTGCGCCTGTTTCGACCGTGGTGACATCCTGACCGGTCCATTCTGCATAGACATCCATGGCCGGTTGACCGTCGATCTCCTTCAGGACACGCCCGTCTGCCTTCGTCACGCGTCCCGTATGTGATGTGGGCGAGTAGCCGCTCTGGTAGGCGAACGAGATGGGGCGAGAGGGGAAAAGCACCGAGACGATGACCCCGTCAGAAACCTTCGTGATACCGTCGAAGACGAACCAGTCACCGCTGACGGAATTGTCCGCCGCGCTGCCGCCGATGATGGCGATATCCGCGCCCACGACATCCTCGATGCCTTGGACGACAGCTTCCTCCGCGCCGGGCGTCGCGGCGACCCAGACGAGTTCCGGCTTCTCTCCGACGCGATCGGCCATGGCTAGCGCGCTGCGCGTCGCTTCGGCTGCGGCCTGCCGGGGCCCTGCCTCAAAGCTCGAGATGCCGGTGCCATAGGCGCCGTCAGCATCGGAGATTGCGAAAATTGCCACGCCATCGGTTTTGCCGGCATGTGTCATGGCGCCGAGGCAGGACGTGGCACAATGGACGCGCTCCGGGCGGGCAGGACCGTCCGGTATCGTGATCTCAACCGTGCAATTCGCATGAACGCTCACAAAGTGGAGCGGGCCCTCGCCGAGGCCTCGCCAAGCTTCGGACAGAGTCCCTCCGCTCGTCACGTGAATGTCCATCGAGGCCTCCATCGCCTGAGTATGGCCAGTGATCTACGCCGAGAAGGTCCGCTCAGCGACAGTGCTTCGGCATAGCTGACTATACGAAAGGATAGGCCCGTCTTTGCACGGGAAGTTTTGCCCCGGCGCTGGATTTTCGCGGTCGCGCGAGGCGAACGAACGCACGGGGGCGCACAGCCATGTCGCGAGGCGCTGTTCACGACGGAAACGATGGGAAGTGCTGGCTGGGGTGGTAGGATTCGAACCTACGGTACACGGTACCAAAAACCGCTGCCTTACCGCTTGGCTACACCCCAACAGCGACGGCGGAGATACGGGGAAGAGCTTTGGGTTTCAAGCCCTGTGTTGGATGGCAATGGCAAAAAGAGAGATCATTCCTTGGCAGCGTCGGGGCTCAGGAGGTTGGGCGCTTCTTCGTCCTGCTGTTCTGAGGCAACGAGCTCTGCAAGCGCGGTCGGTGTCGGCTCCGCGATGTCATCTTCCTGGCTTGCCGAAGGGGGGCTTTCGGAGGCGCGATCAGGCAAGGGACCAACGGATTTGGCCGGTTCTTTCAGTGTCACCGTGTAGGTCGTGTCCGGGACCTCCACGCCGGTCGCCTCGATCGCCGTCTTCACGCGGCGCAAGGCTTCCGATCTCGCGAGAAGCAGATTGGTTTCCCGCTGATCAATCCATCCAGTGACGGTGAGGAATATCGCGCCATCCCCGATCCTGTCGGTCCATACGAGCGGCGCCGGATCGGCGAGAGAGAATGGCAGGGCGGCCACGACGTCCTCCGCCAGATGACGCATCGCTGCGAGATCTGCATCCGGTGCGACCCCAATCTCGAAGAGAAATCGCCGCTCCGGATTGGTGGAATAGTTCACGATGCGGCTCTTGAAGACTGTCGCGTTCGGAATGCGAATGTGATTGCCGTCAAAACTCAGAAGAATGGTCGCCCGCGACGTCAGCCGTATGACGAGCCCTTCATCGCCGTTGATCTCCACGGCATCGTTGGGCCGAAAGGGCTGCCGGATCGAAAGCATGATCGAGGCGATGAAGTTCTCCACGGTGTCTCGCACCGCGAAGCCAACAGCGAGACCGATGATGCCCGCGGCGCCGAGGATCGTGGAGAGAAGCGCCGTCGCGCCAAGAATATCGAGCGCGACGACGAGCCCGGCGATCACGAAGGCAAGGCGCACGAGCATGCGATAGATGTCGGTGATGAACGCGTTGGGCGCGAGGCGTGCGATGAAGCGTCTGCTGGCGAAGAAGAAGCCGAGTAGGACGATGACAGCGAAAGACAGAACCGCGATCCCGAGAAGCGGGGCGAGGGTGGTGAGCTGCACGAGGCGCGCAGAGAGCCGTTCGAGGACAGGGTTCAAGCGACGGGCGACATCGGCTGTCTCCGCAACCGCGTTTTCGATCGCAACGACGCCTTCGACCCGCCCGGCAATTGCATCGAGGCGGTCGATGTCCTCGCCGGTCAGGGCTTCGCCTTGAAAGCTTACGATGCCGCTCGAGACATCGACAGTGACCTCCTCATAGCCTCCAAGCTCGGCAAGGATCTCTCGCAGCCGCGCCGCGATATCGGCGTCCGTGGCGCCTTCACCGGTCGCTAGGATCGTCCCGGTCGGTTCTGCCTCTTGGGCAAGGGCGGGAACGGCAAGAAGGAGAGAAAGGCAGCAGAAGAGGACACGCATCGACCGCACCATGGCCTCCCGCGCCCGGCAGGGTCAAAGCCTGATTGGGTCTGCCTTGGCCACGCGATCGAGATCCATGAGGACCGCCAGAAGGGCAGGCATCTCATCGAGGGGGATCATGTTGGGCCCGTCAGAGGGCGCCCTGTCAGGATCCTCGTGGGTTTCGATGAAGACCCCGGCGATGCCGAGGGCGACTGCCGATCTGGCCATCACGGGCGCAAATCTTCGGTCGCCACCGGAAGACCCTCCGAGCCCGCCGGGCTGTTGGACGGAATGCGTGGCGTCCATGATGACGGGATAGCCCGTCGCGGCCATCGTCGGCAGGCTCCGCATATCGGCCACCAAGGCATTGTATCCAAAGCTTGCGCCCCGCTCTGTCAGCAGGATCTTCTCGTTTCCCGTGCTCTCGAGCTTGGCGATGACGTTGGGCATGTCCCACGGGGCCATGAATTGCCCCTTCTTGACGTTGACCCCGGCCCCGCTTTCCCCCGCCGCGAGGAGCAGGTCCGTCTGGCGTGACAGAAAGGCCGGGATCTGGATCACATCGCAGATCTCTGCGGCCTGCGCGCATTGCTCGGGGCTATGAATGTCGGTCAGCACGGGCATGCCCATGCTCTTCACCGCTTCAAGGACCTTGAGGCCCTCATCAATGCCAAGCCCGCGCTTGCCAGAGAGCGATGTTCTGTTTGCCTTGTCGTAGCTTGCCTTGAACACATACCCGGCGCCCATGGCGCGGCAGGCCTCCGACATCTGACCTGCGATCATCTGCGCGTGGTCCAGGCTTTCGAGCTGACATGGGCCGGCAATGATGGTCAGCCGCGCGTCGTTCGAGACCGACACTTGGCCTATGTTGACGGTTTTCATCAGCTCGACACCTGTTCGCGAAGGATCGAGGCGGTCAGCGACACCATGAGGTAGATGCCCGCGAAAATGAGGAAGGCAAGCGCGGTGTTCTCGAAGACTTTCGGGTAGGTCGGCACATCCGGCGCCGTGGGTGGCGTCGAAATTGCGATGTAGCGCACCTGTCGATCGGCCGAGACGCGCGCTGATTCCAGCGCCTGCAATGCTTGCTGGAGCATCGCGTCACGGGTTGTGAAGTCGATCTGTGCAATCTGGATTTGCGCTTGGATGGAGGCGAGGGACTCTCCTCCTTCGCCCGCCTGCGTCAGCCGTGCTCTCTGGGAGGCGATGCTTTCCTCCAGAAACCGGATGTCGGCCTGCAGGCCCTCCACGCGGGCCTGGTTTGGCCGCCGATTGGCAAGCTGTGCCTGAAGCTCGATGCGCTTGTCCTCAAGCTCGGTTTCAAAGGTCGCGATCCGCGCCTGTGCCGCGCCAATGACACCCGTTGCATCCACGGTCTGGAGCTCGGTCTGAAGCGCAACGAGGCGCTCGGCGGCCTCCTGTCGCTTCATCTCGGCATCGGCGAAGCTCTCCCGAGCGCCGCGCATCTGATCGTTGCGAAGGCGGAGGGAAAGATCGGAAACCTGGCCTTCGGCGTAGGAGATGAGGGCGTTGGAGAACGTCTGGCTTGCCTCTGGCGTCGCGGCGACCACCTCCATGTTGATGATGCCCTCCGTCGGGTCGTAGCCGATCTTCACGTTGCGCTGGTAGATCTTGTAGGCGTCTTCGTTGGTGGCATCGGGCGGAAGCCGGGTGATGCCATCCAGCGTCGGCTCCTGAAAATGGGCCTTGAAGCCGTGTTCCTCGTTCAGCCGCAGCATGGCCTCCCGGGAGGTGAGATAGCCCTGCACGGCGATCGAATCCTGCACGGTCGCGAGTTGGTTGGAGCCGAACATGCTCCCGAGGCCAGAGCCGGCCCCCGTGCTGCTTTCGTTTTGCTGAATGAGAAAGGCGCTGTTGGTCGCGTACATCGGCGTTGCCATGAAGGCGAAGTAGTATCCGAAGGCGAAGGTCGGCAGTCCCACGAAGATCGCAAGCCGCGCGAACAGCAGGAGCATGTTGCGTTGGCGGCGCTTGGCGATATCCCGCTGGATCGCGCGGATTTCTCGCCCGCGGATCTCTGCCGGATTGGGGCTTGTGGGGACGTTGCGGCCCTGGTTTGGCACCGTTTGTGGGAGCTGCACGCGGTCGACGAGGGAGGTGTCTTCGTCGGCGGTGTTCGGGATCACGAGCTCGAGCGCGCCCGCCGTCTTGAACGGATCAATCCCTTTCTCCCGCAGAAGCTTGACCGCCTCAAAGTCCGAGGTCGCGGCGATGCCGTTCTTCTGCGCCACGCGGCGCGCCATGCGAAGTTGTCTGCCCGTGAGGCCCTCTTTGCGAA
Source organism: Pseudomonadota bacterium (assembly GCA_038533575.1). Lineage (NCBI taxonomy): Bacteria > Pseudomonadati > Pseudomonadota > Pseudomonadota bacterium. Next base: position 1,841,496 of record JBCAYL010000001.1, on the reverse strand, counting down.
TGGCATCAATGCTCGTTTCACCGCTCGTCTGTGCCGGGCTCTCCACCTGACCTGTCTTGCCACCATCAGTGCCACGCGACGCACGGATCTTCTCACGGATGCGTGCCTCGGCCGTTTCGCTCGACCCGGTCGAGGAGGCACCGGCCTTGCTGACGCCTCCCATGGAAAGAGACACGGGCCGGCGCACGATGCGCTCGTCGCCCTGATTGCTGCTCGCATCGGCGCCGTCGCCCTCTTGCTCAGGCGTTGACGCGTGTGGCCGGGACGGGCCAGCGTTGCGCTTGATGCGGAATTTACTCGCCCTGGGTTTGGTAGTCATAAAGCTGTCTCGCCTCTTCCAGGGTATCAAACATCACAAATTGCCCGTCGATAAGCACTGCGGCAGATCGAGCGAATTTTTCCAGCGTGGCTGGCTGATGGGACACGATGATCACGGTTGTCGTCTCGAGCCGTTCCTTCAGGATCGCGGCCGCCTTCTGATTGAACGAGACGTCCGTCGTCTGCGGCATCCCCTCATCGATCAAATACATGTCGAAATCGAGCGCGAGGAGCAGCGAAAAGACAAATCGCGCGCGCATGCCTGAGGAATACGTGCCGATGGGCTGGTCGAAGTACTCTTCGATCCCGCACATCCACCGGCAGAACGCCTCGACGTAGTCCGGGTCCAGTCCGTAGAGCCGCGCGATATAGCGGCAGTTCTCGACGGCGGTGTGCCGCGTCACGACCCCGCCCATGAAGCCCAGGGGAAACGAGATCTTGCACTTGCGGTGGATGGCGCCTTCATCCGGCTTCTCGAGGCCTGCCATCATATTGATGACCGTTGTTTTGCCTGTGCCGTTCGGGGCGAGAATGCCGAGGGAATTGCCGAGTTCCACGCGAAACGAGGCGCGATCAAGGATGACCTTGCGCTGCTGACCCGTCCAAAAGGACTTGGACACGTTCACGAACTCGAGCATTGGTGCTCCCCGGCTTGCCCCTGCGCCGACAATCGACCGCCTTGTAACGACGGTGTCTTAAGACAGCCTCAAGGGCCATCCGTTCCCGAAGGTGTACCCGGAATCTTGGCGTAAATTAAGGCAAAAGTGGGAAGTTTGACTCGCAGGCAAGCTCGGTTGGCCCGGCGGCGCAGTTCAGTGTCGCGGGACCCGCTTGAAGAGCCTCCTGGCGCCTCAAGCGGGCCTCATCGATATCACTCGGCAGGCGTGGCATGGGGGCTCGCGATGGTGCCCTCTAGGTCCTGCTTCTGGACGCGCAACACCTTGCCCGCGATGATCGCGATCACAGCGGCGGCGAAGGAGAAGAGCGCCCCCATCTTGGCTGCGTCCTGGACCGGCCCCGCGTCGAAGGCCACGGCGGCAACGAACAGCGAGACTGTGAAGCCGATTGCCGCGACGAAGCCGATCACGATCAGGTCGACAATGCGCATGCCTTCCGGAATGCCGAGCCCCATGGGGCGCGCGGCGACCCAGCCGAAGAGGAGGATGCCCACCGGTTTGCCGACGATCAGGCCGGCAAGCACGAGCCACGTCGCATCGCCCATGGAAGAGAACTGTACCCCGGCGTTGCAGAGGCCGAAGAAGAAGAGGACGACCTCGACCGGCGCCTTGAGTGCGTGCTCGATCTGGTTGAGCAGGTCAGTCATGTGCGCCTCAGCGGCGGCGAAGATGCCGAAATCACGATCTGCATGGGGGATGGTCGGAACGATCGGGAGAAGCCCAAGCGCAGGGTGAAGACCCGACATCATGAAGCCGTACCAGCTTGCCGCCGCTGCCAGGAGGTAGGGCCAGAAGCCGAGTGTCTTCCGCACCCACGTCGAATTCGGTCGTGCCTGATTGCCCCGGTCGAGACGCCGCGGCAGCCAGTTGGCGAGGACAAAGACACCCACCGCTGCAAACACCGAAAGCAGAAGCCATACGGGCGCAAGGTCACCGGACGGATAGAAAACCGCGAGGATAATCAGGCCTGCCGCATCATCGGCGATGGCGAGCAGAAGCAGAAACCGCACGGCAGGGTGGCCTGCACCGAAGACAAGGCGCCCGACGAGATAGGAGAATGCGATGTCGGTCGCCGTCGGCACGGCCCAGCCGTTGGCCACCGCGTCATAGGTGTCCGAACCGAGAAGCGCCGCGAGGCCGAGGTAGACGGCGATGGGGCCGAACATGCCGCCAGCCGTTGCAAAGAGCGGCGTGGCTGCCTTCTTGCCGCGCAGGGAGCCGTTCTTGAGAATGACCGCTTCCCAGACTTCCTTGGCGGCGATGGCGAAGAAGAATGCCATCAGAATGTCGTTGACGAGATAGTGGAGCGTCAGCGTCCTGTGGCCGTCGTGGAAGTGCCCGATGGGTGCGTGATCCCAGATCTTGAACTCGACGAAGTGGTGGTAGCTGTCGAAATCGATGTTCGCCCAGACGAGCGCGATCAGAGCGCCGGCAATGAGAAGCAGCGAATAGTTCGAGATGAAATTCCAGACACGCGTCATCGCGGATCCCCCTAGCGGACTTTTCGCCGTCGTATGCGATGGCGTACAATGTTGCAACGGCGCGTTAACCACATTTCAAGGGCTTTGAACGCTGGCACGCACGGTAACGCTCAGGGGCATAATACGACGTTAACGCGCGCCGCGCGGCTGCGCATCTTGTCTCAGAGGATCGCGTTGGCGGCAAAGCCCGCGAGGATCGCGCCGATGAGCCCATAGCCGATATAGGCCGCGAACACGCGCGGCTTGACGAGGGGCCAGACGGCGACGGCGGCGGGAATGCAGCTGACGCCGCCCGCGATGATGAAGGACATCGCTGCGCCAGGGGCCATGCCCTGGTTCAAGAGTTCGCCCACGAGCGGCACGGCGGCGTAGCCGTTGAGATAGGCAGGCCCCCCGATGAGCGCGCCGAGGAGGACAGGTCCGGCGCCCTCGCCGCCGAGGACGTGCGCGATGCTTTCAGCCGGGACATAGGCCAGCATGATGCTCTCGATCAGGTAGGCCAGCGTGAGCCATTTCAGGAGGAAGAGCCCATTCTCGATGGCCGTCTCGCGGAAGGTCTCGCGGCGGGGCGCCTCCTGCCAGAAGCGCCAGAGCGGCGTACCCGAGAAGGGTGAGGGCCCACAGCCGCAGCCGCGCTTGGCCGGTTGGGCGCGGAGCGGGTCCTGGAAGACAGGGGAGCCCATGAGCGCCATCGTCGCGAACCCGCCCATGGCCCCGAGGGCCACCGCCGCCACGGCCTTCAGAAGCGCGAATTCAAGCGAGATCGCACCGGCCGTGATCGTGAACATGGCCGGATCCATCAGCGGGGAGGAGAGCCAGAAGGCCATAACCGCAGAGAGCGGCGCGCCCACGGCCAGGAGCCCGGCGATGAAGGGGATGACCTCGCAGGAGCAAAACGGTGAGAGCCCGCCCACGAGCGAGGCGAGCACGATCATGCGCACCTGGTTGCCTTTGAAAGCCTGCGCCAGCAGCGCCTCCGCGCCGGTGGCCTTGACGTAAGCCACAGCGCAGACCGCGAAGAGGATGAACGGCCCCGTATGGGCCAGCGCCCCGGCCGTGAAGACGAGGGTCTCAGGGAGTTGCGGCGTGTCGAAGACCGCCAGAAGCGCGATCAGAAAGAGGCAGGCGAGCCAGCCCTTCGGGATGTCGCGGAAGCGCGGCAGGTTCTGGGTGAGGTCAGTCATGGACGCAATCCCCGTTATCCGCGCAGCATTCGGAAATGAGAAACTCGGAGAGCGCGCGCACTTCATCATAGGCGACAGCCGCGCATATGATCGACCGGCCCTGCTTCTTTTGGGTCACGAGCCCCGCTTGGGTGAGGATCTTCATGTGATGGGTCAGCGTGGATCCCGTGACCCCTGTCCGCTCTCCGAGGGCGCCAATGCTGAGCCCGGGGTCACCGGCCCGCACGAGCGCACGCAAGACCGTGAGCCGCTGCTCAGAGCCGAGAGCGGCAAAGGTAGAAGCGACTTCGGCGAGGCGGGCGTCTTGGACAGGTATCTGATTCATATTTCTACTATTATAGAAATATAGAAACGATGCAAGTCCCCACTTGCCGCTGCCGCAGGGAGCGGCACATACCCCCGGTATGGAAGACGTTGCCGCCGACATTCGGGTCTGCCGCCTCTGCGAAGATCGATTTGCGCAGACGGCCACGGGCCATGCGCCGCGCCCGGTGGCATGGTTCGCCCCGGGGGCCCGCATCCTAGTCGCAGGTCAGGCGCCGGGTCTTCGCGTGCACAAGTCCGGAAAACCCTTCACCGATCCGTCTGGAGATCGGCTGCGCGCGTGGATGGGCGTCGACGAGGCGACGTTCTACGACACGCGTCGCCTCGCGATCGTGCCGATGGCGTTCTGCTTTCCGGGATATGACGCGAAAGGCTCTGATCTTCCGCCCCCGATCTTGTGTGCAAAGACGTGGCGCGCCCGGGTCCTTTCCGTGCTGGGGCAGGTCGAGCTTACGCTGCTCGTTGGCGGCGCTGCGCAGGCATGGCATTTGGGCAAGGGAACCGTTGCGGACCGCGTGGCTCAATGGCGGCATCACGCGCCCGAGGTCTTTCCCCTGCCGCACCCCTCCTGGCGCAACAATGCGTGGCTGCGAGCGCGCCCCTGGTTCGAGAGCGAGCTTTTGCCCGCGCTGCGCCGCCGGGTGAAAGAGGTGCTATGACCAGTTCGACCGCAATCGATCCCACGCCCATCGACACTGCCTTCGCTGCCATGGAAGCAACGGGCAGTGACGCGGACCGCCTGCGCTTCTACGAGCGCGTGGCCGACGCGGAGCTCTTTCTCCTCGTGGAAGAAGAACCCGTGGGGGACGATGTAAAACCACAACTCTTTGACCTCGAGGAAGAGGGGCGCGTCGTCGTCGCCTTCGACCGAGCGGAGCGTTTGGCGGCCTTCGTGGGTGGCCCTTCGCCCTTCGTGGCACTGTCCGGCCGCGCGCTTGTCCGGCTGCTGGCTGAAGAGAAGCTGGGACTTGGCCTCAATCTCGAGGTCGCGCCATCTTCCTATCTGCTGCCCGCCGGTGCCGTCGCCTGGCTGGCAGAGACCCTCACGCATGCACCGGATGCGGCGGAACTGAAGGTGGACCAGGTCACGGCGCCGGGAGAGCTTCCAGAGCGGCTTTTGACCGCGCTCGACGCCAAGCTCGCGCTCATGGGCGCGGCCGCGGAGACAGCCTTCCTCGCCATGGCGACCTACGAAGATGGCAGTCGGGGGCATATCTTGGCCTTCGTGGACGCCGCACCGGGCGCCGAGGGCGCACTGAGCCAAGCAGCCAGCGAAGCATTGACGTTTTCGGGACTGGAAGCCGGGCAACTGGACGTGACCTTCATCCGCGCGACAGATGCCGTCGCAGGCCAGCTCGCGCGAGTGGCACTTCGCTTTGATCTGCCGAAGACGCGGGCTGAAACCGTGGCCCCCGAGGCTCCCGGCACGGATCCGGAAAAGCCACCGAAGCTGCGCTAGCTCAATAGCCTGCCTGCCTGTCCACCACGTCAAGCATGGGAGCGCCCGCCTCGTTGAGCCGGATATTCTCCACGATCCGCTGTGACGCTAGGTCTGGCCTCGTGGTCGAGGCGATATGCGGTGTCACCGTCACTCGGGGGTGGGTCCAATATGGATAGTCCTCGGGTAGGGGCTCCTTGCGGAACACGTCCAGCGTCGCGTGACCCACGTGACCGCGATCAAGGGCATCAATCAGTGCCTCATCGTCGATGAGCTCCCCTCGACCGGGATTGATGATCATCGCCCCCTTCGGAAGGAGTGAGAGCGTCTCGGGGTTGAGGGTGTTCTCCGTCTCAGGCGTGCGTGGCATAAGCAGGACGAGGATTTCGGAGTGCTCCAGAACCTCCTTGAGGCCATCGGGCCCGAACCGCGTCTGCACTGCGCTCATGGTCTTCGGTCGTCGGCTCCAGCCCCAGACCTCAAACCCCATGACCGCGAGCCGTTCCGCGCAAGCGCCGCCAAGGGCGCCAAGCCCGAGCAGGCCCACCTTTCTATGGCGTGCCAGGGGCGGCGGCGTGTCGTTCCAGACGCGCGCCGGATTGACCACATGCGCGTCGAGACCAACGTGATAGCGCAGGACATGGGCCGTCACATAGTCGACCATGCCCTCCGACATGCCCTCATCCGTCATGCGGGCGAGGGGCACCTTCAGTGTCGGGTTTCCGACCACTCCTTCGACGCCGGCCCATAGGTTGAGCACTGCTTTCAGCCGCGTGAAGGGCGAGAAGTCCTGCACGGGGGAGTTCGGAGCGTAGATGATGTAATCCACATCCTCCGGAGGCATGTCGGGCGCGAGGCGGGCTTCGATGCCCGCAGCCTTGAGAGCCGCTGTCAAAGGCGCATCATAGGCTTCCCACTTTTCCGATCTCGCGGCGAAGAGGACGCCGAGCATCAGCGGGGCCGGTGCACGTGGGCCGATTGAACGAGGCCAAACGCGCAAAGTAGGACGAGCATCGCGGACCCGCCGTAGCTGACGAGCGGCAGTGGCACGCCCACCACGGGCGCAAGCCCCATCACCATCGCCATATTAACGGCGAAGAAGAAGAAGAATGTCGCAGCGATCCCGAACGTGAGCAGCGAGGCGAAGCGATCCTTCATGGTCAAGGCCGAGGCGATACAGAACCCGATGACAAGCGCGTAGAGCACAAGCAGGGAAAATGCGCCGAGGAAGCCGAATTCCTCCGCCAAGGTCGTGAAGATGAAATCGGTGTGCTTCTCGGGCAGGAAGTTCAGACGCGACTGCGTGCCTTCCATGAAGCCGCGACCGGTCCAGCCGCCGCTTCCCAGCGCGATCTTCGCCTGCGTGATGTGGTAGCCCGCGCCCAGGGGATCCTTGGAGGGATCGAGAAACGTATCGATCCGCCGGTATTGATAGTCTTGCAGGAGCTGCCAGTCTGTCCCGCGGGATTGGAACACAGCGAAAATCAGACCGACTGCACCGCTGATCACCGTCGCAAAGTAGGCCCAGTGTACCCCGGCGATGAACATGATCGTCCCGCCCCCGGCCATGAGCAGGATCGATGTTCCGAGGTCGGGCTGACGAAGGACAAGAAAGACCGGCAAGAGGATCAGTGCCACGGGCAGGATGACCCAGAGTGGCCGCGAGGTTTTCTCGATCGGAAGCCAGTCATAGTACGCCGCCAGAAACATCACGAGTGTGATCTTCATGAGTTCGGACGGCTGCAAACGCATGAAGCCAAGGTCGATCCATCGCTGCGCGCCCATACCGGTCACACCGGCGACTTCCACGACCACGAGGAGGACCAGGGAGAGGAGATAGGCGAGCGCGGACATGTTGCGCCAGAACCAGATCGGAACCATGGCAATGATGAACATCCCCACCATTCCCATGGCAAAGCGCTGCATCTGAGGCTCTGCCCAGCGGCTCAGGGAGCCGCCCGCGACGGAATAGAGCATCAGGAAGCCGACGCTCGCGATGGCGGTGACGAGCAGGATGATCGGCCAATTGAGTGCAAGCACTTTCCTGAGGCCGGACGGTACCGTCTGAAGGCGATACTCGAGATAGCTCATGCCTGCTCCCTCGGCGGCAGGCGGTCTTCCACCCCGTCCCAGAGCTCCAGCTCTTCCTGCTGCGTCGTGATACGCTCACGGTCTTTTGCCGGGTACGCCTCCACGGGCGGCGTCCCGTCGTAGAGGGCCTGCAGCATGATATCGCGCGCCAGAGGCGCCGCGGCGCGGGATCCCGAACCACCGTGCTCCACCACGACGGCCACCGCGAAACGCGGGTTTTCGTAGGGTGCGAAGCTCACGTAGAGGGCGTGATCTCGATGCTCCCAGATCCTGTCTTCATTCTTGGTGATGCCGCGCGCCCGCTCTTCCGGCGAGATCCGCTTGACCTGTGTCGTCCCGGTCTTGCCCGCCATGCGGAAATCCTCGGCGATGATCCGGGAGCCATAGGCGGTCCCTTTTCTATCGTTGGCGACCTCGTACATCGCCTTGCGGATCGCGGTGAGCGCGGTGACGCTCACGTCCAGCGGCTCTCCCGCGCCTGAGGGCTCTGCGATGCCGTTTCTAGACGCGATGAGGCGCGGCGTGACCGCGCGCCCGGTGGCGATGCGTGCCGTCATGATCGCAAGCTGCAGCGGCGAAGCGAGAACGTAGCCCTGCCCGATGGACGCATTGACGGTGTCGCCCACGCGCCATTCGGCATCGCGAACCCGCCGCTTCCACTCCTTGTCTGGCGCGAGACCTTCGGCCACGGCCGACATGGGGATGTCGTGGCGCACGCCGATGCCAAAAGTGCGGGCCATCTCGGCCATCTTGTCGATGCCCACGCGCTGGGCTATGTCGTAGTAGTAGAGGTCGCAGCTTTCGCGCAGGCTCTTCATGAGGTCGACGCGTCCGTGGCCGCCGCGCTTCCAACAGTGGAAGCGTTGGCCGCCCACCTTTGTCGCCCCTCCGCAGAAAACGGTCTCGCTCTGGCCGACGACGCCCGCTTCAAGGGCGGCGAGTGCAGTGATCATCTTGAAAGTGGAGCCGGGCGGGTAGGTGCCTTGCACGGACTTGTTTGCGAGCGGACGGTACTTGTTCTCGGTGAGGGCCGAGTAATCCGAGACCGAGATCCCGCGCACGAAGAGGTTCGGGTCGAAGGCCGGGGCGGACCCAATGGCCAAGAGATCGCCCTTCTCGCAATCGATGACGACGGCGGACGCGGACTCGTTTCCGAGGCGCGCCTGCACGTAGTTCTGAAGGCGACTGTCGATGGTGAGTTGGATGTCAGCACCGGGTGTGCCTTCCTCTCGCTCAAGCTCGCGCATGATCCGGCCGGCCGCATTCACCTCGATGCGCCGCGCGCCCGCGCGCCCGCGGAGCTCACGCTCCAACTTGTTCTCCACGCCCGTCTTGCCGATCTGGAATTTCGGGATCTGAAGCAGAGGATCCTGATCATCAATGCGCGCGAGGTCGAAATCCGAGACAGGTCCAACGTAGCCAAGGACATGCGCGAGATCCGCGCCCCGCGGATAGTGCCGCGAAAGGCCGAAGTCCGCGTGGATGCCGGGAAGGCGTGGCATGTTGGCCGAGACACGGGCCACGGCTTCCCAACTCAGGCGGTCCGCGATCGTGACGGGGACGAAGGGCGGGCGCTCGAAAATATCCTCGCGTGCGCGTGCAACCTCATCGGGGCCGAGCTCGATGAGGCGCGCGACCTCGCCGAGGACAATGTCTACGTCGCCGGCGTCCTCGCGCGTGATGACGATGCGATAGTTCTGCTCATTCTCGGCGAGGATGCGCCCGTTGCGATCGAAGACCATGCCCCGCGCTGGTGGGAGGAGGCGCATGTTGATGCGGTTTTCCTCCGCCAGAAGGCGAAACTGATCGGCTTGCTCGACCTGCAACTGCCGCATGCGCCAGCCAAGCACGCCCATCAGAGCAAGCTGCGCTCCGCCGAAGACGAGCCCGCGCCGCGAGATGCGGCGGTGTGAAATCTCGATGTCCTTGGGTGAGGCTTTCACAGTTTCCTCCCAAGACTGTCGGTCTGACCGGGCTGCGCCTTGGTCACTCCGAACACGGCGACGGAAATGCCGGTCATGAGCGGGTAGGCAAGGAGGGTGAGAAGCATCTGCAGGACGAAGAGTGGGACGGAAATCTCGTAAGGCACGAGAAGCATCCACAGCGCCAGAAAACAAACCGTGAAGACGCCAAGAATGACGGTCACGATCCCCCACTCGGCCGCGAAAATCATGTCGCGCAAGTCATGGGAGCGCGCGCGTAGGGCTTCCGTCGCCAGAAGAGCTGTGGCGGCCCAAAGGCCGGGTGGTCTTTGAAGCAAAAGGTCGGCGATAAAGAAAACGAGGGCGACCAAGCCCACAGGCGCATAGGCCGGGCGCCGGGCAACCCAGACGAGTGCGAGCGCGAAGAGAAGATCCGGTCCGACCCAGCCGATCGGCGCGAGCCCCAAGGGCAGGAGCTGGACCACAAGAATGAGAAGCGACACCGCGACGAACGCCGCTCGCATGAGCCACAGATGACCTCCGCTCACCGGAGCCGTTGAGACTGCCTGACTAGCCATCGGCAGGCTCCTCGATCAGAGCCGCTTGGGGGAGCGGAGGAGCAATGAGCTCGCCCGGATCGGTGATGGCATCAAGCTCGCGCGATCGGATCACACGCAGAAACTCGAGCCGCTCGTAATCCGCCACAAGCCCCACGCGCAGGCGTCGATCAGAGGTCTGCACGACCTCCCCGACGAGAAGGCCCGCCGGAAAGACATCACCGTCGCCAGAGGAAAACACGCGATCCCCCGGGCGCAGCGCGTCCACGTTCTCGATGAGCTCGAGGAGTGGTCGCGCCGTATTTTCCCCGGCAAGGATCGCCCGCACGCCCGATGGCTGGATCGTGACCGGCACGCGAGAGGATGCATCCGTGAGCAGGATCACCCGGCTCGTCGTGGACCCGACACCGGAGATCCGGCCAACGAGCCCGAGACCGTCCATCGTGGCCCAGCCGTCCCTGATGCCGTCGCGCGCTCCGACGTTGATGAGCACAGACTGCCGGAAGGGCGATCCGCTGTCGGCCATGACAACGCCGGTCACATGCGTGAACTTGGGATCGAGCCGCACCTTGTTGAGATCGAGAAGCCGTGCATTCTCCTGCTCGAGCTGCAGCGCCGCTTCTCTCCAGGCGCGCATCTGTTGAAGCTCGCGCTTCAACTCCTGGTTCTGATCGAAGATGCGCTGATAGGAGCGGAAATCTGACGCGAGATGCGCAAGGCCCGTGGCAGGCGCCATAGCCCAGTCAAGCGAGGGCACGAGGGTATCGGTGACCTGTACCCGCAGCTTTTCCACGCGCGGGCTGTCGACCCGCCAAAGGATGAAGACCGCGGTGAGCAGAAGGCACAGGACAGCTGTCACCAGCCGCCGCACCGGCCGGGCGAAATCCTCTGCGCTGTGACGTTCCTTGGCCAAAGCGATCTCCGCTCAGGGTCCGTCTGCCTGTATTGTCAGCTCAGCTGTCGTAATCGATGACGTGCAAGAGCTGCTTTTCGTATTCGAGTGTCTTGCCTGTGCCGATCGCCACGCAATTCAGGCTCTCGTCGGCAACACTTACCGCCAACCCTGTCTGTTCTCGCAGGGCCAGGTCAAGCTCTCCGAGAAGAGCGCCGCCACCCGTGAGCATCACGCCACGGTCCACGATGTCGGCGGCGAGGTCTGGCGGCGTGGCTTCGAGCGCTGTCATCACCGCCTCGCAGATCTGCTGGACGGGCTCGGAAAGCGCTTCTGCGACCATCGCCTGGGTGATCTCTGCCTCTTTCGGGACGCCATTCAGGAGGTCGCGACCTCGGATCGGCATGGACGACCCGCGGCCATCATCCGGCATGCGTGCCGTGCCCAGCGAGGTCTTGATGCGTTCAGCGGTGGCCTCGCCGATGAGAAGGTTATGCTGGCGTCTGAGATAGGAGATGATGGCCTCATCCATCCGGTCTCCACCCACGCGAACGGAGCGTGCATAGACGATGTCGGCCAGGGCAAGCACTGCTACTTCCGTGGTTCCGCCGCCGATGTCGACGACCATGGAGCCGGTCGGGTCGGTGATCGGCATGCCCGCGCCGATGGCTGCGGCGATGGGTTCGGCGATGAGCCCCGCGCGGCGCGCACCGGCCGAGAGCACCGATTGGCGGATCGCCCGTTTCTCAACGGGGGTCGCGCCGTGGGGCACGCATACGATGATCTTGGGCTTCGTGAACGTCGTCCGGCGGTGCACCTTGCGGATGAAGTGCTTGATCATCTCTTCGGCGACGTCGAAATCCGCGATCACGCCGTCGCGCATAGGCCGGATGGCCTGGATCGAGCCCGGCGTGCGGCCAAGCATGAGCTTGGCATCCTCGCCGAACGCCAGCGGCTTCTTCACACCGTCCTTGACCTGATACGCCACAACCGATGGCTCGTTCAGAATGACGCCCTTGCCCTTGACGTAAACAAGTGTGTTCGCCGTTCCGAGGTCGATGGCCATGTCTGCCGAAAAGAGGCTGCCGAACCCTGCCATAAATGCTGATCCCCAATGTTTTTGCGTCGCGACTCCCCAAGTCACGCGTTGCGCGCTTATAGGGCTCGCCCGGCAAAGGTAAAAGGGTCACGTTCATTGACTGCGGCACTCTGAGCAAGCCCGCGCGCATGGTTAAGGACACTTCGTTGGAATTGACTTAACGGCGACGTGGCGTAGCGTTTGGCCATGCTTGATGATTACGCGCTCACACAACGGTCCTCCGAGGCGGCGGAAGCGGCGGGGCTCAAGTCACCGCGATGGTATCGCACGAAAGTGGATCCCAAGCGTCTTCAGCCACTCACCCGGAAATCCGATCTGCGCGCCGGGCGGGATGCCGCGCTGTGGCTCGGGCTCATGGGGGTCTTTGCGGGTGCCGCGATCTGGCTGATGCCCTCCTGGTGGTCCGTTCCATTCTGGCTGGCCTACGGCGTGCTCTATGGCTCAGGCTCGGATGCGCGCTGGCACGAATGCGGGCATCGGACCGCCTTCAAGACCGCATGGATGAACCAGGTTATCTACCATATCGCGAGCTTCATGCTGATCCGGAACCCGGTCGTTTGGCGATACTCTCACGTCCGTCACCATACCGATACGATCGTCGTGGGCCGTGACCCGGAGATCCAGCAGATGCGCCCTCCCGATCTCGGCAGGCTTCTCCTGAACCTCGTCGGGCTGCCTTACCTCGTGGATCACGTAAAGCGGCTCATCCTGCATGCGTCGGGACGCCTGCACCCCGAGGAGGAGACCTACGTGAAGCCCGAAGAGCGTGCGGCGGTGGCCGGTGTCGCGCGGATTTGGATCGCGATCTTTTTGGGGGCAGGGCTCTCGGCCTTGCTCCTGCAGAGCTGGATACCGCTGCTTCTCATCGGCGGGCCGCGCATCTACGGCGCATGGCACATGGTGATGACGGGGACGCTGCAGCATCTGGGGCTCGCGGAGAACGTCACCGACCATCGGCTCAACACACGCACTGTCATGATGAACCCGGTCAATCGCTTTCTCTATCTCAACATGAACTACCACCTCGAGCACCACATGTTCACCATGGTGCCCTACTACCACCTGCCCGCGCTGCATGAGCTCGTGAAGCACGACCATCCGGCGCCGGACCCATCAATCTGGGCGGCCTATCGTCGCCTTCTGCCGGTCCTGTGGCGGCAACTCCGATACAAGGACGCGGTCATCGTCCCGGAATTGCCGCCGAGCGCGCAGCCCTATCGCCCGGAGGTCGAGAAACTGCGCCCTCACGCGGTGTAAGGACAGGCCCTCAGGCCCTTCGACGGCCCTTTGCCGCGTCTGTCAGCCGGCGTCCTTGTAGCTCACCATCTTGATGTCCGAGCCCTCGCGCTCGCGGCGGGCGATCAGGCGATTGAGGGCGTTCACATAGGCCTTTGCGGAGGCCACCACGGTATCGGTATCCGCTGACTGCCCCGTGGCGACACGACCCTCGTCGTCGATCATGCGCACGCTCACGGTGGCCTGGGCGTCCGTACCCTGGGTCACCGCATGCACTTGATAAAGGTCGAGCCGCGCGCCGTGGGAAAAGAGCTCCTTGACGGCATTGAAGGTCGCGTCCACGGGTCCGTCCCCGGTGGCCTGCGCCGTCCGTTCCGTGCGTTCGATGGTCATGACGAGGTCTGCCGTCTGCGGGCCTTCCGTGCCGCAGACCACCTTGAGCGACTTGATCTGCATGTGCTCGTTCTGGTCCTCTGCGAGCTCGTCCTTCATGAGCGCGATGAGGTCGTCGTCCTCCACCTCCTTCTTGCGGTCGGCAAGATCCTTGAAGCGCACGAAGAGATCAGCGAGCTGATTGGCCTCCATCGGGTAGCCCAGCTTTTCCATCTTGTCGCGGAGAGCCGCGCGCCCCGAATGCTTGCCGAGGGGCAAGGACGTTCCCGACAAGCCGATGTCCTCGGGACGCATGATCTCGAAATTCTCGCGATTTTTCAGCATCCCGTCCTGGTGGATACCGCTCTCATGGGCGAAGGCGTTCTTGCCCACGATGGCCTTGTTGAACTGGACCGGGAAGCCCGCCGCCGAGGCGACGCGTCGGCTCACCGCCATGATCTTGGTGGCATCCACCCCAGTGTGGAAGGGCATGATATCGGCGCGCGTGCGCAGCGCCATCACCACTTCCTCCAAGGCCGTGTTACCCGCACGTTCGCCCAAGCCGTTGATCGTGCATTCGATCTGCCGCGCGCCCCCTTCGACTGCGGCGAGGCTGTTGGCTGTCGCCATGCCCAGGTCGTTGTGACAATGGGTTGCGAAGATGACGTCCGGCCCGCCCTCGCATTCGGCGATGAGGCGGCGGATCAAATCTGCACTCTCCACCGGGGCCGTATAGCCCACCGTGTCGGGTATGTTGATGGTCGTGGCGCCGGCCTTGATGGCAATTTCCACCACGCGTTTGAGATAGTCCCATTCCGTGCGCGTCGCGTCCATCGGCGACCACTGGACGTTGTCGCAGAGATTTCGCGCATGGGTGACCGTTTCGTGGATCCGCTCGGCCATCTCGTCCATCGTGAGGTTCGGGATCGCGCGATGGAGAGGGGACGTGCCGATAAAGGTATGAATGCGCGGGGATTTCGCGTGTTTCACGGCCTCCCAACAGCGATCGATGTCCTTGTGGTTCGCGCGTGCCAGGCCACAGATCGTGGCCTTCTTGCTGCGCTCGGCAATCTCGCTCACCGCGGCGAAATCGCCCTCTGAGGCGATGGGAAAGCCCGCCTCGATGATGTCCACGCCCATCTCGTCGAGCATCTCTGCGATCTCGAGCTTTTCATCGTGGGTCATGGTGGCGCCGGGGGATTGCTCTCCGTCGCGCAGGGTGGTGTCGAATATGACTACTCTGTCGGTCATGTCGGTCGTCCTAGATGTGGTCCTTCGGCGCGGGCGGCGCGCCGCTGTCGCCGGTATTGGCTTCGCCTTTCGGCTCGATCAGCAAGACCTTCACTTCGTTCACCGCCCGAGGGCGGTGCACCACGCCCGCGGGCACGACGATCAGCTCGCCGGCACCCACGCGAACGGGCGGACCATCCTCGCGATCCATCTCCATCTCGCCTTCGAGCACGAGGAAGAAATCATCCGTGTCGTCATGCTTGTGAAACGGGAACGCGCCCTTGAACTTCACGACCATGACGTCGTTGCCGTTGTATCCGGCAACCACCTTGGGATCCCAATGGGTGTCGAAAAGCGCGAGCTTCTCTGCGAGGTCAATGGCTTTCATCGGTGTGGTCTTTTGCTGGGGTCTTCTTGGCCGGCGCTGGTCTCTCCTGAGCGGTCGCGCCGAATGGCACGCTCAGGAGCGGCTAAGGAGAAGGCCCAGAAGGGCGGCGCTATGCGTCGCGATCAGCATAGGGTGCACCATACACTCGCGGAGCGACGTGTGAAGGGGGTTTCTCAGAAGAGCGCGCAGGCGTCTGAGGTGGCGTTCGGAGCGTCTTCGCGCAGTGTCGGCACGTAGTCGAAGGTTGCAAGTGCCCCGCCGTCGTCAAAGCCGATCCACATCGTTCCGGTATCGGCCTGGATCGCGATGCCTTCGGGGTCGCGGCCCCACTCCGCGAGGGAATGCCGGGCAAGGAAGGTCCCGTCAGGCGCGAATTCGAAGAGGCTGTTGGAGCCTTCCTGGTCGTCCACGACGTAAAGAGCACCCGTGCGCCGGTCGAATGCGATGCCTTGCGGCTCCACCATGGGAGGGGACATCTCGAACCCTTCGATGGCCCAGAGTTCCTCGCCCGATGCGTCTATCTCCCAGACGCGCGCATCCGCATCCTGGGTGATGACGAGCCCGCTGCCTGGGCGCGCCATGATCCCCTCGACGTCCCAGATCGCGCCCGGGATGCGATAGGGCTCTCGTAGCTGTTCTCCGTCCTTGCTCAGGAGTTCGAAGCGGCCTGTGCCGTCGGAGACGAGAAGACCCTCTGTCGTCACGGTGAGCGATTTGGCGGTGAAGAGAGCGGTCTCGAAGCCCCGCGTGATCTCTCCAGAGGGCCCCATGAACGCCACCTCGCGCCCCTCATTGGCGATCCAGACGCCGCAGAGGAGGGGATCGAATTCAAGCGAGGACGGACCACGGAGCGAGATCGTCTCGCGATGCGTCAGCTCGAGCGCCGCGGCGGAAAGCGGCAGGGCAAGAAAGAGCATGGCGAGGCAACGCATGGGGAAGAAGTGGCCCACGGCCCAAACAGGGCAAGTGATTTCCCGGACAAGCCGTCTCTTCTTTGTGCCCCGTATCTCGGGGAGCTCGAGGGGCTGGCCCCTCGACCTTGGCAGGCTATGTGCGCCGCCATGGAAAAAGCACTGGTACTCGGCGCCTCAGGCGGAATTGGAAAAGCGCTGTCCGCGGAACTCGAGGGGCGCGGGCTTCGCGTCACAAGGCTCTCCCGCAGCGAAGACGGTTTCGATGTGACCAACCCTGACGCCGTGGACGCAGCTCTCGGCGGGCTCGGCGCGTTCGACATCGTCATGGTGGCCACGGGCAAGCTCGATGGCGCGGGGCAGGGGCCCGAGAAATCGCTCAAGGCGTTGACGGCTGAGGCGATGGAGGACCAATTCCGCACGAACACGATCGGGCCAGCGCTTATCCTACGGCATCTTCCACAGCTTCTCCCGCGGGAAGGGGCTGCCTTCTGCGGGGTGCTTTCTGCGCGCGTCGGCTCCATCGGGGACAACAAGCTGGGTGGCTGGTATTCGTATCGGGCGGCGAAGGCCGCTTTGAACCAGATCATCCACGGCGCGGCCGTGGAACTCGGCAGGACGCACAAGGAGGCGCGGCTCGTGGCGCTTCATCCCGGCACGGTTGCGACCTCATTCACCGAAGGCTTCAGTGGCCATGACAAGCTGTCTCCGGACGAGAGCGCGCGCCACCTTGTAGACGTTCTCCTCAAGCGAACGCCGGCAGAGAGCGGTACTTTCTATGATTGGAAAGGAGAGGCTGTCCCCTGGTAGTGCCCGCCAGCGGTGACAGTCACCTGTGACCGTCAGCCGTCCGTCGGTTCGGCCGCATCCTCGGGCTCATCGGCCTCGATGATAATCTCGCGTGCCTCGCTGAGTGCGCCGTCTTCCCAGGTGCCGCTGGCCGAGTCTCCGTTCGCGTAGCGCATCGTGCCCTCGCCTTGCCGGCGACCGTTTCGGAAGGTCCCCTCGTACACGTCGCCATTGGCGTAGGTGGCGACACCCTCACCGTCGATCTCCCCACGCGCCCAGGCCCCTTCGTAGCGGAAGCCGTCCGGCATGACGATGCTGCCCTGCCCATGACGTTGCCCAGCGAGGAAGCTGCCTTCATAGACGGTGCCGTCAGCGTAGGTGGCGGTCCCTTCGCCCTCGCGTTGCCCCTCAATCCATGCGCCCTCGTACCGATAGCCATCAGCATACGTCATGACGCCCTCGCCGTGATTGAGCGCATTGCGGAAGCCGCCTTCGTAGACCACGCCATTGGCATAGGTCGCGATGCCCTGGCCCTCGATGACGCCGTCCACCCACGCTCCCTCGTAGGAGGAGCCGTCCGGATAGACGATCTTGCCGAAGCCGTTGGCGACATCGTTGGCGAACTCACCGGTGTAAACGGATCCGTCGGGGTAGGTGACCTCGCCGACCCCCTCGACACGACCGTCGATCCAGCTGCCGACATAGATATAGCCATCCGTACCGCGGAAGGTGCCTTGCCCATGGCGGAGGTCATTGGCGAACGCGCCTTCGTAGGTGTCCCCGTTGGCATAGGTCACGCGGCCTTGCCCCTCGCGCCGACCGGCGGAGAGGGTGCCCTCGTAGACGTCGCCGTTGGGCTGCGTGAGGCGGCCGGTGCCGTTGATCTCTCCGTTTTCCCACAGGCCCTCGTAAATGAGGCCATCGGGCATCGTGAGCTTGCCGACCCCGTCGCGCACCCCGCGAAGCATGTCCCCTTCGTAGATCGCGCCGTCCGGGTAGGTGATGCGGCCTTCGCCTTCCTTGACGCCGTTCACCCAGTTTCCGACGTAGACGTAGCCCTCGGGCGTCGTCATCGTCCCGTCGCCGTGGTGCATGGCCTCGCGAAACCCGCCCTCGTAGCGGACGCCATTCGCGTAGATCGCGGTCCCTGCACCGGTGATCTTGCCGTCGGTCCATGTTCCCTCGTAGGTCCCGCCATCGGCAAAGGTGATGCGTCCCTCACCGCTGGGTTTGCCACGGGCGAACTCTCCCACGTAGACGGAACCATTCGGGAAGCGCGCCGTGCCTTGCCCGCGGATTTCTCCGTCCACCCATTCGCCGGTATATTCGTACCCGCTCGGAAGCCGGTAGGTGCCTTGGCCATGTTGCAGACCGTTGCGGAACTCACCTTCGTAGACGCCGCCATCATCGAATTGCTTCGTTGCAGTGGCTTGCGCGTACGCCGCGCCTGTTGAAAGGCTCAGCGCCATCGCGCCCGCTGCGAACCAGGCAAACTGCATAGTTATGACCCCACTCCTCGGCCCACGATGTCCGCAGCTGGCGCGCGGCCCCTGCGGCCCTTGTGGGCGACGTGCGACCAAACGCTAAATGAGGTGGGCTGCGCAGACAACACCCATATCTCTATCGTGAACATGGCGCGCGGGCTTCCGCAGGATCGCGTCGCACGATAGGCACGGCGCGCGAGCTGCGGACCACCCCGCAAAGGAGGCATCTATGCCACGCACATTCCGCCTGACGCTGGCGCAGCTGAACCCCACGGTCGGGGATCTGAAGGGCAACGCGAAAAAGGCCCGGGACGCCTGGGCAGAGGCCAAGGCCGCCGGAGCGGACATGCTCGCCCTGCCAGAGATGTTCATCACCGGATATCAGACCCAAGATCTCATCATGAAGCCCGCTTTCGCTGCGGCGGCCCTGGCGGAAATCGACGCACTCGCCGCGGTCTGCGCGGATGGGCCGGCGATCGGGATCGGCGGGCCGGTCCGGCAAGGCGGATTGCTCTACAACGGATATTTCATCCTCGAGGGCGGCCAGATCGCACATCGCGTGCTCAAACGAGAGCGCCCGAATGACGGCATCTTCGACGAGGTGAGGCTCTATGCCCCGGGTCCCGTGCAGGGGCCCTACGAGGTGAATGGCATCCGCATCGGCACGCCCATCTGCGAGGATGCATGGCACCCGGAAGTGTCGGAGGCGTTGGCCGAAACCGGGGCGGAGCTCCTGATCGTGCCGAACGGGTCACCCTATCACAGGGAGAAATTCGACGTGCGCCTGAACCACATGGTGGCGCGCGTGTCGGAGACGGGCCTGCCTGTTGTCTATCTCAACATGGTCGGCGCCCAGGATGACCAGTGCTTTGACGGCGGGTCCTTCGCGCTCAACGCCGGCGGTGCCTTGGCTGCGCGGATGCCGGTCTTTGACGAGGCCATCGAGACCATTGAGTTCACGCAGACGAACACGGGCTGGGTGATCGCCGACGGTCCGCGGGCACCGCATCCCGATGCGTGGGAGCAGGATTACCGCGTCATGGTGGAGACGCTCCGCGACTATCTCGGCAAGACAGGCTTTTCGAAGGTGCTGCTCGGTCTCTCGGGCGGCGTGGACAGCGCGATCGTGGCCACCATCGCAGTCGATGCGCTTGGCGCGGAGAATGTGCGCTGCGTGATGCTGCCGTCCGAATATACGTCCGGCGGGTCGCTTTCAGACGCCGAGGACATCGCAAAGCGGCTCGGCGTGCATTACGACACGGTGCCCATCTCGGGCCCGCGCGCGGCGGTGACGGAAACGCTCGCGCCGATCTTCAATGGTCGTGACGCGGATGTCACCGAGGAGAACATCCAGTCCCGGCTCCGCGGGCTTCTGCTCATGGCGATGTCGAACAAGTTCGGGGAGATGCTGCTGACGACCGGCAACAAGTCCGAGGTCGCGGTGGGCTATGCCACGATCTACGGCGACATGTCGGGCGGCTACAATCCGATCAAGGACCTCTACAAGACACGGGTCTTCGAACAGTGCCGGTGGCGAAACGCAAATCACAGGGACTGGATGAAAGGCCCCGAGGGCGAGGTGATCCCCGTTTCGATCATCGACAAGCCGCCTTCGGCGGAGCTGCGTGCCGACCAAAAGGACGAGGACAGCTTGCCGCCCTACGACGTCCTCGATGGGATCCTCACCTTGCTGGTGGACGAGGAGGCGAGCGTCTCGGATTGCGTGGCCGTGGGATACGATCGTGAAACCGTCAAGAAGATCGAGCACTTGCTTTACATCTCCGAGTACAAGCGCTTCCAGTCGGCCCCCGGGGCGCGTCTCACGCACCGCGCCTTCTGGCTGGATCGTCGCTACCCGATCGTGAGCCGCTGGCGCGACCCGAGCTGAGGGTGCGCACGCCGCGGATGCTGACACCGCGCCTGGTTCTGCGGCGGTGGGTGGCGGAAGACGCGGCCGCATTGCCCGCAATTCTGGGCGATGCCGAGGTCATGGCGTACAGCGATCACGGCCCGCTCGACATAGCCGCACAGGCAAAATGGCACGCCGATGCCATGAGCGGAGCGGGAGAGGACAGCCCCGGGTGCGGCGTCTGGGCTGCCCAAGAGCGCGCGTCAGGCGCGGTGATCGGATATGTCAGCCTCAAGGCGGCGCCTGAGCGGCTGGGCCCGGATCACTGGGAGCTTGGCTTTCGCTTTGCGCGGCGCTCGTGGGGGCGGGGTCTTGCGACCGAAGCTGTACGTGCCGTTATCGGAGCAGCGGGCGATACGGAAGTGGTCGCAATTGTCGATCCCGACAACTCAGCCTCGGTGGCCCTGCTCAAGAAGCTCGGCGGCGTGCGGCAGCGCGACGTGATGCTTGAGGGCTATGACCACCCCGATCACCTCTACGCGCTGCGCCGTGGTCCGCCCTAGGCGGCGGGGAGAACGGTCTGTGTCTGCTGGCCCAGGCCGTCGATGCCGAGCGTCACGGTTTCTCCGCCCTTCAGGTAGCGCGGGGGCTTGAAGCCCATCCCGACACCCGGCGGCGTGCCGGTGGAAATGACGTCTCCCGGCTGCAAACTCATGAAGTGAGAGCAGTAGGTGATGAGGTGCGGCACCTTGAAGATCAGCGTGGCCGTGGAGCCTGTCTGCATGCGCTCGCCGTCCACGTCGAGCCACATGCCGAGCGCGTCGATATCTCCGACCTCGTCAGGCGTGACGAGCCACGGGCCCGTTGGGCCGAAGGTGTCGCAGCCTTTGCCCTTGTCCCATGTGCCTGCGCGGTCGAGCTGGAATTCCCGCTCGGAGACGTCGTTGACGACGCAATACCCTGCCACATGATCGAGCGCGTTTGCTTCGTCGATGTAGCTCCCGCCGCGCCCGATGACGACGCCGAGCTCCACTTCCCAATCGGTGCGCACGCTGTCGCGGGGGATCTGGATCGCGTCATCGGGGCCCACGACAGCGGAGGTCCACTTATTGAAAATGATGGGCTCTGCGGGGATGGGCATCCCGGCCTCTTCCGCATGGTCTGCGTAGTTCAGGCCAATGCAGATGAACTTTCCAATGGAGCCCACGCAGGGCCCGAGGCGCAGGTCTTGTTGCGGCATGCCCTCGACGATCGGAAGGGCAGCCACGTCAAGCTTCGCGATCGCAGCAAGCCCCTCGGGCGTGAGCGCATCGCCCGCAATGTCTGAGACATGGGCCGAGAGGTCCCTGACCCGGCCGTCGTGGTCAAGCAAGCCCGGTTTCTCGGCACCTGCGGCACCGTAGCGCAAGAGTTTCATGAACGCTCCTTGGTTCGTAGTTCGTGTCGGTTCAAGCGGCTCGATCGCCGGTGAGCCCGGAAATGGCCTGGATGAGATTATCCTCGGTCACTTCCTCGGAGGTGAAGGTGCGCATGACGCGCCCGGAATACATTGCCACGATCCGGTCGGAGACGTGAAGCACCTCCGGCATCTCGGAGCTGATGACGATGACGGCATAGCCCTGGGCGGCCAGCCCGCGCAGCAGCTTGTGGATCTCGGACTTCGAGCCCACGTCGATGCCGCGCGTGGGTTCGTCGACTATGAGCACGTTGGGCTGCATCGAGAGCCATTTGCCGATGACGATCTTCTGCTGGTTTCCCCCGGAGAGGTTCCCGGCCTGCGCCTTCCAGCCCGGCGCTCGGATATCGAGCTTTTCTCTGTAAAGATCGTAGATCGCGACCTCTGCACCCTCTGCCACGAAGGGCCCGGCGCGGAGGTCATCCACCTGGGGCAGAGTCATGTTGTCCCTCAGGTTCATGCCGAGAACGAGGCCCTGGCCCTTGCGGTCTTCGGGCACCAGCGAGATGCCTTTCGCGATGGCGTCTTGCGGCGAGGAGATGCGGACGGGCTGGCCGTCGAGCAGGATCTCGCCTGCAGAGGGGTCGCGAAGGCCAAAGAGCGTTTCCGCGATCTCGGTACGACCGGCACCCACGAGACCATAGAAGCCCAGCACTTCGCCACGCCGGACCTCGAAGCTTACGTCCTGGAAGAGCTTTCCGCAGCTCAGCCCGCGCACCTCGAGCGCGACGTCGCCGAGCTCGTGGTGCGACGTGTTGCGGCTCAGATCGAGACTGCGCCCGATCATCATGTTCGTGACGCTCTCCTCGTTCGAGGCGGCGGTTTCCACGGTCCCGACATACTGCCCGTCGCGCAGGACCGTGACGCGGTCGGTGATCTTGAAGATCTCTTCCATGCGGTGAGAAATGTAGACGATGCCCACGCCTTCCTTCTGCAGGTCAGCGATGACGTCGAAGAGGACGACCTTCTCCGCGTCGGTGAGCGAGGCGGTCGGTTCGTCGAAGATAACCGCCTTGGCATCCACGGTGAGCGCGCGGGCGATCTCGACCATCTGTTGATTGGCAATCGAGAGGTCTCCGACCCGTGTGCGCGCGTTGAACCCGACCTTGAGCTTTTTCAGGATGGCATCGGTCTTGGCGTAAAGCGTGGGCCAGTCGACGCGGCCAAAGCTGCGGCGTGGGAGCTCCCCGAGATAGATGTTCTCTGCAACCGTCAGCTCGGAGGCCAGCGAGAGCTCTTGGTGAATGAAGACGATGCCTTTGGCCTTGGCATCGAGCGGTCCGTGCATGACGACCTGCTCTTCTTCGACAAAGATGGCGCCCTCGTCTGGCTGATAGATCCCGCCAAGGACCTTCATCGATGTTGATTTCCCGGCTCCGTTTTCGCCCATGAGGGCGTGCACTTCTCCGGGCAGGACCGAGAATGAAACGTCGTCGAGCGCTTTGACGCCGGGAAACGTCTTGGTGATGTGTTCGAGGCGGAGGACGGGGTCTGTCATACCTTAAGAGCCTCCTTGCCCTTCACATTCAGCTGTCGGTCGAGGAAGAGCACGGCGATGAGGATGCAGCCGATGACGAGGTTCACGGTGGACGTGTCCGCCCCGATATGGCCCAAGCCCTTGCGCAGGAGCTGGATCGCGATCACCCCGCCGAATGTGCCGATGACGTTCCCCGCGCCGCCCGTGATCTTGGTGCCGCCAAGGACGACGGCGGTAATGACCCAAAGCTCATAGAGCTGGCCGTCATTGGGGTTCACGGAGCCCGACTCGGAGTAGAACACCACCGCCGAGAGCGCGGCGAGGAAGCCGATGATCGCGAAGTTGATCATCATGTGCGGGCCCACGCGTATGCCGGCATTGATCGCCGCCTCGCGATTGTCGCCGATGGCGTAGGCGTTTCGACCGTGGACTGTGCGGGTCATGACAAACCACATGACCAGCGTCACGCCGAGGAGAAACCACGTGGCAGTGTGGAGCCCGAGAAACTGCGCCTCCGCGAAGTCCACGAGCGTCCAGTTGAGGTGGCTTGTCGGGTTCTCGCCGTTGAACATGAAGACGATGCCGCGATAGCCGAGCATCGCGCCGAGCGTCACGATGAAGGCGTCGACCCCCGTTTTCCAGACGATGAAGCCATTAAGTGCGCCGAGGATCGTGCCCAAGGCGAGCGCCAGCAGCCATGCCACGGGGATCACCCAGTCGCCGAGCCCCGCGAAGATGGGCCAAGTCATTGAATCGAGCAGGATGATCGCGGCGATTGCGAAGGTTGCGCCCACGGAAAGGTCGATATTGCCGTTCACCATCACGATGGTCATGCCCATGGCGATGATGCCGATGGGGGCCGACTGCTTCAGAAGAAGCAGCATGTTTTCGTAGTCCATGAAGGCGGTGTCGGTGAGCGCGAGGTATTCGCCCGCCACGCTGAAGAAGATCAGTTGGAGTACGATGAAGCCCCAAATCGCGCCGCCCTTTAGCGCCTTCGAAAGCGCGCCGGGTTGTGAGAATGCGGTTGCCATGGCGTGCCCTCCCTCAGGCGATCGGCGACAGGAGCTTGCCGCGCTTGGCCGCGATATCGAGCCAGACCGCAAGGATGATGATGACGAAGGTCACCACGAACTGGACGTAGAACTGGAGCCCCATGAGCAGCAGGCCGTTCTGAATGAAGCCCAGGATGAGGACGCCAATCACCGTCTTGAAGATCGTGCCGGAGCCGCCGAGGAGCGACGCGCCGCCGAGGATGACTGCGGCGAGCACTTCAAGCTCTAGGCCTTGTCCAACCGTGTTCTGCGAGCCGAGCGACCGTGAGGCCTGGATCAGGCCCGCCGTCGCGACGCAGGCCGCCGAGATCAGGTAGCAGTAGAAGACGGTGCGCGCGCGCGGGATGCCGGAGAAGGTGGCCGCCGTGCCGTTGCCTCCCACGGCGTAGACCTTGCGGCCGAATGGGGTTCGGGCGAGCACCATGCCGAGCAGGGCGGCCACCGCGATGAAGATAAGGATGGGGACGGGGATACCGGCGATTTCGCCCTGACCGAAGATGGCAAACCAAGTGCCGTCCTTATCCGCGATATCCATGTTCTTGCCGCCCGAATAAGTGAGCGTCAGACCATGGATGGCCGACAACATCCCCAGGGTCACGATGAGCGAGTTGAGCTTCAGGTAACCCACGAGAAAGCCGATGATCGCGCCAAGGCAGAGCGTCATCGCGAACATGGCCGGGATCGCGAGGGCAGGGCCGATCTTGTCGTGAAGATCGAGGACCACGATCGTCGAGAAAGACATCATCGAGCCCACGGACAGGTCGAGATTGCCGGAGATCACGACGAAGGTGACGCCGAGCGCCATGACGCCCAGGATCGCCGATGACCGCACCACGGAAAACACGTTGTCGGGAGAGAGAAATCGCGCGTTCGCCAAGGTGAACACGATGATGAAAAGCGCAAATGCGATCAGGATACCGTTCTTCGCAAGAAGGCTCGCCACTTGCTGCTTTGTAAGTCCTGAAGGTTCGGTCATCTTGCCCTTCCCTGAGGCGCTGGCGCGCTCCGGTACATCGGTCATGTTTGTCTCCCAATGGCTGCGGCGGCACCTCTTTTCGGGTGCCTCCCGCGTCAGACGAGGGTCATGCCCCCGTCGATCATCACGATCTGGCCCGTCATGTAATCGCTATCGCGAGAGGCCAGAAATGTCGTCGTTCCGGTGATATCGGCCGGCGTCGCCACGCGACCGCGAATGATGTCAGCGGAGAAATTCTCCATGGCTTCGCCGGGCCGCTTGGCCGCGCCGATTTCCATGAGGTCCTTGTCCACCTGCTCCCACATCTCCGTGGCGACGACGCCGGGTGCAAAGCCCGTGACGGTGATGTTGTGCTTGCCGAGATCGCGTGCCGCGGATTGCGTTAGCGAGACGACAGCCCATTTCGACGCGCAGTAGGGTGCGACATTGTCAAACCCCTGTCGGCTGGCGATGGATGCGGTGTTGACGATCTTGCCGCCCGTGCCCTGCGCCATCATCTGTCTCGCGGCCTCCTGCATCCCGATCATGCATCCCATCCCGTTGATATCCATGATGAAATGCCAGTTGTCTTCGGTGACGTCCATGAAGTTCATCGGGCGGTTGACCCCGGCGTTGTTGAACTTGACGTCGAGACGGCCAAAGCGCTCTACGGTGTGGGCGATCATGGCGCGGACGGCTGCGCGGTCGGTGACATCCACCTGCGCGGACATGACGTTGTCGGCGCGGCCGTTCATGCGGCTTTTGTTGGCATCGGCCACAGCTGCGGCCTGATCCCCGTTGATATCTGCGAAACAGACTTTCGCGCCTTCGTCGAGGAGCGCTTCTCCAATGGCCCGCCCGATCCCTCGGGCCGCGCCTGTGACGATGCAGACTCGGTCTTTCACCCGGTCCATGCCAATCCTCCCTTCTCCAAACGTATGGACGAGGCACCCGGCATCACGCCCGGCGCCCCGCCGCTGGGAGAACGCTTTAGAAGACCGGCTTGGTGAACTCGGTCATGTTGTCCTGGGTGATCTTCGGCGTGTCGAAGTAGTTGAGGAAGGGCACTTCCTCGCCTGCCAGGACGTCGAGCGCGGTCTGGAGCGCTGCCTCTGCGTCATCGACCGGAGACTGGTAGATCGAGCCCCAGTAGTCGCCAGCCGCCATGGCGTCGTAGCCCACGGCAAAGTTGGTGGCGCCGACGAAGACGATCTCGCCCGCACGATCCGCGGCCCGGGCTGCGTTCAGGGCACCCACGCCCATGTTGTCGTCACCGGAATAGACGCCGTCGATGTCGTCATACTTCACGAGGAAGGCTTCCATGACCTGCTGGGATTTCTCGCGGTTCCAGTCACCGGGCTGCGTCTCCACGAGGGTGACGTTCGGGCACACCTCGGGAAGGCGATCCTCGAAGCCCTTCGCGCGCTCGATGGCGGTGGTGTAGCCCGGCTGGCCGGAAATCTGGACGACGCGCGCTTCGTTCTCGATGCCGAGGGCGGTGAAGCGCTCGCACATGATCTCTGCCGACCGCGCGCCTTGCGTGATGTTGTCGGGCCCGGAGAAGGACGCGACGAAGTCAAAGCCTTGCTCGGCGATGTTGGAGTTGGTCACGATGACGGGGATGCCGGCCTGGCTCGCCTTGCGCACGGCGGGGATGACGGCCTCGCCGTTGGTCGGCCAGATGATGATCGCATCCATTTCCTGCTGAATGAGGTCTTCCATCTGTGCGATCTGGCGGGCGACGTCCCCACCAGCATCGAGCACGACGGTCTCGACATCCGGGTTGGCGTCGGCTGCGGCGATGAACGCCTGCTCATACGTCGTCTGATAGCTGTCGACGCCCACGTTGTTCTGCGTGATGCCGATTTTGAATGTCTCGGCCGCGGCAGCCGTACCCAACAGGGCGAGGGCGGTGCTGGCTGCGAGAGTGGTCGTGGTCTTCATGCTGAGTTCCTCCCAAGAACTTTCAGTTTTGATTCTTTTTGACCAGAGCGGGGCCGATTCCATCAGCCCTGCAGTCACCACCTCAGCGTGCAGCCTTTAACGGCCCCGGCAGTGGGTGATTACTCTCATTATGGATATAAAAAAATCCATTTTGGATTTAATCTCGATACGGACTGATCAGCATTTTGATGATTGTGGAGGCCTATGAGATGAGCACCAAAGCGCTCGCGGAAAAAATATCCGAAACGGATCATTCTTCGCCGCTGTCGAAACTGCCCAAAGGACAAGCACTCAGTTCAAGCATGGACGTCGCCACCGGACATAGCAAGGTCGCCATCGCAGCGTCGGGGGCAGGATCGCAAGCCCACACCCTCGAGATGTTGAGCTTCCTCGATGCGCTGTCCGATGAGCTTGACGACGTGTTCGACCTGAGCCCGCCCAATGCCCACCTGCGAATGGCCCTGCATCTCTTGCGGGGGCATTTCGAAGGCAAGATCATCACGCCGACGGCGCTCATCGGCGCGAGCCACGTGCCCTACGCCACCGCAAACCGCCGCCTCAAGGACATGATCGAGGCCGGGCTCATCGAGCAGCGTCCGCGCACGAAAACGGGCAAGACATTCTCGATGCATCCGAGCGATGCCATGCTGTCCCAGTGGACTCAGCTGGGAAGCCGCGTGCGGCGCATCGCTGAGCAGCATTTCTGGCAGGGGCAAGAGGCGACCGAGGCGCAGGACTATTACTTCGGCGGCAGCTATGCGCGCGCGCAATCCATCCCGCCCCTGAGCGTCCGCCCCGAACCGCTGCGTCTCGCGGGCGGCGTGCGCGTCCTTGTCCATGGCGATCCCACCTTCATGGTGATGGATCAGCTCAAGCGGCAGTTCGAGCAATCCGTGGGCACGACGATCCACCAGCGCGCCTTTTCCATCGATCGGCTGCGTGAAGAGGCGAAGCGCAACGCCGCGCGCCCCACGAGCCGTTACGACATCATCGCAGTCGATCTCCCGTGGATCGGCGAGTTTGCGGAGGCGGGAATCCTGACCCCGCTCGAGGACGTGATGGACATAGAGCGCCTGGATCCCGCCGATTTCCACACGGCGGGCTGGCAAGGAGCCCATTGGGGCGGGCGGCCCTATGGCGTGCCGGCCCAGACGACGCCTGAGCTCCTCTTTTACCGGCGCGATTTCTTTGCCTCTGCCGGCATCGAGCCGCCGGCCACGACGGACGCACTACTCCATGCGGCGAGAACGTTCCACGAGCCGCGCCGCGGCCAGTTCGGGATCGCGTGGAATGCCGCGCGCGGCACGGCGCTCGGGCACACGGTGATGATGGTCATGGCGGATCACGGACAGCCGATCCTCGACCTCGATGAAATCGCTGGCGGGTTCGATACGGAACGCCTTGCGGCAGGCGATTATCGCGTGACGCTCAATACCGAGAACGGTCTACGCGCTGCGGAGTTTCTTCTGGAGCTGCTGAAATACTCGCCGCCCGATATTCTCTCGATGTCCTGGTACGAGCGAGTTCGGCCCTATGCGGCGGGCTCCGTGGCCATGGCTTACGGCTACACCTTGCTCGCACCCTATTTCGAGCTCGACGAAAGCTCCCCCGCCGCGGGTCAGACGGGCTATCTCCCGCATCCGGCGGCGCCGGGCGTGCCGCAGGTTGCCCCCGTGGGCGGGTACGTGCTCGGCATCCCAGCCAATCTCGCCCCAGAGCGCGTGGCGGATGCTGTCGAAGCGCTCACGATGTTCACCTCGCGCGAAGCACAGAAGCTTTACGTCCAGAACGGGAGCCGCACCAATGCGCGCTACTCCGTGGCCGCGGACCCGGAAGTGCGGCGTGCCTCGCCGATTTTCGACGCGGTCGATGGCATGTCATGGCGTGACGAGCTGCAGTTCTGGCCGCGCCCACCCGTGCCTGAGATCGCTGAGATCGCGCAGGTCTTCGGCGAGGAATTTCACGACATGCTGCGCGGGATCATCCCGCCTCAAGACGCGCTCGAGCGGGCCGAGGCCCGTGCTCAGGCGCTCATCGATAACAGGGCGAAAGGCCCGTGAGACCAACTCGGAGGAAAGACAATGGACACCACGCGACTGAGCGGAAAAAACATCCTGATCACGGGCGCCGCCCGCGGGATGGGCGCAGCCAATGCGGAGCATTTCGCGGCGCAAGGAGCCAATGTCTGCCTCGGTGATCTCAACCTCGAAGAGGCACAGGAGGTCGCGGATCGCATCAACAAGGCCGGCGGCGGTAAGGCCGTGGCCGTGAAGATGGATGTCACCAAGCGCGAGGACAACGCCGCAGCCGTGGCCGCGACGGTCGAAGCCTTTGGCGAGATCAATGTCGGCCTCTTTAATGCTGGCCTCAACAAGCCCCGCTTCTTCATGGATATCGATGAGGACAACTGGGACCTCATCATGAACGTCAACACCAAGGCGATGTGGCTCGGCATGCAGGAGACCGCCAAGCAGATGATCGCCCAGGGCAAGCGGGACTATCCCTACAAGCTCATCAACGTGGGCTCGATCGCCTCCCGGAAGCCGCTGGTGGATGTCACCGTCTACTGTACGTCGAAATACGGGTGCCTCGCGCTCACCGAATGCGGCGCCCTGGGCCTTGCGGAGCACAACATCACCGTTAACGGCTACGCGCCCGGCGTCGTCATCACCCCGCTCTGGGAGCAGCTCGACAAGGACCTCATCGAGATCGGCTTCAAGGAGCGCGAGGGGCAGGCCTACGACGACATCGTAGAGAACAACCTCGTCATCAAAAGGGTGTCCTACCCCAAGGACATCACTGGGACGGCTGCCTTCCTCGTCTCGTCCGACAGCGATTACATGACCGGCCAGATGATCTCCGTCGATGGCGGATGGGTCACGAAGTAGGCCCCGTCCCCCTCTTTCCCCCTTACCCCGGGCGCGCCTCATCGCGCCTGAAAGGAGAGCACCATGAACCTTGCACTCAAGCCCAATATGCTCACGCCCCAGGATCTCGAGCCGAACTGGGAGTGGCGCGACAAGATCCCCGCCTGGGGCCACACCTCTGTCGATTTCGAGCGCCGGATCGATCACGACCGCTTGCGCCGCTATCGCCTTGCGCGGACGCGGCAATCGCTTGCGGCGTCGAATGCGGGGTCGCTCCTGCTCTTTGACGTCAACAACATCCGCTACGTTTCCGCCACGAAGATCGGCGAATGGGAACGGGACAAGATGTGCCGCTTCTGCCTGCTGACGGGCGATGACAGCCCCTATGTCTGGGATTTCGGCTCGGCGGCGGTGCACCACCAGCGCTATTCGGACTGGCTCGAGCCAGATCATTGCCTCGCGGGCGTCGTGGGGATGCGCGGGACGATCCCGCCGGAATTCGGCCTCATGCGCAAATACGCCAAGATGATCGCCGAGCTCATCAAAGATGCCGGCATGGCGGATATGCCTGTGGGCGTCGACTATGCCGAGACGGCGATGTTCCACGCGCTGCGCGAGGAGGGGATCAACGTCGTCGACGGGCAGCAGATCATGCTGGCCGCGCGCGAGATCAAGAACTGGGACGAGATCCAGCTCCTGACGCAGGCGGCCTCCATGGTCGATGGCGTCTACCACATGATCTATGAGGAGCTGAAACCGGGCGTGCGCGAGAACGATATCGTCGCGCTGTCCAACAAGCTGCTCTACGAGATGGGCTCCGACGATGTGGAGGCGATCAACGCGATCTCGGGCGAGCGGTGCAACCCGCACCCACACAACTTCACGGACCGGCTCATTCGCCCGGGCGATCAGTGCTTCTTCGATATTCTGCAATCATACCAAGGGTATAGGACCTGCTACTACCGCACCTTCAATGTGGGTCGCGCGACGCCCTCGCAGAATGATGCCTATGTGAAGGCGCGCGAGTGGATTGACGCCTCCATCGCCATGATCAAGCCCGGCGTGACCACCGATAAGGTCGCCGAGGTCTGGCCCACGGCGGAGTCGCTCGGTTTCCCCAATGAGGACGCGGCCTTCGGGCTTCAGTTCGGGCACGGGCTTGGCCTCGCGCTCCACGAGCGGCCGATCATCAGCCGCGCGATCTCCCTCGATCACCCGATGGAGATCAAGACCGGCATGGTATTTGCGCTCGAGACTTATTGCCCCGCCACCGATGGCTATTCCGCCGCGCGGATCGAAGAGGAGGTCGTGGTGACGGAGACGGGCTGCGAGGTCATCTCGCTCTTCCCCGCGGAGGACCTGCCCATCGCCAACCGGTACTGAGATGGCAGGACCATTCGACCTGACGGGCAAACGCGCGCTCGTCACCGGCGGCGCGACGGGGATCGGCGAGGGCATCGCCCTCGGCCTCGCCGCCGCGGGGGCCGATGTGGCCCTCACCTACAGAAGCCACGCCCCCGAAGCGGTGCTCGACAAGATCTCCTCCCACGGGTCGGAGGCTGCGGCGGTCCAGGCCGACTTCGATGGCATGGACGCGGCAGCGGCGGCCAAGGTCGTGGACTTCGCGAAGGACGCGCTCGGCGGGCTCGACATTCTCGTGAACAACGCGGGCATCATCCATCGCGCGCCCTCGGTGGACTTTGGCGAGGACGACTGGCGCCGGGTGATGTCGGTCAACCTGGATTCCGTGTGGCTCCTGAGCCAGGCCGCCGGTCGGCACATGGTGGCCGAGGGCGGCGGCAAGATCGTGATCGTGTCTTCCGTACTCAGCGCTCAGGGGGGGCTCATGGTCCCGGCCTATGCAGCGTCGAAGCACGCGGTGATCGGACTGACGCGGGCGCTTTGCAATGAATGGGCGGGGCAGGGTGTCAATGTGAACGCGATCGCGCCGGGCTACACCGCCACTGACAACACGCAGGCTCTGCGCGACGATCCCGAGCGCTCCAAGGCACTCCTTGACCGGATCCCGGCGGGACGCTTTGCAGAGCCCGGGGAGATGGCGGGCGCCGCCGTGTTCCTCGCGTCGGATGCGGCGCGCTACTGCCATGGAAGCGTCCTGGCCGTCGATGGCGGCTGGCTCGCACGATGAAGGACTGAAGATGAGCCAAGACTTGAATGGAAAGACGGCGCTGGTGACGGCGGCGGGGGCGGGCATCGGGCGCGCCTCGGCCGAGACGCTGGCGGCCCGCGGCGCGACCGTGATCGCCACGGATATCGACGCGGACGCGGTCGAAAGCCTCGCCTCACAGCAGGGTGGGATCACGGCGCGGAAGCTCGATGTGACCGACGCGAAGGCCGTGTCGGCCCTTGTGGAAGAGCACGGGCCTATCGATGTCCTCGTCAATTGCGCGGGTTGGGTCCATGACGGCACGATCCTCGATTGCGACGATGCCGTCTGGGACCGGTCCTTCGACCTCAACGCGAAGGCGATGTTTCGCCTCATCAAGGCCGTCCTGCCCGGGATGCAGGCGGCGGGCGGCGGCTCCATCATCAACATCGCCTCGGTCGTCTCGAGCGTGAAGGGCGCGCCGCGCCGTTTTGCCTATGGCGCCTCGAAGGCTGCGATCATTGGCATGACAAAGGGGATCGCGGCGGACTTCGTCGGCGAGGGTATCCGTTGTAATGCGATCTGCCCGGGCACGGTCGAGAGCCCCTCGCTGCAGGAGCGGCTGCGCGCCACGGGCGATTACGACGCCGCGCACAAGGCCTTCACCGCGCGCCAGCCCATGGGCCGCTTCGGCACGCCCGAGGAGATCGCGGAAATGGTGGCCTATCTTGCCAGTCCCATGGCCGCCTTCACGACCGGCCAGGCGATCAACGTCGACGGCGGCTGGTCGAACTGATGGGTCTCGATCGCGCCGCTTCCATCGACGACCTGCGGGCGCGGGCCAAGGCGCGGATTCCGCGCTTTGCCTTTGATCTCGTGGATGGCGGCGCGGAGAGCGAGCGCAACCTGCGCCGCAATTCCGAGGCCTTCGAGGAGGTCGAGCTCACGCCACGCTACATGCAGGACGTGGGCCAGATCGACATGAGCGCCGAGGTGCTCGGGATGCGCTTCGACGCGCCCTTTGGCATGGCGCCCATCGGCATGCTCAACGCCTTCTGGCCCGATGCAGACAGGATGTTGGCGCGGCTTTGCGCGCGCCAGAATGTCCCCTATTGCGCGAGTTCGGCGGCCTCCACCACGCTGGAGGAGCTGGCCGAGGCGGCAGACGGCCATGGGTGGTTTCAGCTATACGTGTCGGGGGATGCGAGCGTCACCGAGGGCCTCGTGAGCCGCGCGGAGGCGGCGGGCTACGACGTCATGATCGTGACAGCGGACGTGCCCGCGGCGGGAAAGCGAGATCGCGACATCCGCAATCAGCTGAGCGTGCCTTTCAAGTTCACGCCCGACGTTCTGATGCAGCTCGCGGGGAAACCCTATTGGTCACTCCTCAGTCTGCTTCACGGGAAGCCCAATATCGCCAACTATGCCGACCTGCTGAAGGCGGCCACGTCATATGCAGACGTGCAGAAGACGCTGATCACCCCGTCCTTCAAGTGGGACGATCTCGCCAAGTTGCGGTCGCGATGGAAGGGAAAGCTCCTCGTGAAGGGCATTCTTCATCCGGACGACGCGCTGCGCTGTGCGGAGCTGGGCTGTGACGGGATCATCGTGTCCAATCACGGCGGGCGGCAGGTGGCGTTCGGGCCGCCCACGATCGAGGCCCTCCCCCCGATCTCTGCGGCTGTCGGAGGGCGCGTGAGCGTCCTTCTGGACAGTGGCATCCGGCGCGGGGCCGATATCTTGCGTGCGAAGGCGCGGGGCGCGGATTTCGTGCTGGCCGGTCGCGCTCTGGCCTACGGCGTTGGGGCGGGTGGCGCTGCAGGGGCAGCGCGGGCCTGGGACATTCTCACGCTCGAACTCGAACGCGCCCTGGGCCAACTCGGGGTGCCGCGCTTTGCGGACGTCGATGCCCGTGCCCTGACGAAGCACGCCGAGGATGCGGCGCCAAAAGGCGCCGCCGCCAAGGTGCACGTGCTCTAAGACGGCATCATCTGGTAGGTGACGGGTGTCCAGCGGAAGCCGTCTCCATCGGTCTCCACGTAGCCCACTGCCGGGAACGGCATGTGATAGCCCGCCATCGGGATGCGATCTGCGGCCAGCATGCCCAGCACCCGGCGCCGCGTGGCGGCTGCGGCGTCCTTGTCCCCGTCAAAGCGCACTTCCCAATCCGGATTGGCCAGCGACCAGACGTGGTGATTGGCCATGTCCGCAGTGATCAAGAGCTGATCGTCGCCTGACGAGATCATGTAGGCCATGTGCCCTGGCGTGTGGCCGAAGGCGGCCATCGCCGTGATGCCGCCGCGCACGTCCTGACCGTCCTCGAGGAAGGTCATCCGCTCGGCGAAGGGCGTCACCTTCGTGGCCATGGCCTGCCCGATGCGGTTGTCGCTGCCGTTCCAGAAATCGTACTCCACGCGACCGGTGACGTAGGCGGCGTTGGTATAGACCTCGCCCGCGTCATTCGTCATCCCGCCGATATGGTCGGGATGCATGTGGGTGAGCACGACATGGGTGATGTCCGACGGTGCGAGGCCCATGCTGACCAGCGCGCTCGGCACCCCGTCGCCGGGCAGGCCTGTATCGAAGAGGATCGTCTCCGAGCCTGTTTGCACCACGACGGGCGTGAACGAGCCCACGTAGCTTTCAGACGAGATGAAATTCGCAGCGGAGACCTCGGCGAATTCCTCGGCGCTGACATTCATCCCGAACGTGCCTTGAGGTTCGTCGCGGACACCGGAGCCCGCGAGGAGCGTCGTCACCGTGAAGTCCCCCACCGCGAACGTCCGAGCGACATTCTGTGGTGCGGTCGCGGCGTGGCCGCCAGCGGTGGCGGTCGCGGCGAGCGGCAGGAGTGGCGCGGCGGCAGCGGAGGCGAGGAGAGAGCGACGGGAGAGAGCCATGGATGAGATCCTTGCTGAACTATGGTAGCTTGGAGGTAGAGCGGCGTTCCGCCGCGTCCTGTGCGCCCCTGCAGAGGAGACCCCCGTGGCAGATAACAAAACTGCGATGACCGATGCCTCGCCCGAGGCATTCATCGCCGCCGTTGAGCACCCCACCCGCCGCGCCGATGCCGAGGTGCTGCATGCCATGTTCACCCGCGTGACTGGCTGGCAGGCGCGCATGTGGGGGCCCTCGCTGATCGGCTACGGGAGCTACCACTACCGCTACGCAAGCGGGCGGGAGGGAGACATGCTTGCCACCGGCTTCTCTCCCCGCAAGGCCAACCAATCGATCTACATCATGCCGGGCTACCAGGATTACGCTTCGATCCTCGCGCGGCTCGGCAAGCACAAGACCGGGTCGGCCTGTCTCTACGTGACGAAGCTCGCCGATATCGACCTCGACGTGCTCGAGGAGCTGGTGCGCACGGGCCTGAAGGACCTGTCCGAGAAGTACCCAGTCGTGCCGACCTGATACTGGACACCGTCTGCCCAAAGTGAGACATCGCAGCGCTCAAGGAGGCCCTTCCATGACCACCACGCGCTTTGCACCCTCGCCCACGGGCTACCTGCATATCGGCAATCTCAGGCC
Organism: Pseudomonadota bacterium; assembly: GCA_038533575.1. Taxonomy (NCBI): domain Bacteria; kingdom Pseudomonadati; phylum Pseudomonadota; species Pseudomonadota bacterium. The sequence continues at coordinate 1,805,862 of JBCAYL010000001.1, read as the reverse complement.
CGCGCTCATGAATTACCTCATCGCGCGCCGCGCCGGGGGCACCTTCATCCTGCGCATCGACGACACCGATCCCGAGCGGTCCAAGCAGGAATACGTGGATGCGATCCAGCGCGATCTGGAATGGCTGGGGATCGGATGGGACCGGATCGAATACCAGTCGAAACGGCTCGACCGCTACGCCGAGGCCGCCTACAAGATGCGCGGGATGGCGCGGCTCTACGAGGCCTTCGAAACGCCCACAGAGCTCGATCTCAAGCGCAAGAAACAGCTCAACATGGGCAAGCCGCCGGTCTACGACCGCTCGGCACTGGCGCTTAGCGACGCAGAGAAGGACGCGCTGCGCGCAGAGCGGAGCGGGCATTGGCGCTTCAAACTCGATTGGGAGCGCATCACGTGGACCGACGGGATCCTCGGTGATCTCTCCATCGATGCGGCCTCGGTCTCGGACCCGGTGCTCATTCGCGGCGACGGGCAGGTGCTCTATACGCTGGCCTCCGTGGTGGACGACACAGAGATGGGGATCACCCATGTCGTCCGCGGCTCCGACCATGTGACGAACACGGCCACACAGATCCAGATGATCCGCGCGCTGGGCTTCGAGCCGCCGGCATTCGCGCACCATTCGCTCCTGACCGGGGCGCAGGGCGAGGCGCTCTCAAAGCGGCTCGGCACACTGGCGCTGCGCGATCTGCGCGAGGCCGGGGTGGAGCCGCCGGCGCTCCTGTCGCTGATGGCGCGGCTCGGCTCGTCGGACCCGGTGGAGCTGCACGCCTCGCTCGATGACCTCGCGGCGGGCTTCGACCTTTCCAAGTTCGGCAGCGCGCCGACCAAGTTCGACGCGGATGATCTCTATCCGCTCACGGCCCGTTACCTTCATGGCCAGCCCTTCGAGGCGGTGGCCCCGGCCATCGCGCGTGCGGGCGTGCCCACGGACAAGGCGGAGCCCTTCTGGTCGGCCATTCGCGAAAACATCACCACGCTCAACGACCTGGAGGGCTGGTGGGCCCTCCTGCGCGACGGCGCCGAGCCGCTCATCGAAGAGGAGGATCGCGCGTTCATCGTCGAGGCCCTGGCCCTGCTCCCCGAAGAGCGCGGCCCGGAGACCTGGGGCGCCTGGACCGCGGAGGTGAAGGAAAAGACGGGGCGGAAGGGCAAGGGCCTTTTCCAGCCGCTCAGAAAAGCTTTGACAGGACAAAGTCATGGCCCTGACATGGCGGCGGTCCTGCCACTCATGCAGGTGATCCGCGCAAAAGGGTGATCCCATGGCAGAGGCTTCCGCGAAATTCCTGACCGGTAGCCTTTTCCGCCACATCTCGGTGATGTCGTTCACGGCCTCGATCGGGCTTATGGCGATCTTCCTCGTCGATTTCGTGGACATGCTCTTCATCTCCATGCTGGGGAAAGAGGAGCTCGCGGCGGCCATCGGCTATGCTGGCGCGATCCTCTTTTTCACGTCGTCATTCGGGATCGGCATGGCCATCGCCTGCGGCGCGCTCGTGGCGCGCGCGAACGGTGCGGGTGATGAAGAGCTCGCCAAGCAGAAGGCGACCTCGTCGCTCATCTGGGGCGTTGTCTTTGCCTCCGTCTTCGCCGCGCTCGTCTGGATCAACGTGCCGACGCTTGCGCGCCTCGTCGGCGCCTCGGGCGCGACCCTCGAGCTTGCCACCACCTATCTCAGGATCATCGTGCCGTCCCTCCCGCTCCTGATGATCGGGATGATGGGCGGCGCGATCCTGCGGGCCTACGGGGATGCGCGGCGCTCCATGATGGCCACCATCGTGGCGGGCGCCGTCAACGCGGTGCTCGATCCGATCCTGATCTTCGGGCTCGATCTCGAGCTGACCGGCGCGGCCATCGCCTCGGTCTGTTCTCGCGTGGCGCTCGCCGCGGTGGCACTGAGGCCCGTCATCCTCTTTCACCAAGGCCTCGCAAAGCCCACCACGGCCTGCCTTGCGCGCGATCTCAGCCCACTGGCCATCATCGCCTTCCCGGCCATTCTTACGCAGCTCGCGACCCCCGTGGGGCAGGCCTATGTCACGCGCGCCATGGCGGAGTTCGGGGAGGATGCCGTGGCCGGAATGGCGATCATCTCCCGGCTCGTGCCGGTCTCGTTCGGCATTCTTTTCGCGCTGTCCGGCGCAATCGGCCCGATCATCGGGCAGAATTACGGGGCCAAGCAATTCGACCGGGTGGAGCGCGCGCTGAAGGAGGGGCTGCTCTTTGCCGCCCTCGTGGTGGTCGTGGTCGCGGGGCTGCTCTTCCTCGCGCGAGGGCCTATCGCGGATCTCTTCTCTGCGACCGGCGTGGCGCGGGATCTGCTTTTCCTCTTCTGCGGGCCGCTCGCGCTCATGTGGTATTTCAACGGGGTGATCTTCGTCACCAACGCCTCCTTCAACAACCTGGGACACCCGTTCTACTCGACATGGGTGAACTGGGGGCGGCACACGCTCGGCACTATCCCCTTCGTCATCCTCGGCGCGGCATGGCTCGGGGCGGAGGGTGTCTTGATCGGGCAGGCGGTGGGCGGCGCGATCTTTGCCGCGGTGGCCGTGGGGCTCACGCTCGTGGTGCAACGGCGGGCGCGGGCGGAGGCGGTGGATACCTCGCCTCCGGTGGAGCGGCAGATGCGGCTCCTACGTCTTTTCAATCACCGGTATTGAGGCGAGAAGCGCGTCAAAGCGGGAGGTTTCGGCCTGAGTCAGCACTTGGGCGCGCGGATAGATCGGCGCGGCCCGGTCGTCGAGGATGCCACGCTCCCAAGAGGCGGTGGTGGCCATGAAGCGATCTATGCCCGCCGCGCCAAACTCGATGAAATAGCCCTGCAGCACGACGTCCAGATAGCTGCGGAGGATCGGAGCCTGCCCCTCGGTCTTGTTGCGCGCGGGGACGGAATAGACCACGCCGCCCTCGCGCGGCAGCCGGTCATACTGCGCCTCGCGGGCGTCGAGCCCGGGGAGATCCACCTCCGGCACCGCGAAACTCAGCCCCTCGATCTCGGCGTCATGGGGCTCGACGGAGAGGAAGGCCGCGGGCCGCGCCGCGGTCGTCACCCAGACGCGTCGCCAGCCCGAGAGCGTCAGCCGCGTGCCGCCGAAATCCTGCGTGCGGCGGTTCACGAGCGACCCGTAGCCGAAGACTTCCATCAAGCGGGGATCACTCCCGGGCCCGGAGGACTTGCGCTGGTCGCGCGGCGAGCGGGCCGAGGGCGAAGGCGAGGCCGGCCACGAGCGTCGTGACGATGCCTGCCGCGATGATGGCGAGCGCGTTGTCCCAGATCAGGACGTAGTCCGTCTCGAAGATGTAGTGGCTGACGGCCCAGCCGCCGAGTGCGCCCGCGATGAGCGCCACGATGCCTGCGCCGAGGCCGAGGATGGTGGAGCGCCAGGCGAAGCTCCTGAGGATCGCGGCGCGGGATGCGCCCAGCGTCTTCAGGATCGCGGCCTCGTAGGTGCGCGCGCGCTGGCCCGCGGCAGCCGCTCCGATGAGGACGAGAAAGCCCGTGAGCAGCGTCGCCGACGCGCCGTAGGACGTGGCCGCCGCCAGCCCGCCGAGGAGGTCCGCCACGCGGTCGATGGCGTCGCGCACGCGGATCGCCGTGATGTTGGGGTACTGGCTCGCGAGATCGCGCAGGATCGGCGCCTCGGCGGCCTCGCTCGCATAGACCGTGGCGATGTGGGTGTGGGGCGCGCCGGCCAGCGCGCCCGGGTTCATCGAGAGGATGAAGCCGATGCCCGCATTGGAGAAGTCCACCTCCCGGAAGGACGTGATGGTGCCCGTGATATCGCGCCCGAGGATGTTGATCGTCATCTCGTCGCCGAGCTCGAGCCCCATCTCGGCAGCTTCCTCGGCGGCAAAGGAGATCTGGGGCGGCCCGCTGTAATCGGGTTCCCACCACTCGCCCGCCGTCACGCGGGTGTTGCCGGGGACGTCCGTGGAATAGGTCACGCCGCGATCGCCTTCGAGCACCCAATGGTTGCCGGCCACCTCCGCGGCGGGCTGCCCGTTGATGCGGGTGATGATCCCGCGGAGCATGGGCGCGCTGTCCACCCGGCTCACCTCGGGGTCATTATCGAGCCGTTCGCGGAAGCCCTCGAGCTGATCGTTCTGGATGTCGACGAAAAAGTAGGACGGCGCCACATCCGGCAGCTCCCCCGTGATGGCGCCGCGCAGATTGCCGTCGATCTGGCCCACCGCAGCGAGGACAGAGAGGCCGAGCCCGAGGGAGAGAACGACGGAGGCCGCCTCCTCCCGCGGGCCGCCGATGGCCCCGAGCGCAAGGCGGAGTGCCGTGCGCCCGCGCGCGGCGCGGGTGGCCGCCATGCGCTTGGCCGCAAAACGGATGAGGATCGAGGAAAGCGCGAGGACGACAAGCGCGCCCAGGATGCCGCCCGCCGTCCAGAGCGTCAGCCAGACCGTCTCGGAGAAGAAGGCCGCCGTGCCCACCAACGCGGCGGCGAGGATGGCCGTCGCCAAGAGGTAGCGGATGCCCGGAAGGACCGAGCCGCTCGAAAGCGCATCCCGGAAGAGCGCAGCGGGGCGGATCTCTTCCGCGCGCGCGAGGGGCCAGAGCGTGAAGATCAGCGCGGCGAGAAGGCCATAGACCGCGGCCTCGAGGAGCGGGCCGGGATAGATGCCGAAGCTTGCAGGCACCGGTAGCCGGGCCTCTATTATGGGCGCAAAGACGAGGGGCAGCACCGCGCCGAGCACGAGCCCGATGGCAAGACCGATGACGGTGAGGATGCCGATCTGGATGAAGTAGGTCTGGAAGATCACCCGCCGCGATGCGCCGAGCGTCCGGAGCGTGGCGATGACGGAGGTCTTCGTGGCGAGGTAGGCGCGGACTGCCGCGGAGACACCGACGCCCCCCACGGCGAGGCCAGAGAGGCCCACGAGGATGAGGAAGGCGCCGAGGCGGTCCACGAACTCCGAGATCCCCGGCGCGCCGTTGCGCGCGTCTGTCCAGCGAAGGCCGCTTTCGGAAAAGCGGGCCTCGGCTTCTTCTTCGAGAGCGGCGAGATCCGCGCCTTCGGGCAAGTCGAGCCGGTATTTCGAGGAGAAGAGCGTACCTGGCTCGAGCAGGCCCGAATTGGCGAGATCGGTACGGAGCACAAGCGTCCGTGGCCCAAGGCCGAAGCCCCCGGCGGAGCTGTCTGGCTCGTTGAGGATGGTGCCCGCGAGCGTGAAATCCTGCGTGCCGAGGGCAAAGGTATCTCCCACGGCGAGACCCATGCGATCTGCCAGCACCCGCTCCATCACCGCGCCCTGATCAGCAAGCGCGGCATCCAGCGACTGCGCGGGGTCGAGCTCCACGGTGCCAATGAGGGGGTAGGCGCTGTCGACAGCTTTAACCTGCGTGAGGCCCCGCTCCGTCACGCCGTCCACCTCGGCCACCGCGAGGGAGCGGAAATCCACGATCTCCGAGACGGCGAGCGCGCGGTCTTCCATCCAGGCGCGCTCTTCCTCGGTGGCGAAGCGGTAGGTGAATTCGATCTCGGCATCTCCGCCGAGAAGAGCGGAGCCTTCCCGCGCCAATCCGGCCTCGATAGAGGCGCGCACCGAGCCCACGGCGGCGATGGCCGCCACGCCCAGGGCAAGACAGGCCAGAAAGATGCCGAAGCCGTGCAGCCCGGTGCGCAGCTCGCGGCGCGCGAAGGTCAGCGCGAGGCTCATTGCGCCGCTTCCAACGCCTGCTCCGCATCTTCGATACGCCCGTCACGGAGCTGGACCACGCGAGAGCATTTCTCCGCGAGTTCAGGGGAATGCGTGACGAGCACGAGCGTCGCCCCGTGGCGCTCCTGCAGCCCGAAGAGAAGGTCGGTGATCGCCGTCCCGTTGGCGCCATCGAGGTTGCCGGTGGGCTCG